>NZ_JAMYOX010000022.1:0-109694 GCF_040320025.1 Mesorhizobium sp. M0808
TCTTCCGTCATCCAGATCGGAATCAGCGCCAGGCTGCCATCCGGTTGTCGCCCGACATAGGCCGGCTCACCGCAATAACGCTGACGGCCTGTGACGAAAATCTCCCCGCCCGAACGTGGATGAAAGGCGTAACGGACAATCTTCTTTGCCTCGCCATCCTGATAACGGGCATTATGAGCCCAGTCCGCCCGGCACAGGCAAGAGCCATCTGGCCATTGCGCTTGCCGTCGAGGCTGTGAAGGCTGGAAAGAGCGTCTATTTCTGCACGCTCGCCGAACTCATCGCCGCGCTGGCAAGGGCCGAACGCGAAGGCCGCCTGCAGGAACGCATCCGCTTCTTCTGCCGGCCTGCTCTGCTCGTTGTCGATGAGATCGGCTACTTGCCCGTCGTCCACGGTGGCGGCAATCTGTTCTTCCAACTCGTCAACGCCCGCTATGAGAAGGGCGCAATGATTCTCACCTCAAATCGCGGCTTCGCCGAATGGGGCGAGGTCTTCGGCGACCCTGTCGTCGCAACCGCACTTCTCGATCGCCTGCTTCACCATGCGGTCGTCGTCCAGATCGAAGGATCGAGTTATCGGCTCCGCCAGCACGCCGAGCTCATGCCCGAACACTTGCGACCAAAAGCCTCCATCACGCCGCCGACATTAAATCCACCATCGCGGCCGCGCGGCCGGCCACCGAAAAATGGACACCCTCCGCGACAGTCTGAGCGGCGAAACTGGGGAATTTTACTTCGGCACTTTTGGGGAAAATTCGAGCGGCATTGACAGATGGTCTTTTCCATGTCGGGGATGATACTCGCCAGCGTGTGACCGTCATAGGGATTGCCGGGCAGTGCCTTTGCATGCAGAGCGAACTGACCGCCCTTGGAGCGCTTCAGCGTGGTGGCCACCGACACCTTAACCCCGACTCATAGGGCATGTGCGCCTTGCCCTTGCCGATGCATTCCACCTCGTGCGCGTGCAGGCTGTAGATCTTGCGGCCGCGCTGGCGCTGACGTTGCTCGAGAACGGTGGCGTAAACCTTTGCATAGGCATAGCCGGCATCGGCAGCGACGGTGCTGATGGAGAGCCCCGTCGCCTTCATCGTGGCATCAATCCGCTCGACGATCATCTGCCCTTCGTTGATCTCGCCCGTGGTCACGGCGACATCCAGAACCACGCCGCGCAGATCATCAACGACGGCATGTTGCTTGTAGGCAGGCTCCAGCCGGCGATTGCGGCCATTGGTGGTCATGCTGGCATCCGGGTCGGTGAAGCAGACCTTCTTGAACTTCCCGGTCTTGCGGCTCCTTTTGAGAGCGGCCTCAGCATCCTCGTTCACCGACCTCACAGCCTCGATATGGCGCACCGCCAGGCTGTCCCAACTCACGTCAGCTCGGATCAGTGAAGCATCGACGTGAACCACCTCGCCTTCGCGATCTTTGCCTCGATGCAGGCCTGGACGGTGCGCTCGAAAATCCGGCGGAACCGATCCTCGCCCCAGCGCTGGCGGATGCGTGTCAACGAGGAATGATCCGGCAGCGCTTCATGCAGGCCATAGCCGACGAACCACCGGATGGCGACGTTGACCTGCGCCTCGCGCATCAGCCGGCGATCGTGCACAATCCCGAGCATGAAGCCGGCGAGCATCAGGCGGACTGCGATCTCGGGATCGATGCCCGGGCGACCATTGTCATGGAATAGAGATCCGCGACCTCGCCGTGCAGCCATGACAGATCAAACACACGGTCGAACCTTGGCTAGAACATGGTCATCGGGAACAAGTTGTCGTAGCGAGCGGTCATGAACAGTTCGAGCTGATCCCGCTCTTTCCGGCCGAGCATCGCGAATCGGTGCTGTGCACGATGTGATTGCCAAAGATCATTGGCGGCCCTTCTCACCACGACGAAGCCGCTGTACCCGGTCATCGTGACTCCGCCTGTAGGACCGATCGAATAGCTGTTGCGGTCGCCTCAACATCGTCATCGCTGACGAGATAATGGACCACGGCTCGAACCAGGCCTTCGCGGAGCGTGCCCATCCGCACGCCCCGCTCCGATAGCGCAGCCAGAAAGTTTGGCGTCGACAGACCTTGCTGTTCGAGCCGGAAAAATACCATGTTCGTTTCGATGACGGGAGGCTCAAGGCTTATACCGGGAATGTCGCGAATTGTCTCCGCCAGTAAGTGCGCGCGCCGATGGTCTTCGATCAGCCGCCCTACCATGGTTTGAAGTGCCACGATACCTGCACTGGCCATGAAGCCGGCTTGGCGAAGGCCGCCTCCCAGAAGCTTCCGATAACGTCTCACCCGCTCGATGAAGGGTCGTGGTCCGCACACCATCGAGCCGAATGGCGCTGCGAGTCCTTTCGAGAGACTGAACATGATGGAGTCGAAGTCCTCCGCAATTTCGGCAGCCGCCCTCTTCGAGGCGATGGCCGCGTTGAAAATACGGGCGCCATCTAGATGCAGTGGCAGGCCGTGCTCGTTGGCAAGCGCGCGCACCTCCTTGATGTAGGACGCAGGCAGGACGCGCCCGCCACGTTGACAGTGGGGATTTTCCAACACTATCACCCCGGGCGGCGCGCATTGGTAATCGCTCTTGTTGCGGATCGCCGCACGCAGGTTATCCAGCGACAACTGCCCGTCGGGTTCAGTCAGCACAGGATGCATGACCAGGCCGCCCACTGCCGAAACGCTACCGGCTTCAAAGTCGTAGAGATCCGAGCGATCGCCGACGATTACTTCATGGCCGCGGGGACAGTGCGCGAGCAACGCGGCAAGGTTGCCTTGGCATCCGCTCGTCATGAAAGCCGCGTCATCCTTGCCCAGCATCTCGGCTGCTAACGCCTCCAGCCGGCTTAATGTAGGGTCTTCGCCGTACCCGGCGTCGCCCACTTTCGCATGGGACATCGCCTGTCGCATCTCCTGAGTGGGGAGCGTGACGGTGTCACTGAGTAGATCGATCATAAATTCTCTTCCTAACGTGGCGTGTTGATCGCTGTCCTGTCGTGACGCACCCTTGGCGTCGTTCCGCGGCAACCCAGCAAACGTCCACTCCCGAGATGGCTTCTGCAATGGTTGCGGACAAGCCAAAGCGACCTCTCAAGGCGGACTTTCGAGTTTACAAAGTGGCATATCAAGGCGGAAGGCTTGCGCCAAAATGCGCCTGCGCTTGAAACGTCTACCGTGCAAATTGGCGCGGTTTGAAATAGCGTCAGTTGGATGTACCATTACACTTCGTCTCACTCTCCTGAAGCCTGGCGCATATACGCGACAGAACCAGAATTGCAATTTGCGTTCCACTTCCGGGAATGAATTGTAAAGTGCGCGTAAGATTCTGGGATTGTGAAGGTTCCCGGCCAACTGGCATCCCGCGATGGACGACCTAAATCGGTGCGCGATGGCGGTGCCGAAGCTGATCTATTGGGCAAGGGCCCGCATGTGCCTGTTCGCCAAGCGACTGAAGATGGCGAGTCCGCTGGCCGAAGGTTCAGAACGGCGTAATCCGGATAGGCTGTGGCGAAGTGACTGAGGCAGCATGAAGCGAGGCCCCAAGGCGTGGAAAATGGGCCTCTGTCGAAACCATGACGCGCAGCGCTTCTACCCTTATCGATGATGTCGACACGCTGAGAGCGATGCTTGTCTCCCTGACCTCGGAAAGGGCCGAGACGGAGGCCGAGGCTGCGGATCTCGAAGCAGAGAAGGTGATACTCAAGGCAGGTCATTCGCCTCGGGATCGTCAATGAACGCGCCGTGGCTCGGATCGCCGTCTTCACGCTATCATCAAGCAGCTGGACCGCGTCCGCTTTGGACGCAGCTCCGTGAAGTTCGATGCGGATCAGCACGCCTTTGCTTTCGACGAGGTCGAGAGCGGGCTGGGTGCGGCCGAGGCCGAGCTCGAGGCGGTCAAGCCCACAAACGAGCGGCCCCACTCATCGGGCGATGAATTTTGCTTCGCCTCGTTTGCCTACGTCCTGATCTGCGCCTTGCGCCGCCTCGGCCTCGGCCACCAGGCTCGCCAACGCCACCTGCGGCACGATCAGGCTGAAGCTGCTGAAGATCGGTGCGCAGGTCCGTGTCTCGGTGCGTCGCACCAAGGTCGCAATGGCTTCGGCCTGTCCATACGCACAGAAGTTCAGCCTCGCGCACAATATGCGCCGCGGCCCGCTGACGGGCCGGACCTGAACCCTTCCCCCAAACCACAGAGGATAAATTGCACAAGCCCAGCACCGCCGCTCTCCGTGGTGCAGGCCGCGCTCGTCCTCAAAACCAGGATGAGCAGCGCCGACCCGCACCAGTCAACATGCGGCTCGAGCCTGGGCGTGGTGAGAGAAGCGGGGTTCAGCGTCTCGACCGAGTTGACCGCCGAACAGGCCGCCCAGGCCGTGCGCGGCCACTCGAAAACGCCCTGCACTGGACCCTCGACGTCGTCTTCCAGGACGACCTCTCGCGCCTCCGAAAAGGCCACGGCGCCACAACATGGCCGTCGTCCGCCACTTCGCCCTCAACCTGGCGCGCCCTCGGCGACTAGCGATCAATCAGACTGAGGCGAAAGAGAGCCGCATGGGACACTCAATACCTTCTCAATGCTCGGGCAACTCCGCCGTTAACCCGGATTCGGAGGCCTGGTTCGACACTTCGCTCGGCGAAGAGCATTTCGGACGCGCTCGACCACGCTTCAACGGGTGCTGCTGGTGAGCGCCAGGCGGGAGAAGCTGGAAAGCGGCAGGGTCGTGTATGGACAGCACCGTCCCTCCCCTGCCGCACCCAGGGACGGTAGATTGGTCCTATTACCCAGGCGGCGGAAACGGTGTGATCGACCAATCTATTAGGCCGACGGCACGCTGAAGTATCGCCTCCGTCCGAGCAGGGCTGGGAGAAGCGGCGATGACGTGTCCGATACCATCTTGGATGTCACCTTTTCGGACGATTTGCATCGTGGGTTTTAGATAAAGTTGGACCTCTGCGACACCCGACACAGCAGCAGCCCGGCTTTCGCCGTTTACCCGATCAAGAGTACCATCGAGATCCGGTATCAGAATCCGGGCACTCGCGGTGTGCGACTTCGTTCTGCGCAAATCACATTCGTCGCCAATGGCAAGCTTTACGTGCTCAGTGATCAGATCGACACCATATGCCCGTTGGACTAGTTGAGGCGCGGGGGTGCCAGCAAGACGGGGGTTCACTTCAATGACCACTGGGCCAAGCTTCCCCCACCGGAGCTCAACATTGGTTGGCCCCCAGCCAAGCCCGAGAGCTCGCAAACAGCTCAGCGAGACATCGGCGATATGCGCTTGCTCCCTATCGCTTAGCTGGGCCGGATAGGTATACTCGCGAAAGACGAAATGCGGCGGGGAGCAGAATTTTGCGGCGGCGATCCCAATGACCTCATGTCCCATTATCTCAACGCTATAGTAGGGACCTTGTACGAATTCTTCGACCAGTATCCTAGGCGAAGACCACCATATATGCTTTCCGCCCAGTAGACACTCAGCGTGCTCGGCTAACTCATCTTCATTGCGGCACAACCGGACCCCGCGGCTGCCCATGCCTACGGCTGGCTTAAGAATTACCGGCAGGCCGATCTCCGCAGCATAGCTTTCTACGTCGGTCAAATCTGCTGCCAAGCGATAAGCAGGTATCGGAACGCCCGCATCCGCGAGGAGCTGCCGTTGAGTGAATTTGTCGTTGCATCGCTCAATCAATTCGGGGGGCGGTCCTGGTAGATCGAAATACCGGCAGAGCTTGCCAACTGTCGCGCAGCAAGACTGCGCAGCGGATGTAATGCCAGCAATGTCGTAGTCCTTTCCTAGCTGGGAACATTCGCGGATCAGCGCATCGAGGCTGTTTGTATCGACGCGTATTGTGCTTTCCGCCGCAAGATAGTCGTACCGAGCTGGATCAGTCGACAATGTAATTGGATGAAGACCAAGACGCCTGGCGGCTTCGACATATAGCAGACCAGGACCCCTCGTATGACCTTCAATCAGGATCATCGCTTTTCTTGGCATTGGCTGTTTCCTCGCCATTCTGTGCTGTGTGGTGGCAGGAGCGCAATTGGGACTCGCTTTCAGCCGTTGACCCCCAGACCTTGTGGACGACCGTACCATTATCAGCGATTTGCGGCCGTAAAGGTTTTGTAAATTTTCTCGAAGTTCTTGTTGCAGCGCTGATCTAGCACGCCCAAGATCGTTGTGGCGGCGGCGACACTGGCGAACTGCTCGGCCAGAGAGGGATTAGGAGCGACGCGGATCTCGCCTGTCGTTTCGCAACAATGGCGTGCACCAGGCGCTCGGCTTCAAATCGTCGGGAGTACCGCCGCGACATCAGGCGGTCTGAACCGTTCGCGAGGCCTGCGCTGGTCGGGCAAAGGCGTTTGAGTGTTTCCTTGCTCTCGCCAACACAGGTGTGCCTTCGACCGAGCTTCTCATCGGCGCCTGTGGTCTGCTCGATGCGACTCACGGCCTGAATTTGCTCCCTTTTTGTCGCTGGCCGCAAAGCGATTCATCCTTACCGTTAATAAGGCGCCTGTGTGGTCCTGAGACCGACAGAGCATTTGACCCAGCGTCCGTCGCGCTTCACGGGCCGATCACGCGGTGATCACCGACGCACGATCGTCGGTTCCAATAGCGCAACTGCTCGTTGCTGAGCACATATATTCGCAATTCATGACCTGCCCCCCGAATGCCCATCGGGATCCCTTATAGACTCGCCCCATGTCTTGCGCCACAGCGCTGCGATGGAGCTGCTGCAGGCGGGCGTCGATTGTTCGGTCATCGCCCTGTGGCTGGGCCATGAAACGATGGAAACGACGCTGACCTATACTATCTTCACGCACATCTTGAACTGAAGGAAGCCGCACTTGCCAAGCTGAAGCCAGATGAACGCGCAAAGGCCGAACGATTCGACCAAACGACCGGCTTCTGGGATTCCTGAACGCCCTTTGAGCATGAGAAATATGCCGAGTGACAACGGCTGGTCTCCGGCCAAAACGGCAGGAGAAGCGCACTCCAACCGCCATGGCCAAAGAGGCACTCGGCATAGTTCGACGGTCGGCATAAACCTGCAAACCCAATGGCGTCGAGCCATTCGGCTATCTCGCCGACGTACTCACCTGGATCGTCAATGGCCACCCGAACAGCCCCAGATCGACAGCCTGTTGCCCTGCGCCTACAGGGGCGCCCGAGCTAAAGACCGTGGCCTGAGAACACCCGCTTACCCCGATTATGTCGTAGCGCGGCGATGAAGGTCATCGCCTTCGCCATATGGCGCGTGGGTCATCAGCCGCTTGCCGCGCACGCCCCAGCCGCGCAGCGGCGCCGAGTTGGTCTGACCCTGTCTCATCCAGGAGGACCAGCCGCGTAGGGTTCTATGCGGTTCTGGTACCGCATTCTCGGGCGGTGTGAACTCACGCCGACCTGACATGTTGCTTTCGTCCTTCATACATCGATCTCGAGATGGCTCCCAATCTGAATCTTGGCCGGAAGGTCCGGGCGCAGGCAACAAGGGCATCAAAAGTCGTGCCAACTGTGCAGACGGAGGCCAGTCAGAGGTTTCTTGCGTATTATTCAATGGGCTGCATGAAATTGGGACAGAACTCCTGCCCTGTGCAATGAACGCAGCATTTTTTTGGTACGTGAACTCCACCCCGCGTCCTTCCAGCCGCAGATCGGAGATGCTCGATCCCGATCAGCTGGCGCTCGCTTCGAGCAGCCTTGAGATCAACGTGGTTCCCACCGGACCGCACCGTAGCCAATCTCACGGCTGCCGGACAGATTCGTCACCTTCAGGGAAAAGTCGCTCTAGATGTAAATATCTTGTTAAAGTATTATGGAAAAAACCCGACAGAAAGATTAATTGCCTATAAAATTGCTTAACATCAATAATTGCATTCTTAATACAAGCTGGCTTGATAGTAATACGAGCCGGATGATATTCGTTTGAAGCGATGGAATTTGGCCCATTTGGCCCATAGGTGCCACCGAATGACTTGTGAAAGGGAGTCCCCATGTGTGCGGTAGAGGGTGGAGAAAGCGCCATGCGCGCCACTCGTTTCCAGAATGAATCGGATTCATTGCGACCGACAGCGTTGGGCCGACCGATCGCCAAGCTCCTGGGAGCCGGCCATCAGATAAAGAAGACATTAATCCGGCGGCCGCGAACTTGCTCGAAAAGGACACCCGGTGACAAGACGCATCGCGATGCGACCCGCGATTATGGCATTTGTCGTCACCTACCAGCCGCCGCCCTGCAACCTTTTCGACAAGTTGATAGGCGCGCGGGGCGCCTTAGTCGGAATGCGCCGGACAGCGCTCCAGTCGATACATCCGGACTAAAGATGCTTGAGATCGCCTTTCCGGCGGCAGCAGTTGGCGTGCATTTCGCCGGGAGCGCCCGCGACGGCCGGCTCAGCGTACGGAACGAACAGCTCTTGGGTTGAGCCGGCCATTGCGCCTCCAATGCCAAGTTTACCGCATTCGGGTCACTCACATACGGAGGAACTATCATGAACACCCTCGATCGGCAGACGGCACTGGAGCAAGCCGCACGAAAGCGCATAAAGGATTCCCACGCTCTCGACGGCGACCCCGGTCGCTTGGTTCACTTCTATCGCGGGTGGGCCAGTTCCTACGATTTGGATGTGGGCCGCGATGGATACTGCGGGCCGATGATCGTGGCGGAATTGACGGGCGCCGTGCAGACGGCCTACTTGGCCGGCCAGCGAGCAGCCATCGCAATCCTGGACGCTGGCTGCGGAACGGGCCTCGTCGGCGTGGAACTGGAACGCCTCGGATTCCGGTTGATCGACGGGTTCGATCTCTCGGAGGAGATGGCCGACAAGGCCCGGAAAACCCGCGTCTACCGCGATGTCCGAGGCGATGTCGACCTTAATGGGCCGCTCTCCGACCACACCAGCGCAAGCTATGACATCACGGTCTGCTGCGGCGTCTTCACGCTCGGGCATGTCCGACCGGATGCACTGCGCGAACTGGCTCGCGTCACGCGCCCGAACGGATTCGTCATCGTAAGCACCCGCAAAAGCTACGCGGAGACCGCATCCTTTGAAGACGAGGTGCGGCGCCTGGAGGATGCGGGCACCCTTATGCCGGCACAGCGTCTAAACGACGGCAGATACGTCGCCGAGGAGGACGCACACTACTGGGTTTTCCAGGTGCCCAAGAAGGCCAGCGCACGAACGGAGGAGCAGCCAGGATGACGCTACCGAAACACTCGCGGCGCCAATTTGCAGCCTATGCCAGGCGACACGAAGGAGCGCAAGCGCCTGCGCATGCCCTGCCAGAAGTTCGGGTTCTTCTCCATTGTTGAGCATGGGACCACGGAAAGAACCGCATCGTGCTAGCAATCCAGGTTTCCCGACAATTCTTCGTGCTGCCAGCCAAATAAAAATGCACAAATCGTTGTGCCGGCTCTATCGTCAAACAAAGGTGTAATCATGCGGAAGGATCTCGTAGCCAAACTGGACGACAACCTGCGCGCGAAACGCGAAAGCTTTGAAAAAATCCCGGTGGTTGACATCGCGCCGCTTCTCGACGGCAGCAATAAGCATGGGGTGGCGAAGGAGATACGTTGGGCGTTGTCGAACACTGGGTTCATGTATGTGAAGAACCACGGCATTCCGCAGGACTTTGTAGATTCGGTATTTGATGTAAGCCGTCGTTTCTTTGATCTGCCCATGTCGCAGAAGATGTCATTGCATATTAGCAACTCCGAGGTCGCCCTTCGCGGATACATTGAGCCGTTCGGGGAGAACACCGATCCGGGCAAGACCAAGGACCTGAAGGAGTGCTTTGACATTGGACCTGAACGTTCGACGCTGGAAGGTCCGTTTTTTGGCGCCAACCAGTGGCCCTCAAGTCTGCCCGAGTTTCGGGAACTGACATACGGATACCATCAAAAGATGGTTGGCCTCGCGAAAACACTTTTGAAAGGCATCGCGCTCAGTCTGGACCTGCCGGAGAGCTACTTCGAGAACCTCATGCGGGACCCGATCAGCATTCAGCGTCTGCTTCACTACCCGCCGCAGAGTGGTTATGTCAGCGAAGACATCATCGGGATTGGCGCCCACACGGATTACGGAAATCTGACCATCCTGGCGCAGGACGACGTGGGTGGTCTTCAGGTCATGAACCGAGATGGCGATTGGGTCGAGGGCATTCCGATCCACGGAACATTCGTAATTAACATTGGCGATCTGATTCAGCGGCTCACGAACGATCTCTATCTGGCGAACATGCACCGCGTGGTGAATATCTCGGGCCGCGAGCGATACTCAATCCCCTTCTTTATCGACGCTGATTTCAACGCGATCATCGAACCATTGGCCTCATCTGTCACAGACAGCAACCCGATTCACTACAGGCCGGTGACTTGCGGCGAGCACAAATTCGGGCGTTTCGCAGCAAGTTACGCTCACTTGGCCAAAGCGTGATCAGAGCGGACAGGCAATTAGTCACGTGACAGTGTCTGCCGCACGTTAAGGCCAGACTGGCGGAGCTTGGCGAGGATGTCACAGAGAATTGAATATCCTCCCACACCAGTGCAAAGTGATCCAGACCGAGCGCGAGAAGTTCCCCTGTCAAGAATGCGAGGCACGCAGCCGCCTGCACCCTTCCGTGTGGCGTAGAGCGGCTTTGCCGGGCCGAACCTGTTGGCAACGATCCTGTTCGAGAGGTTCCCCAGCATTAACTTAACCGTTGAACCGGCATGCCGCGGTGCTGAAGCCGGTGCACGCGCTGATCGAGGCGCATGTGCTTGCTGCCAAGCGTCTGCATGATGACGGCACCACCGTGCCGATCTTGGCGAGCGGCAAGGCCGATACCCCGGCTAGGCCTATACCCGAACTTCTCGCAACGGGGATCATATGGGCTACTTGGTCCCCCACGCTGACCATCTCGGCGGGGAAGCGATGGCGGATAAACCCCGAGTGACGGGGCTTATTCATACTCCCCACACCGTGGCCACATTCCACATCGTCAATGTGACGGTCCCGCGCATGTCTATCCACAAACCTTGTGTCTGGAGCTGGACAAGAATGTCGGAAACCCGCCGAAAAGGCCGCCAGGGCGCCCCGTCGGTATGGGGAAGTTGTGCAACTAAAACGGTGCGCCATTCGGCACGCAACTTGCCTTGGTCGCGCCGGATGGCCGCAATCCGTTAAGGAGGTTAGTGTGATTGATCAAAATGGCGGCGGTCCTTTATGGGGCAGAGGGCGAGCAGATACCCTGTTGTTTGGTTCGCGACTCCCGATCTGATTGGATTCTCAATGGTTTCTCAGTATTATGACCTCCCGTCGCTGACTGCCCTCACGGCATTCGAGGCCGCGGCACGCCATCTCTCATTGGAGCTTGCGGCCTCCGAGCTGGGCATAACATCGGGAGAAGTCCGTCGGCAGATCAAAGCCATTGAGGATGACCTTGGTGTTCCGCTGTTTGTGAGGCGAGGAACCGGCGTGATGCTTACCAGCGCTGGCAAAGACATCTACGGCGTGCTGGCAAGCAGCCTTTCCAAGGCCTCCGACGTCGTCAGGACCATCAAACGCGATCGTTCCCGGAACCTCACGATGCCTCTAGCGATGCTTTCGAGTCGATGTGATTGATGCCGCGTATACCGCGCTATAGGTTCCCTAAACACGAAGCCAATACGAGCATCGTCGTTACACGAGACGACGCCGCTCCGCCGGATTGATCGCCGGATCGCGCATGGAAGCGATCATGGGAGCATGAGAGGCGCGACTGGGTCAGCTGGGTTGGTCCCGGAGGATAGCGGCAAGGCACTGGGAGAGGTCGGGAGTCGGACTGGTTCATAGTGTGCGCTGGGCAGCGCATGAATCAGGAGGGTTAAAGTCCCTCCGGTGCCCGGATGAGGGGTGCTGTATCCAAAGGCGGGGGTAATGCCTCGTCGGCCAGCGGGTTTACTCGCTGGAGGATAGGGTGTCCGGAGTGATCCGGAATCCGAAGGGTTTGAGGAGAAGTATCGGGCTGTAATCGGACCCCTGATGAACAGGTCGGCCAAAGATGGGATTAGGTCGAGCCCGCACTATGGGGGCGAAGGCGTCACTCATTCACCCATCGTACCAAGGTGTTTGCTGGCGGCACGATACGGAAGATTCATGCGTGACCCCAGGAGACCTGCCGGTGGCCTGGTTTTAAGCCAGGTAAGCGACCCTATAAGCGAAAGCGAAATGGGAAGCGATGCACCGACAGGAGTCGGAGAACGTAATAGTACCTGAAGCGCGAGACGAATAACTCGCGTGACCGGCGACGGCGGATCGAGAGTGGTCCGGGGAAGGACGTTCATGAATGGATCGAACTAGAGCGGTCGAGCTAGATGAGAAAAGAGCGTGAAGATGGAAAATTCCCTTTGTGAAAAACCCGAACGTCACGCTTCGAGGAGACTATCCGATCATTTGACGTTCGAACGTCAGACGAAGAAGGTTCACTCTCTGGTGGACAAAGTATACTCACGCGAGAACTTAAAGCTTGCGTGGGAGCGCGTTCGCGCCAATCGAGGAGCGAGCGGAGCCGATAGGGTGACGATCGGGGACTTTGAGACGAATCTGAATGAAAATCTGGACCGGCTTCACCGAGAACTCCGGGAACAAACCTATCAGCCGCAAGCGGTGCGAAGATTGGAGATCCCTAAGAGGGGAGCTCCGGGCAAGACCAGACCTTTAGGCATACCTTCGGTATATGACCGGGTATGTCAGCAGGCACTGGCCAACCGCCTAGGCTAGCAGGCTGTTGAAGAAGTCTGACGTATTGCCTTGAGGATGGCCTCGTCGCCGTTGTGGTAGGCGAATGTGATCTCGATCGAGCCGTCGTCGAGCAATTCGGCATAGCCATCGCCGGTGACTTCATCCATCTCGTCACACCCGGCCCATGTGAAGTGAAGTATCGAGGGGCTGTAGCTCAGATCGAGACCGGCTTGCAGGGCGCCAAAGGCGATCTCGCCGTTGTTGTCGGGTCCGATGGCGATGGTTGCGGGTCCACCGAGGTTCAGGTAACCGCGATCCCACAGATCGGCTTCGATGATCCGCCAGCGGCCGATCAGTTGGCAGCCTGCGGGCACGGTCATTTCGAGGCCGCCAAGAGCTTGGGCAGCCGCACCAGATTGTAGGCGGCGGCCGCGAAGGTGAAGGCCCACCCAACGCGGTCGCGGCCGCGCAATTTGGTCTTCTCCTGCCCAGCGACGGTTTTGATCCAGCCGAACGCCTCTTCGATGCGCTTTCTGATGCGCTGGCTGACCGCATAGCCACCGTGGCGCGTGGTGCGGCGATCGATCGCCGAACGACGGCCGTTCGTGTTCTGCGCTACGTGTGGTGTCACCTTCATCGAGCGCAACTCGTTGACGAAGTCCTCTGCGGGGATCAAGACGGCTCCGAGATTGTTCAGCCTCATGCTTCCGATCCCATCAAGCGACAGACCGAGCGCCACCCCCTAGACAAGTATGACCGAGACGTCACGCGCTAGCGAAGCGGAAAGCTCGACAAGCGCTCGACCACAACCTGTCGAATAGAGGCGCTCATCGCACGCCGTGGCGATTTTCCTCTGGAATATGAGGTCAGCTTCCTCTCTTGCATTCTCTGGAGGAATGCAAGAGGGGGTTAGATTTCATTTGATCCTAGTGAGCCATGGCGACATCGTTAAACCAATGTGAAAACCACGACACGGCCGCTTCAAGAAAGTATTACAATGCGCAACATTTTCACGTTCGGTCACCGACCCGCCCAACGAAATTGGACCGTCGCAGATTTGCGCGCCAACAAAGGAAAGCTGCAGCTAACCGAAGTGACTGCATTGAATGGCGAACAGGCAGCGCGGGCTGCCGCCGCCGGGATAGATACGATCATCACCCGCAGCCAAATGTTGAAGGAAGTACGTGAGGCGGCTCCAAACACATTCATCACCGCCGCTCTCATGCTCGTCGATCATCCGACCGAGAACGACGTTCTTGAAGGCGCAATGCGGGCGATGGATCAGGGTGCAGATGCGTTATATACGACCCGCAGCCTCGCCACCGTCAGGATGTTAGCCGACCTCAATTTTCCAGTCATGGGCCATCTCGGGTTAGTCCCGCCTTACAGCACCTGGATTGGAGGTTTGCGGGCCTACGGCACAACTGCGGATGAGGCGCTCAAATTAGCCGAAGAGTTTCGCGCTATGGAAGAAGCCGGAGCATTCGCCGTCGAGGTCGAGTTGGTCCCTCAACAGGTGCTAGAAGAGATCAACAAGCGAACTAGCTTGATTACCTTCTCAATCGGCTCTGGTTCCGGGGGGGACGTGACGTTCCTCTTTTCCGAGGACATTTGTGGCGAAACAGCAAACCCGCCACGGCATGCCCACGCGTACGGCAATGTACTTCGCCTACAGCAGCAGATCGAGCTGGATCGCTCAAAGGCCCTGAGCGCGTTTCAGTCGGCAGTACGCGACGGCTCCTTCCCTTACAAGGACGTCTCCATCTCATTGAAAGCTAATGAGCTTGAAGTCTTCCGAGCTCGGCTGGACGAGACGTACTCGTTCGGCTCGCAAAGCAAAGGGAACGGGAAATGACACTAGAGAGCACAAAGCCAGAAGTGACCCTTCCGGGAAAATCGACCTGGAACTATCACCCTGATCTCCCGCTGCAGGACCGTTCACTGTTTAACTTTAAGGGCGGTCCGATCGCTGGGCTCACGTTATTGTGGAATTCCTGGCTTCCAATATCGGATCGGCTGCTTGTTCTCGGCGTGTCGTTTTTGACATGGTTCTACCTGTCACCTTCATTGGAAACAGCGCAAACCTTCGCCTTTAATTGGATCGCGGCCGTTTATCTGCGCAACCTTGCGCTGATGGCCCTGGTGGCAGGGGGGATGCATCTTTATCTTTACACATTCAAAAAGCAAGGCAATCATTTTCGTTATGATGCCCGTCCGTTCCAGAAGAAAAACTCCCTTTATACATTCAATAGTCAATTCCTAGACAACGTTTTTTGGTCGATTGTCAGCGGGGTGACGATTTGGACAGCGTATGAAGTTGTTGGCGTGTGGGCATACGCTAACGGATACGTACCAATCTTGAATTTTTCTGACCACCCTGGCTGGTTTGTCCTTTGGTTTGGCTTTCTACCAATTTACGGCGTGTTCCATTTTTACTGGATACATCGCCTGCTGCATTGGGGGCCCCTATATAATCGCGTCCATTCTCTACATCATCGAAACGTAAATGTCGGCCCTTGGTCGGGCATGTCGATGCACCCAGTCGAGCATATCGGCTATCTGAGTTCCGTTCTGATCCATGTGGTGATCCCATCCCATCCCATACACTTCATCTTCCAGCTGCAGCAGAAGGTACTTCTCGCCATCACTTCGCACGCTGGCTACGAGACCGTGACCGCTGGAGAAGACAGCGACGCTGGACTGAAGGTAGGTGACTTTTTCCATCAACTGCACCACCGTTATTTTGAGTGCAACTACGGGGAGCCCGAGGTACCCTGCGATAAATGGTTCGGTACTTTTCATGATGGCACGGAAGAGGCTACGGCCCGCACGCGGGCCCGCTTGAAAGAAATGCGGAAGAAGTAATATGCCGGGCATGCGCTTCTGGTCGCCATAATGTCTGATAACTGTCAGGGAAGTCGCCATGATCAAGATCACTTACGTTGAACATAACGGCCGGGAGCATGTCGTGGATGTTCCTCGCGGCGCCACGGTCATGGAAGGGGCCCGAGACAATGGCATTCCAGGTATCGAGGCAGATTGTGGCGGAGCGTGTGCTTGCGCAACCTGTCACGTCTATGTCGATCCAAACTGGGTGGGAAAGCTTCCCCCGAAGAAGGCGATGGAACAGGACATGCTCGACTTCGCCTACGAGCCAGATCCGGACCGTTCGCGGCTGACCTGTCAGATTAGGGTCAACGATGCATTGGAAGGACTAATTCTTCACATGCCCGAAAAGCAGACCTGAGTTCTCAGACGATCGTCGAAGCACGGGAAAAGTTGGTCCGATTTGCGGAGGGAATTGTGATGACCGGCTTTGTAATTGTCGGCGCCGGGCAAGCTGGAGCATCGCTTGCAGCGAAGATGCGGGCCTTGGGTTACGGTGGGCCGGTAACGCTTATTGGCGAGGAGCCCACGCCGCCCTATCAACGGCCTCCACTGTCCAAGGGCTATCTTCTTCGAGAAATGGACCTAGGGCGCCTCTACCTTCGCGCGGCCTCGTTCTGGAAAGAAAATGAAATTAATCTCAAACTGGCCGCACCTGTCACGTCGATCGATCGCTCGACCAAGACTGTGCGCGTGGGCGATGAGTCAATCCCTTATGACAAACTGGCGCTGACAACAGGCTCGCGCCCCAGGCAGATCCCGTCAACCGCGGGCGGCAGCTTGAAAGGCGTGTATACGATCCGCACGCTTGCCGATGCCGATGCGATGGCCACGGAATTCCAGTTCGGGCGGAAGCTCCTCATTGTCGGGGGCGGGTATCTCGGGCTCGAGGCCGCCGCCGTGGGGGTGAAACTTGGGCTCGAGCTTACCCTTATTGAAATGGCCCCTCGGATTCTCCAGCGCGTCGCGGCGCCGCCAACGTCAGACTATTTCCGTAAGCTGCACTCCAACCACGGCGTTAAGATCCTTGAGAATATGGCACTCAACCGTCTGACAGGCCGAGGCCAAGTGTCTGGCGCAGTGCTCTCCAATGGCATGAACCTCCCGGTTGACTTCGTCATTGTTGCCATTGGGGTCACCCCCCAAGCTGGCCTCGCTGAGGAAGCAGGCCTTGAGATCGAAAATGGCATCCGAACCGACGGCCAGGGGCGCACTTCGGACCCCAGCATTTGGTCAGCCGGCGAATGTGCCTCCTTCCCCTATGACGGCAGGCGCATCCGACTTGAAAGCGTCGGCAATGCGATCGACCATGCCGAGCTGGTAGCCGGAAACATGCTCGGTGCCTCGGAGAGCTATAAGGCGAAGCCTTGGTTCTGGTCGGATCAGTATGACACCAAACTGCAGATAGCAGGATTGAACACTGGCTACGACCACATCGTCGAACGGAGGGTCGATGATGAACGGTCACGGTCGATCTGGTACTATAAGGCCGGTCAGCTCTTAGCTCTCGATGCAATAAATGACCCACGCGCTTATATGGTCGGCAAGCGGATCATAGAAGCCGGGGAGACCATCGCACCTGAGCACGTGTTGGATTCGTCAAAGGATATCAAAGCGCTTTTCTCAGAGGCAACCAAGATTTTGCAACCATCCGCGGTCTGAAGCCGCGAAGCCGCTTACAGCGGATATGTCTGGCGTGTCGCTTCAAGGGATGGCGCGCCCCGGTCAAATCAAGTTGCGGCATTGATCTGACTGCGAAAACCGAACTGGTGTTCGAACGAAGAAACGAAGACGAATTGGCTGTTTTGATAGGCCGGCGATGGTAGTCGTCTGCGCCCGTCGAATCTTGGGGAGCGCCGCTGATCGCGGTCTGGAGGCTTGGCTGCGCGAATGCAGGCTTCGATAAATCTCCGTCGGAGCGCTTGGCTTCGGAGTCTATCCGTTGGCTAGCCTAAGCCTAGAGCAGGATTGCTCGATCGACGGAAATACGCATTCATTGGGAAAGGCTTCCCCACTTCAGCGAGCAATTCACGAAAGCAGTCCCAAGCCGCGCCATCTTTCAAGAAGACGGCGAGATCTGGACCTCTCCCGGCGGTATGGCAACCCTTCACATGAAGTTGCAAGATCGTCGGAGCTGACTTTGGCGAGCAGATCGCGGCGCGCGTTTGCGACCAAGTTTGGCTAGACCGGGTGAGAGCCCAGCGACCAGAAGGTTCCTCTTGCCAAGAGGTTGGGCATAGCCGACGGCGAGGTCGTGACTCTTTTGGAGCAAATGGAATTGAATGTGGCTGAACCGCTGCACATGGATGCGCCTCGCAAGAAAGAAAAAGGCGAGAATCTTACGGGACAGCTTCCGACGCAAGAGGAACGGGCAATCGCTCCCCGGCGTGTACCCGTAGCCCTCGCTTTGCCCCCGCGGAAGTCAACACTTTTGGTACTACGGAGACTGCGGGGCGCCATTAACAGCGCCCCGCCTGTTGTGCTTTACTTGGATGCCCCACGAGCCGCTTTGAGCCATGCGTCGTAGTCGGCTTGGTGAGCCTTGATCCAAGTATCAACGTGCTTATCGATGTCGGCCGAGCTCTTCTCGCCGTCAGCTATCAACTTGTTCTCGGCCGAAATGTCATTGATGTATACCTTGGCGACCTCAAAAAGCTTCCGTGCTGCGGGATTAGAATCGAGGAAATCGTTGCGCGCAACGATGCGCTGGCTATCAACCGCGAAGCCCAAGTTCTTGCCGTTAAACACAGTGTTGGCTTCGGCGCCGTCCGGCAACGAAGTGTAGGGAACACTCAGCCATTCGACGTCCTTCCCGGGAATCAGAGCACCAGAAACCCAATAGGGTGTCCAGGTGTAGTAGAGTACGGGTTTGCCATTTTTGGCCCGCGCGATTGTGTCGGCGATGATTGCGTTGTATTCACCCTGATTGTGGGTAACGGTGTTGCGAAGCCCGTACTCGGTCAAATGATGCTCGATCACGCGTTCGCATCCCCAACCAGGAACACAGCCCGCAAGGTCGGCCTTTCCGGATCCATCCGCAGAGAATCTGGCGGCAATCTTTGGGTCCTTAAGGTCGCCCAAATTCTCGACGCCAGCATCGTAGCTAGCCTTGTCGACCAAGTATCCTTGCAGGCACCCTTCGACCAAGGTACCGACTTTGGTCATCACCTTAGCGCCACCCGCCTCTTGAAAGAACTTGTCATGTAGAGAGTCCCAACTGGCGGTGTAAAGGTCGGCGTCGCCGGTGGCTACAGCGAGATGGGCTGTCTGGGCTAACACTTCCTGAGGTTCAGCCACAGTGTAGCCCAGGTCCTTCAGAGCGTGAAAAACAATCCGCGCCTGAAACATTTCCTCCATAGTTGGTTGTATAACCGGTCGCACTGTCACGCCTTCGCCAGGTTTATCATTAGCAAGGCTGGACGTGGCAACAAGCGACAACACGATCGCTGCAGTAAGAGAAACGAATTTCATATAATTCCTCCATTGTTGTAGGCAGTTGAACGTGCATCAAGTCCTATTGCGAAACAGATTTGAGATGAGGCCAATAGGCCCGATCTGCCACCAGCGACG
Source organism: Mesorhizobium sp. M0808 (assembly GCF_040320025.1). NCBI lineage: Bacteria > Pseudomonadati > Pseudomonadota > Alphaproteobacteria > Hyphomicrobiales > Phyllobacteriaceae > Mesorhizobium > Mesorhizobium sp. M0808. The sequence goes on from NZ_JAMYOX010000022.1 coordinate 19,156, forward strand.
ATGCCCCAACGCGCGTCCGGAGCGGCTAAGACCTTGAGTTATTCGGTCTAGGATGATTGCAAGCATCACTATGCCAAGGCCGCCGACGATGGCCTTTCCGGCATCCAGGCGCCCCATGGCGCGGAGCACCTCGTTACCTAGCCCTTTGACCGAAATCATTGACGCGATGACTACCATCGACAGCGACAGCATGATGGTTTGATTGAGGCCGGCAAAGATGGTCGGAGTGGCCATTGGCAACTCAACCTTGAACATGATCTGTGAGGGAGTTGCCCCAAAGGCCCTTGCCGCTTCCACAACGCTTGGATTGACGGTCCTAATTCCCAGCGACGTGAGTCTTATTAGGGGGGCGAGAGCGAATATGACCGTTACTAGCACGCCGGAGACATTGCCAATTCCGATAAGCATAACGACCGGAACCAGATAGACGAATGCAGGAATGGTCTGCATCGTGTCGAGTATTGGCCGAAGGACGGTCTCGAAGCGATCGCTCTTCCCCGCCAATATTCCGAGCGGAAGCCCAATGATAACGGAGATTATCACGGCGGAAACCACAATGGCTAGGGTGGTCATAGCCAGAGCCCAGGCCTCCGGGGAGAGGAACCCAAGAACGAGCAACGCGAAGGCTACGTAGACGGCAGTTCGGCGGCCGGCCGCCTGCCAGGCAATCAGCACAATGATGGCAAACATCACTAATGGGGGAACAGTCTGAAAGGTACGTTCAATTCCTCGAATCAAACCGTCTAGGAACATTTTTAGAGGCTGGATCGCTTCACGATGCTCGATGGCCCATTCTTTGATACCATCTGAATGGCCTGCGATGTCAAGGTCGATAGTTGAGAACGGATCTAGCCAGTTGAAGCTTTTTTCGTCGGACATCAGTTGGCCCTCCGGTTAGATCCAAAACCGTCGTCGCGCCCTTGAATCCCGCGGAGAAGGGCATCTTTTGTTATGACGCCGACGATCGCGTCCCCTTGTTTCACAACAATTGGATGGTCGGTTCCGACAGAGAGGTCGACGAGCGCGTTAAGCTTGTCAGCAGGGTTGGCAACGGGCGAGTTCGCCAGGTCGTTCGCATTGAACTGCTGCCGATACTCTTCGAACGGCTGCATAATCTTGGCCGCGGTCACCAAATCTAGTTTGGAAATGCCGCTGACGAACTGCGCCACATAGCCATCCGCCGGGTTCGTTACGATTTCTTCCGCGGTGCCAACCTGCACCAGGACGCCATCCTTCATGATCGCGATACGGTCACCGATGCGGATGGCTTCGTCGAGATCGTGGGTGATGAAGACTGTGGTCTTGTGAAGGTCAGCTGACAGTTCCATGAACATTCCCTGTAGCTGACGCCTTATGAGTGGATCGAGCGCCGAAAACGGTTCATCCATCAATAGTATGGTCGGGTTGGCAGCTATCGCGCGGGCGAGACCTACGCGCTGCTGCATTCCGCCGGACAGTTCGTCGGGGTACTTGAGATCCCAGCCGGTCAGTTCAACCGCCTCGATTGCCTCGCGCGCGACATCGCGACGCTTGGCCTCCGGAACCCCTCTAACCTCGAGCGCGAATGCTACATTGTCCCGGACATTGCGATGGGGCATCAACGCCATGTTCTGGAACACCATGCCGATCTTTTCCGCGCGGAGCTGCCTTAACTCCTTTGCGCCCATGGCGTTGACGTTGCGGTCTTCAATGTAGACAGCCCCATCGGTGGGCTCGATGAGCCGATTGATATGGCGGATGAGGGTCGACTTCCCGGAGCCGGACAGCCCCATGATGCAGAAGATCTCACCGCGGCCAACGCTGAAGCTTGCGTCGCGCACACCAACTGTGCAGTCGAGTTCGTCACGGATTTGGGTCTTGCTCAGCTGTCCAGCCTTCACAGCACGGATCGCGTCTTTCGCTCTCGCTCCGAAAACCTTCCAGACTCCCTCGCATCGAATGACGGCCTCTTGAGGCGCTTTGCTCATTCCCTGTTCCCATTGTTATCGTCGTTTCTAGATCACTGCCGAACGACTGGAAAACCACGCTATCGAAATTCGGCGCCGGCGGAGTCGAAATAAAATCAAGCGCCAAGCTACTTTTTCGCCGCGTGGCCGCACACGCATGCGCTCCTCGTGCACCTCGGAAAAATTGTGGCGGGGGATGGCTGGGGTCCCGTTCCTCATGTACCGTCTCGCTGACCCGGCTGCCGAGATATCATCCGCCGGCGAGCCGAGATCTATCCTGGGGCCAACCTGGAAGCACAATCCTTGCTCCATGAACTCGATTACCTGCCATTCAGCACATCAGGCGGGCCGTTGCTGTACCATCTGCTGAGCACCTCTACGAGCGCACCAGTGTGGTCATCACCACCAATGTCAGCTTCAGCGAATGGGCTACCGTCTTCGGGCGAACCAAACATCAGATGCTGCCGCCATTCTCGAGGGGGTGGTGTCTCATTTGACGGTAATCGACCTGCGTCACGGCGCTTGCGGCCAGCGTCTGGAGCTCGTGTCGTCCCGCGGACCGGCTTTCGTCGTTTTTCGATTATCTGACGGGCGCCGCCGTTCAATTCGGCGCTCGGTGACCGACCTTCCAGCGGCGTCACCGGAAGAACAAGGCGCATCGAAATCGTTGGCCCGCATCAACGTGCGAATGCTGCTCACATTGATGCACCATTTGAACCGCACCTTGGCCCCCTATCGAGGAGGTGATTCGCGATGAACATCCAGTCGATCCTGACCGCGTCGCGTCCCAGACCCCACCAAAGTTCCGAACCTGAGTATCACCACGCCACTGAGCCTTTGGCTGAACCTGCCCGCGGAGAGGCAGAAGCAGATCGCGCAGAGCTTCGCGCGACTTCTCTTGCGGATGTGATCGACGGGCACGCCGTTTAAGGCGGATCGGCATGTTGGGAGCATCGAATAAACCGGACGAGTGCGTCACTGCCGCGCATCGCGGCAAGCTCGCTTACATTTACGTCCGCCAGTCTTCCGTGACCCAGTTGCGGCATCATCAGGACAGCACGGAGTTGCAGTACCGTCTCGTCGATCGCTCGCTCTTGGCTGGCCGCATATCCCGTCGATCGCACCGTCGACGGGCTCGCAACTCGTGGTCGAGCTGGCGCTGCCTGCGGTGCGAGCCCAACGAAGCTCTATATCAGAGCCAAGGTTACGATTTTCGAAGCCATGCATTTGGAGCACAAGTGACATTAATCCCGAACGCGTCGGTGTAATACGTATCGATCAAGAAACCAGAATCCTCTATCATCTGGAATCCATCAATAATCTCCTTGTTTACTTGCACTGGATTGTCTTCGATTACATAGTAGTCACCTGATTTCATAAATTTGTTTAAGTGAGAAAATATAGAAAATATTTTCACGTGCGCGTCATCGATCACGAGCCAAGGATGAGGGAGCTTCATCAGCAAATTTTGGTCGAAGTTGGCAGCATCAGAAAGGTCGATTTGGTGAAAGGTAAGCAGTGGATGCTTGGTTGCATTCTCGTGGACACACTTGGTGTACAAATCAAAGGAGTGTACTTCACCAGGGTTATCACACAGCACCGACATATTATCAGCAAACCACAGTCCGCTGCCACCCTGATATGAGCCGAGCTCTATAATTGTCCTCGGCTGAAGTTCCCAAATTAGCCGTGGATACAGAGCAAGATCAAATGGAGTCTTGATTAGTATCAGTCCTTTGTAAGTCTTGGCCAAGGCTCCAATTTTTGTGGAGCGCTTGTCAGCAATCCATGGGAAGATAGACGACATCCATGTTCGATCGGATGGCTTTGCAAAGCGTCCAGAATCATCAGCATTCAGCACGTTGCTAATGGTGTCAAACATTCCCAGCCAGTCAGGAATGAACTCTCGCCAACCCTGATCAAGAAGTCCGTCGGGCTTCATCTGATCGGGGTAGTTCTCGTGGGCGGCATCCCAAAAAGCCTTGTACCCGGAAGCGAGTTTCATAGGTCTATCTCCATGTTGCATCTGCCTCCTTTTCAATGCAATCGACGTGCCACTCCCAGAATGCGGTTGCGCGCGCTTTTAACGAGAGCGAAAAGCTGCCCGCATGCCCGCTGGAATGTCCGCGCGCTTTGTCGGGTCCGGGACATCATGGAAGAACCCCTACATCAAGGTTCGCTCCGCCGCTGGCAGGTTTTGGACACGCTTCACGCGATTAAAGCCTTTCAGGTTTTGACAGAAGCGTATTCAGCGTTCTCGAAGTAGTTGCTTCATTCGTTTGGTTGGATGGTTGAGACGAGGTGTCCGACGTGTCGCCATGTCTCTTCAATAGTTCGCTTTTGGGCGAGGCGCATCCAGTGCTTGATCTTGGCGAAGGCCTGCTCGATAGGGTTGAGGTCGGGTTGAATAGGGCGGCAGGTACCAGAGCTGGGCCACGGCCGCGCGGATCATGTGCCCGATAGCGGCCGACTTGTGGGATCCGAGATTGATGGGGTTGTCTAATCGCCGCTGGGACGTCAAGCATGTAATTGCGTCGAGACGACGCTGCCGGGTGCATGGTTGTCTTCGCGGTCGACATCAGTCGCCGCATGATGGAGCTCCGCGGACGAGCCTTCAATGTGGACGACGCACTTTGGTGAGACAGCAGTGCAACCCCATCAGCGGAATGGCTCGGCTCACGTCCCGGCAGGGACGTCTCAGGCGCTCAGATCCTGAACGCTATTCGCAAGATTTCATGCTGTGGCGCCTGCATTTCGATCAAAGAACTCACCGGTCTTGAGCATCGAATGCATTATCACGTTTGCGCGCCACAGCCACGGCAGCTCGTTTGAAGCCAACCCTCTCCCGGAGCTTGAGGCCCCACGTGCGCAGGCTGCTGTCGATCGAGCTGCGTGTCAGGATGACCGCCGCAGCCTCATAGAGAAGTCCCCGCAAATGTCGATCGCCGCGTCGGGATATATGGCCGTCATAATCGACTTCTCCCGATTGGTAGCGGCGAGTTGTCAGGCCGATCCAAGCGGCAACAGAGCGGGACTTCTTGAAGTTGCCCGGATCTTCAATGGCAGTGGCGAAAGAGGTTGCGGTAATGGCGCCGATGCCGGGGATCGACATGAGTATGCGGCATGCTTGGCTTTGACGTGCATCTGCGACAAGCTGGCGCCCAAGCTCGGCGGCACGGATGCGAATGCTGCGCCAGGCTTCCAACATCGGTAGGACGACAGGAGCAAGCTCGCTCTGATCGATAAGAAGGCTCCGGACATTCTTTTCGAATGTAGTTCCCTTACCGGCGGGAACGAGCAAGCCGAACGTTTTCATGATCCCTCGGATCTGGTTGGAAAGCTCGACGGTGATCCGGACCAGCCGAGTGCGTGCTGCCACGAGCGTGCGGGTCAACATACTGTCGAAGCCTTTCACGCGCACCTCGCGAAAGAATCCTGCTTCAGCAAGACGCGCCAAACCATCGGCGTCATTCGCATCCGTCTTGTTCGCCGCCATATCGAGAGCGGCTTTGGCATGGCGCGCATCGATGCAGATGGCTGGCAATCCCTCGGCGCGCAGCGCATGATAGAACCAAACTGACAGCGGGCCGGTTTCGAACACGACGCGCTTTGCGGCCGGCGCCCGCTTGCGGACAAGCTCGGCAATGATCCTGGGATCAGATGCGCACTTCCCGCGCCAGATCCGTTCGCCTTCACGGCGGATCGACACTGCCGTCTCTTTCATCGACACGTCGAGACCGATATGTTCTTCCATGGCTGTTCTCCGTTGAAGCTGGGCCCGGCGTCCAGTCGTGAGCCCGTATTTCATCTTATCGGGGAACAGCCACCCTCCAAGGCTATGATCGGTTCCAGGGCGCGTCGCTCCCGCGATTACCCCATGTGGACGCCCCCTGACGGCATCGCTGTGCCAAAGTGGTGTCGTTGATCATCACTTGAACGGAGGCGTCCATGTCGGAAGTTAGCATGATCGGGTTGGATCTAGCGAAGAACGTGTTCCAGGTGCACGGTGCAGATGCATCGGGAGCTATCCTGTTTAGAAAGAAGCTTCGCCGCGATCAGATGCTTAAATTCTTTGATGCGCAACCGGCTTGCACGGTTGCCATGGAGGCCTGCGGCAGCAGCCATTACTGGGCGCGGGAGATCACGAAGCTGGGACATAACGTCCGGCTGATCGCTCCGGGCTACGTCAAGCCTTTCGTGAAGAGGCAAAAGAACGATGCCGCCGATGCGGAGGCGATCTGCGAAGCTGCGCAACGGCCGACGATGCGTTTTGTGGCAGCCAAGAGTGAGGAACAACAGGCTGCGGCGATGGTGTTTCGCGCTCGCGATCTTCTGGTGCGCCAGCGGACCCAGACCATCAATGCGATACGTGGCCATCTTGCCGAATTCGGGCTGGTGGCCGCGCAGGGCCTTTTCCATGTGGCCAAGCTTGTAACGGCGATCGAGGATCATGGCTCCGCCATCCCAGAGGCCGCCCGTCCGATCCTGTGTCTGTTCGTGGAACAGTTGCGCTCGCTGGATGAGAGGGTGGCTGTGCTCGACCGCGAGATCGCCCGGCGCGCCAGGGAGGACGCGGAATCGAAACGACTGATGACTATCCCGGGGATAGGATCGATCACCGCGACTGCTCTCGCCGCTCTGGCTCCGTCGGCTCAGATCTTCAAAAGGGGGCGTGATTTTGCGGCCTGGCTGGGGCTCACTCCGTTGCAGCGTTCCACGGGCGGGAAGCAGAAGCTTGGCGAGACGTCCCGCATGGGCGAACGAACTCTGCGCCGCCTGCTCATTATAGGGGCCAGCGCTGCCGTGCGCTGGGCGATGCGGAAGGGGAAATCTGCGGACCCATGGCTCATGCGCATGCTGGACCGTAAGCCGCCCATGTTGGTGATCGTCGCGCTTGCCAACAAGACGGCACGCATCGTCTGGGCATTGATGGCGAAAGGCGGAACCTATCGGGCTCCGGCCGTGGCGGGTTAGTTCCGCTCGGCCGGAAGGCCTCGAAAGTGTGAGAAGGTCAAACGGAGAGTATGGCGCAACGGTCAACGAGACGGGATCGGGAAAACCAGATCATGGATACGTGCCTTGAGCACGCGAGATTGAATTGGACCCGCTCCGCGAACTCCCATACGGGCCCGCGGCATGTGGAACGCCGCATCAGAGGCCGGACACATGTCAGCACCCGACCACGCTCCTCATTCTTCATATAAGATTCTTCTTGCGCTGACGGGGGCGTCCACACATGTCCATGATGACGACGTCGCCGGGCTCGAGCAGGGGCACGAGCTGCTGCTGCTCGACATAGGCGCCCGAGCGTGGACGGGTCCTTGCCCGAAAAGGCGCCGCCGCCGTGACTATCTCGGCTTCCGCCATCTCGGCCATCAACAAGCGATTAGACGAGAGCCTGACGCCTTTGCCTGCCGCCCACTTCATGAACCCTTCCCCTAACTCATCCTCGTCGCCCGCTACGAGAAGGTGCGCGAGGCCGACGTCGTAATGAGCCAGGCGGTGCTGATCGCGGTCGGCATCGACTGGGACGGCCGGCGCCAGATCCTGGCCGTCGACATGGCCGACCGCGAGAGCCGCTCCGCCTGGAAGGCCTTCCTCCTCGCGCTGAAGAGCCGCGGACTCAAGGGTATCGAGCTCGTCGTCTCCGATGATCATGCCGGCTTGGTCGCGGCGATCGGCGAGGTCGTCCCCGAAGCCACCTGGCAACGCTGCTACGTGCTGGCGTGGCCGTCGAGCACGTGTAATGCGTTGAGAGCTCTTGGGCGACTAGCTCGCTAACAGCCTGTTTATGCAGAGTGTCCATTGGATTGCTCCTCTTGTCCATCGATCGGTGCATGGTGGGCGGGACCTGCCGGCCCGCAGAGCGAAGGCCGAGCAAGATGCGCGTCCCCTCTTGCAGCCGATGGCCTCAAAAATGCTTCTGGAGTATAGTTTTGGTCGACAGGATGCCATAATAGCCGCTTGCTGACCGCTCATCCGTCGAAGGCAAACATTTGTTTGGGCTCCCGTTAAACAAAAGAATCATGCGAACAAGAACGCTATACCGGAACATTCAACGACTTCTGCCAACGTTCGAAGCAGCAGCCCGACACGAAAGCTTCACTCTGGCAGGTGAAGAGGTCGGCTTGAGCCAAAGCTCCATCAGCAAACAGATGATGGAGCTTGAAAGCCGACTGGGGCAGCCACTCTTCGTCCGAGCACACAAGCAGATCAGCCTGACCCCGGCCGGTCACAGACTGCTGAGAGCCTACGGTTTTGCGGCGTCCCAGGTCATTGATGCGCTCGAGGACCTCCTGCAGGAAAGTTCCAGAACACAGATTGTCCTCTCGACGTCTACGGCAAATGCGGCATTCATGTTGTTGCCGCGCGTCGCGGAAGTGCGAGAATGTTTCTCTGGTGGCCAGATCTTCGTAGTGACGTCGGACCCCCAAGGCCTCGAAAGCTCCGGCCAGGTAGATCTTGTACTGTCGTTTGGCAGACCTGATCTTTCAGACTTCAAATCCCGTCCGTTGTTCCGAGATATTTTGACGCCTGTTTGCAGCCCCGATTTCATAAATAAAAATGGCGCACTCCGAGGCATCGACGATTTGTTAGATTGTGACCTATTGTACATGCAGGCTCAACATCTAACTTGGATCGGCTGGCGCCAATGGCTGAGGCATTTCTCGTTTGAACTACCGAAGAACCACCAACCCATGGGCTTCAATAGTTACTACAATACGATTCAGGCCTGCTTGGCTGGGCAAGGTGTCGCTCTTGGTTGGCTTCGTCTTCTGGGTGACCCGCTGCGCAGCGGGCAACTGGTCACCCCCCTCCCTGAATTCCTTGAAACCGAGGATCAGTACCACCTAGCTTGGCCCGTGGATCGGCGACCCGAGCTTGCAATCGAACCATTCGAGAGATGGCTTTGGCGACAATACGGCGGGAGCATTCCCGGCTTTACTCCCTCTAAAACCGAGAGGATTGGTAGTCCGGTGACCTCTGGACTATAAGAGGGCTAGGCTCCTAGTCTACGAGATCACATCACCGTTAGCTCCGGCAAGCCGCGGGAACTCGGGGCTGACCGTTGGCTAACTCGTGCAGCTTGGTTCGCTCAAAGGAAGTGCCCGGCAAATCTCAGCGTCCTCAATTCGTTCCGGGAATGCAAACGGATTCCAACATTCATTTGGTTCCGGCGGCGCTAGGCAACATCGTTTAGGCAGTCAGAAACTAGCGGGCCGTCGCTTCGGCGTCTCAGAGAACCGCTTACGAATGTGCAACATCTTTACCTTCGGTCACGGCCGACTCAGAGAAATTGGGACCCGTTCCAAGATTTACGCGGCAATAAGCCGAAGCTGCAGCTAACCGAAGTGACGGAGATAAATGGCACGGCAGCGCCGGCTGCTGCCGCTGGGATAGACGCGATCAGTTACCCGCAGCCAAATGAGAAAGCATGTACGCGACGCGGGCGCCGAGCACATTCATTATACGATCCGCACGCTCGCCGATGTCGATCGAATGGCAGCGGTTCCAGTCCGGGCGGAATCTTCTCATTGTTGGGGCGAGTATCTTGGGCTAGAGGCGGTCGCCGTCGGCGTCAAACCTGGGCACGAGCTTACGCTAATCGAAATGCCCCTCGGAGTCTCCAGCGCGTTGCATCCGTCCTCCGGCTCCATGTCGATATAGAGACCTTCAACGGAACAGCGGGACCAGGAACGGCAGCTTCGGGGCGCGTTGCGTCCCTGCGGCGCTCCTGGCCCGAGATCAGGGCACGGAAATGGCCCAGCATGATTGCCTCACGATCGATGCCGGTGTTCAGTATATGGTGGGAGGGTTTTCGCGCAAAAAAGTAGCCTGCCGCGTGATTTTATTTCGACTGCCGAGCACACCTTCCTTGCATATAACGACAGGCCTAAAGCCAAACTGGAGCGAGGCAGATGTCGTTCAAAGGCGTTATTCCGCCCGTCACAACGCCATTTCATGCGGACGGATCGGTCGACCGTGACGGCTTCTGCGTCATCGTCGAGCACCTAGTCGCGACTGGCGTCCACGGTATCATTGTCGGTGGGACGACAGGCGAGTACTACGCCCAGTCACGCGACGAGCGTGTCGGCCTGCTTAAGCTTGCCAGGAGCGTGGTGAAGGGGAAGATGCCCCTGATCGCCGGCGTCGGCGCCATTCGTACCGAGGACTGCATCGAATATGCGCTGGTTGCAAAGGACCTGCAGTACGACGGAATCCTGATCGGCTCCCCGTACTACGCTGTTCCCACGCAGCTCGAACTTGCCAATCATGCGCTCGCGATCGACAAGGCCGCCAATCTACCGGTGATGCTCTACAACTATCCCGGGCGCACCGGAACGATGATGGACCTCGAGTTCCTGGACCGCGTCGGTCGCAGCTCCAATTTCTGCGCCATCAAGGAATCGAGCGGCAGCATGAACCAACTGCACGCACTGGCTCGTGACTATACGCATATCGACCTGTTCTGCGGTATGGATGATCAGGCGCTGGAATTCTTCGCCTGGGGCGCAAAAGGGTGGGTCTGCGGAGCTGGCAACTGCCTGCCGGCTGAGCACCTCGCGCTGTACGAAGCCTGCGTGGTCGAGAAGGACTTCACCAAGGGCCGGCAGATCATGTCGGCGCTTCTGCCTCTGATGAGGCTTCTCGAACAGGGCGGCAAGTTCGTCCAGAGCATCAAGTTCGGGTGCGAATTGGCTGGATTGCCGGCTGGGCCCGTGCGCCGGCCGATGCGGGCACTCGACGACAAACAGAAGCGGGAACTCGAGTCAGCGATCCGCACCCTTAAGGCAGTCATCGCGTCAATCACTGCAAAATCCCAGAAGAGGGCTTCCGAGAATGTCATCGCTATTAACGCGTGATGAGTACCAGAACTTAGCGGACAGCCTGCCATTGCCGACCAGCGCAGTAATTGACGGCAAGGCGCGGGTTGCACAATCTGGGGATACTTTCGAGACCATCAATCCCGCGACAGGGCAGGTCATCGCCAAGATCGCTTCCTGCGGCCAGGCCGATGTCGATCTCGCTGTCGAGAAGGCGCGACTGGTGTTTGAATCGGGCGCCTGGTCGCGAGCGCATCCGAGCGAGCGCAAGCGCGTTCTGCGGCGGCTCGTAAAACTGATGAAGCGAAACGCCCATGAGCTTGCAGTGCTTGAGACGCTCGAAAGCGGCAAGCCGATCTACGACGTCGAAACCATAGACATCCCCGAGGCTCTGCATTGCCTGGAATGGCATGCGGAAGCCACCGATAAGCTCTACGGCCAGACGTCACCTTCGGGCGACGATGTCGTGTCGATGATCGTGCGCCAGCCGCTCGGCGTGGTCGCCTGCGTTCTGCCCTGGAATTTCCCGATCCTCATGCTGGCCTGGAAGATCGGTCCGGCACTTGCGACGGGCAACTCCGTCATTGTCAAGCCGGCCGAGCAGACCAACATGTCGACGTTGCGGATCGCCGAACTGGCGCATGAGGCCGGGCTGCCGTCAGGCGTCCTGCAAATCGTCACCGGTCCGGGCGAAGTGACCGGCAAGGCACTAGGCGTGCATCCCGATATCGACATGGTCGCCTTCACCGGGTCAACTGACGTCGGCCGGAAATTCCTGGAATATTCCGCGAGATCAAACCTCAAGCGCATCGTGCTCGAATGCGGCGGGAAGAATCCTTGCATCGTGCTGGACGACGCCGAGAACCTCGATGTTGTAGCGCAGCATGTCACCCAGGCTGTCTTCTGGAACATGGGCGAGAACTGCTCGTCCAATTCCCGCCTGATCGTGCACGAGAAGATCAAGGACCGCTTGGTGGAAACCGTCCTCCACAAGCTAAAGGAATGGCCTTTGGGCGAGCCGCTGGATCCGAGCAATCGGCTTGGCGCCATTGTGTCGAAGGAGCAGTTCGATCGCATCATGGGCTACATCAAGAAGGGGCGGGCGGAAGGCGCCAGGATCGTGACGGGCGGCAACGCCCACAAGCACGGCAAAGGCTATTTCATCGAGCCTACCGTATTCGACGATGTCACGCCCGAAATGGCGATTGCGCGAGAAGAAATTTTCGGTCCAGTGCTGTCGGTAATCAAAGTCGCCAACGCTGACGAGGCGCTTCGGGTCGCCAACGACACGCAATACGGGCTTGCAGCATCGATCTTTACCGCCAATCTCGGCAAGGCGCATCGCATCGCAAGGGATATTCGCGCCGGGACGGTGACCATTAATTGCTACGGCGAAGGAGACGTCTCGACTCCCTTCGGCGGCTTCAAGCTTTCGGGCTTCGGGGGACGAGACAAATCGTTGCATGCCCACGACCAATATACTGAACTCAAGACCATCTGGGCGGACATCTCCGATCCTAAAGTCTCACGTTCGGTAGACTAGCCTGGTCACACCGATGAGCGATTATGAGGCTGTCCGCACGCCTGCGGACACATCCATGCCCGGTTGGTACGGTATTCTGCCGCCTCCCAAGGCACCTGAGGTGCTGCGCGGCCGTCATAAGGCAGACTGGCTCATTGTAGGAGCTGGGTTTGCTGGCTTGGCGGCCGCGCGGCGCCTCTCACAACTGGTGCCGAACGAGCGCATAGTGGTGGTCGACGCTCAGCGCGTCGGCTGGGGTGCTGCCGGGCGCAACTCCGGCTTCATGATCGACCTTCCGCACGAGCTCGGTGGGGAGCATTACGGCGGAAGCCAGGATCACGATCGCAAACGCATCCGCATGAACCGGGCCGCGATTGAATTCTCTGCTTCGGCAGCGGACGAATACGGGTTGCAGAAATACTTCGTTCGGGCCGGCAAGTACCACGGAGCCGCAACCGATCACGGTGTTGCCGTCCTGCGCGAATTCGAAAAACACCTGACGGGGCTAGGCGAGCCATTCGAGCGGCTCGACGCGCTGCAGTTGAAGGAAATCACCGGAACCGAGTTCTTCGTCGGCGGTACGTTTACGCCTGGAACGGTAATGGCACAGCCGGCCGGCTTCATTCGTGGACTCGCCGAAGGTTTGTCGAGGCGTGTGCAGCTATTCGAGAATTCACCGGTGACTTCTCTGCAAACAGGCAAACTGCACACTGCCAAGACGGCCGAGGGCGAGATCACCGCGCCACGGTTGATCCTCACCGTTAACGGTCATCTCGAAAGCTTTGGCTTCTTCAAGAAACGCCTGCTGCATGTGTTCACTTACGCCAGCATGACGACGCCGCTTTCCAAGAGCGAACAGACAGCGCTGGGAGGTGAGCCGCATTGGGGCTTGATCCCGGCCGACCCGATGGGGTCAACCATCCGCAGGATCAGCGATCGGATCGTCGTCCGCAACACCTTCACCCATAATCCGGACATGTCCACCAGTGAGAAGAGGATCCGTCGGATCGGCGCCGTGCACGAGCGATCATTCCAGGCGCGCTTCCCGATGCTGGGTGAAATACCTATGGAGTTTCGATGGGGAGGCCACCTTTGCCTTTCCCTCAACTCCGCTCCTGCATTCGGCGAAGTCGATGAGAGGGTGTTCGTAGCTGGATGCTGCAATGGTCTCGGAACGGTGCAAGGCACCCTCTACGGAATGCTGGCTGCCGATCTTGCCGTTGGGAGTAACGAGCCAATGGTTGCAGACGCCCTGAAAGAGCCAGCCCCGGCTCGGCTTTATCCAGAACCGCTGATGTCGATCGGCGCGCCGCTGAAGCTGTGGGCGATGCAGAAGCGCGCCGGCAGAGAGCTCTAGCTTTCTCGTTCTTGCGCGGCCGCTTCCCGGATCCAGCTACGGAGGCTCTGGGCGGCAGGGGAAAGCGTGCGATTTTGATACCAGGTGAGATAGTAGCTGCCAGGGGCTGGGAGCTCGAGATCGGTCAGTCTGACGAGTTTCCCTTCGTCAATCTGCGCCTTGACAAGGCGGTGCCAGCCAACAGCCACCCCTTGATCGGCTTGAGCAGCCTGAAGCGCCACAAAGAACTTGCCGAAGCGCCGACCGCGGGTCGGCCCATGCGACACCCCCGCGCGCCGTAAGACCTCGTCCCAGCCAGCCCAGTCGGGATCCACCCAGTCAACATGCAGCAAGGGGAGGTCGGCCAACGACTCAGCCGTTGCATCGCGATGCTTGCTTGCAAATCCCGGCCCGCATACCGGGTAGATTGTTTCATCGAAAAGGAGCTCAGCATCTTCATTCGACCACGATCCGAACCCGTAGCGAATGCGCAATTCGACCTCGGCTCGGCGGTAATCGCGAGGATTGTCCGAGATAAGGTGGTCAACGGCAATATCCTGGTACCGTGTCCAGAAGTCCGGCATCCGTGGGATCAGCCACGTCGACGCGAAAGCGTCCGTGCACGCCAGCGTGACGTTCTTGGAACGGTCGCCGCGTTTCACATTTCGGACGATGTCTGCGGCCCGCGAAAAACCGCTGGCCAACACGCCATAAAGATCTTCGCCGGCGCTTGTCAGCGCCACACCGGTTCCCAATCGGGTAAACAGCGGAACCCCCAGTTCGTCCTCGATCGCTTTTATCTGTCGGCTGACGGCGCCAGGAGTGACGTTCAGTTCCGCAGCAGCCAATTTGAATGACAGGTGCCGGGCAGACGCCTCGAAAACAGCTAAAGCAGTCAGGGACGGCAGGTCATAATAGCGGCGAACCATCTCAAGCTCCAAACACTTCGATAATCGCGCCGCGCGACAAATAGAGCAAGCCGGCTGAATATGTTGGGACAACCATTTACAAGGCGACGCGATAGCCTGCGTTTCGACCGACTATGGCTGCGATCCCCACCCATTTGCGGCGGAACATAGGAGATTTGTATGAACCATGCTTCGCGATCTGCGACTCTGCCAAATCCATGTCCGACGCGGCTGCAGCGGAACATGCCCGGGGAATTGTCTGCGCTTGGCAACTAAACAAGGGGGTTGAGACTTTTGCAGGGCTGCCCCACTGGTCTTCAGCAGCCTTTCAGAGACTATGAACCGAACTATCCCTTTAAAGATGGCTAGCCTGTGACTGGCGTTGAGAAGACGAAGACTGCGGTGATAACAGGCGCGGGGGGAGATACCGGGCAAGCGATCTCCAGAGAGTTCGTTGCGGGGGGGCGTGTGGTTGCCGCGACGTCGAGCGATCGATGTCCTTCACTGCTTCTAGAAGAAACGGAGGCCACGTCAAAACACGACAAGGAGATTGCTTCTGCACGCCACAAGGCAGTCATTCGGAAGAGGTTTGAGCAAATGAGTGAAATTGCCACCGAAATCAGGCATGTTACGAAGCCGGGAGCTAATCTGTTCGCGGAACTGGGCTTTTCGGAAAATGAAGCCAAGCTTTATCACGGGGAGTCCAGAAAGCATATCGAGGAGCTCCTCTCTTGAAGGAGCAGCTCATGGGAGAGCTGGCTGTTTGTATCAAGGAGAACCACTTGAAACAGGAGGAGGCTGCCAAGATTTTTCATGTGACCAGACCGCGCATCTCCGATGTCGTGAACAGGGAGACCAGCAAATTCACGATGGATGCCTTGGTGAGCATGCTGCGTAGGCAAACCAGTACGCCTGGTTGTCGGCTGAAGGCAGCGTCGGAAAGACACTGGCATTTGAGGTTTATGCCGCGACTTGCCACTGGTGCCCGCAGCCGTCGACCATGCCTGCGCAGTGTACGGCGTTCGGGTTTTGCGATCTGGTCAAAAACTCCTTACAGGCGGTTGCGATGTTAGCCGATCCTGCGTCGTCCTTGGCCATACCGAGCTTTCAAGCGAACCTGGCCGCACATTCTGACGTCGACAACCGCCTAGCCACTTGCAATAACCCAACGCTGAACGGTTGCCCATGTTGTTTGAAGAGCCCAGACAACCGGTGGCGTTGCCATACAGACACATGAAGCAAGGACGAGTCGGCCGGCTGCGTTGAAAGTCTTAAATTTACGATTTGCGATGCGGGCCTGTACCGCAACCTGGAGAGCCATGTCGTCTAGATAGTCATCGGTTGCGGATTGCCCTTCCTCCGGAAAATATCGCTTCTTGGCGGCTTCACCGAATTCCCCGGCTTCCAGTTTTGCGATGTCGCCGAAATAGAGGAGGTTCGTCGAGCCATCTGCGGCCCGATGAAAGTGATGTAGGAATTTTGGCAGGAATGAAGTCAACGATATGACTGCCGCCACCGCCAAGAGCGGAAGAACGACGAGGAACGCTGCGCGGTAGCCCATGGCTGGTTCGTCCGGAGATCGGAGCATCGTGATGATCGATCCCATCCAAACCGAGCAAAACGTGAGCAGAGCCGCGTTCTTCGTTTCTGCAAATTTTACAAGGTCCAGCATCCGGCCGTGATTGGCCGAAAGCAGTTTCTCGTAAGTATCTTGCTGGTCGTTCTTGGCCATTGAAATCCTATGCTGCCTTATCCAACTGCACGGCCAGAAAGTCGGCGAGAGGGCAGTTGTCCATTGTCCCGCAGCATTTCAGCGTTGTGTTTTTGAAACTGTAGAAGAACGACTGCTCCGCCTCACGCCAGCCATCTAACGCCAGCGCGAAATCGGCGAGGACATCTGCGTGGTCCGAGCAGGCGGAAATCGGCCGGTTCCCATCGCCGCATTTGCATTTTTGCCGAAGCGTCATGACGCGACGATCGTTTCGAACTACCGACAGTATCCTCTTACCGTTCAGGAGCAGTCGGACCCGACGCTCGTTGTTTACTCGCTTCTCCACGGTCGAAAAACGCTCCTCTCGGAGAGAGGATATGAATGCTTTGCCGAGATTGGACGCATTGAATTCTGCGACCGCTTGAAATCTCGCTGCCTCTGGCCCATGGGCTCTAGCATCGGCCTTCCCTGGCCATGAGCGGAGCACCGCCGCAGTGCCCTGCCTAAGGAGAAAAATGAGCAACTTCCCCCACCATCCCGCCGCCGCCTCATGATTGTCGATGGTGTGACGCTCGAGCTCCGCCCAAAAAAGGCAGAAGCTTCCATCGAAGTTTATGTGACGTTCCGGGCAGAATGACGGAAGGCGGTCTGGCTTCACCTCGCGAGCTTTGACTGTCTCGCCGACCCGCGTGATCTCAATAAGAAATTTAGTCGCTGGGGCACCGGAAGCAAGCGCGGGCTGGACAGCAAAGATTGCGCTGTCGCCGTTCTCGCGCATGAGGACGGCATGGTTCAAGGTTGCAGTCTCAGTCAGAAGCCGCACGGCCGACATGGAGTTAGCGGTTCTCCAAGTAAGGTCGAAATGGCGCTTCGGCAGCTCTGGCTATTGAAGGACTCACCACCGCGTAAGCGGCACCGTGGATGGCTTTGGCCACCTTGTTTTCATCGGCAACGAGCGCTTCGAGCACCACATCATAGGTGAGGCCGGACTTTCGCCTCGACGTTCCGAAGAGCGTGCGCACCGATGCCGGGCCTCCGTCATATGCGGTTTGGCCGATTGCCGTCTGCTCGCCAGTGCAGCGTTTCTGTTCGTCCTCTGATCCCAAGACTGCTCGTCCAGTGGAGCAGCGAACACGATTGCCCTGCATGCCAAGTCGGGTGATGGCAGTTGGTCCAAACTCAAAACCAATCGCCAGTCCCAGATCGTCCGTATCCACGTCATTTGCGCGCAGCCGCTCAAGCGCCAGGTCGAAGCTGCTCCTGAGGGCGCCGGCGCAGAGTGTTCCAGTCGATACCGTGTCCTCGGTGTAGGTCTGAAAGGCGGTTCCCTCCATCAAATGGCCATGGATGCAGTCACCGATGAACCTGATACGACGTCCCGAGAAGTCGCAAGAAAGAACTCGATCAAGCTCTGAGCGGATGACATGGAGACAGCGAACAACGTCTTCCGGATCGTCGTCGATATGGGCATCCACGTAGGCCGTGAAATTGTCGACGTCAGCGTAGACCGAAATCGTCTCCATGCGCCGTGAGTTGCCCGGCGTCAGTAGCGAGATGTCGAGATCTCTCAGGGGTGGCGTGACTCGCGCGAAAACAAAGGAGCCGATCGGATTGTTCTTGTTGTCAGCGCGCCATTCGGACACCAGCGTGTCCTTGCTCAAGCCGAGCTGCGCTGCATCCTGGCACTCGGCGATCTCTTCCTCGGTCAATGGCGTAAGCGGGATGTCCTCGGCATCGAGCTCTTCAAGGCCGATTGCAGATCGTGCCTCATTGCTGAGAGAGATTCCGACGTCGGTTCCGTTCGAAGCGATCTTTGCAGCCATATTGGCAGGGCGGCCAAGGAATAGTGGTTCCCGATTGCCGCCGCGACCGTTGTTGACGACCAGCGCGCGGCCGCTGTCTATGCCGATGCGAACCTGTGCTGCGGGAATGTTCTCATCGTCGTCGCCCGTTTCCTGCAGGACGTCGCTGATCAATCGTGCAATCGCCACCGCTCGGTTCACGCGATCGCCTTCCGAATCTTCGCCGTAGGGCTTGGCGACAACCGCGTGGAGGCGCTGGTTGTGAAAATCGATACGCAGGGCATCCGACGCCGCTAAGATTCTGCGTACGGCCCTGTAGTGAAGGTTGAGAAAGCGGAGCGTCCTCTTGTGACAGGTCTCGCCCTCCACGTCGGTGCTTTCGAGCATGTCACGGAGGTTCAAGATGTCCACATAGAGGTGAACCGCATCCATTCGGTAGGCTTTGTTCGTCGGTATGGACGTCAATGACGTGTCACGGGTGTAGTCGACAACCGTCACCGTTTCGACGTCTTTGAAACGGGCATCGATGGCGTTCTTGGCGCGTTGATATTTCCAGTTATTCGACAACTTCGTCTCCATGTCTTTCCGGGCGCTTGGTGCACCAACGATTTCGATCAAGTTCTGTCCGACGACTCCGTCATGAAATGCGAGCCGTCATGGAGTCGTGCCTCGGGCGAGATGCCTCATTGCGGTCATTCCCCGTTTGTTTGTTTGTTCTGATGGGGATTCTTCCGGTCGGTCCTTCGCCTAAAGAGTCGGATATCCACCCCTCGGAACGCCGGACAACGTGTTGAGGGGTACTGTTGTGTCTTTCGAGGCGGTTTAGCTGGAAATTATACCAAACTATGCGCGCACCGATATTCGGGGCGTGGGCCTTCTCAGGAGTTCGCGACGGATCTGCTACGGCGGCTGTCGCAGATCCCGCAAATCTCATTCCTTCCATCCCATGCTGCGAACTTCAGCTCCCAAGTTGGCTCCTAGAGTCACAACTTTGGGTCCCCCACCAATACCAAGCAAAAATCTGCTAGCACGGAGCCGCGGAAGCTCGTCGGCGCAAAAAAGTAGCCTCCCGATTGACTTTATTTCGGTGGCGTCTCGTCGATTGTACCTGCGCCGCTGCCTTGGCTGGTTTCTTCCATCTAGTGGCTCTGGAATAAAGCCGAGTAAGTGCTGTCGGCGGCCGCTACTGTCAGCCACGAAACTGAACTCCGACCCGAGCAACCTGATGGACGTGCCCGTCTGCCGCGGCGCTTTAGTCAACAGACGCGTGAGAGTTTTGCAGTAGGTCAAACCTTCAGACTCCGGCAATAGTTCCGGCCGGCCCACACAGGCTGCATCGTTTTTCTTGGAGGCCGGCATGACTGCTCAACTACAACTTTCTCGTAGAGGAGGGCGGGAAGCGCGGCGGACGATCCGCACGGCGCCAAAGGTCGACATGTTGCCGACGCTGAAGCGGGGCCTGCCTGTGATAGAGCCGATGGATGTCGAGCAGGTTGAACGTATTCATGAGGCTTCTCTCGCCATCCTGGAAGAAGTGGGCGTGGTGTTTCGCGATCCGATCGCGATTGAGGACTGGAAGAGAGCCGGAGCGGACGTTCGCGCGGATGACCGCGTTCATCTCGATCGCGGCCTGGTCATGGAGCTGATCAAGACCATTCCCCCCAACGTCCAGTACTTCGCGCGAGATCCAGCGAAGAATGTCGAGCTCGGAGGCGACAAATCCATCTTCGTGCCGATGACCGGCGCGCCGTACATGCGCGACCTTGATGACGTCAGGCGTGGCCCGACGATCGCGGACCTTGGGACCTTCCATAAGCTGGCTCACATGATGCCGGCGTTGCATTCATCGGCGCACCACATCGTCGAGCCAATGGACATTGTTGTCGCGCATCGGCACCTGCACATCACCTATTCGTCAATGAAGCACTCCGACAAGATATTCATGGGCATGACCACCTCGCCCAAAAATGCCGAGGACGTGCTCGACATGTGCGAGATCCTTTTCGGCGAGGGCTTCCTCGAGAAGCACGCGGTGACTACCGGAAACTGCAATGGCAATTCGCCGCTGGTATGGGACCAGGTCATGCTGGGCGGCATGCGTGCTTTCTGCCGGCGCAACCAGCCCGTCTTGTGCTCGCCCTTCGTTCTCGGCGGCGCGAACACGCCAGCCTCCACCGCGGCGGCAGTGGCGCAGCTCAATGCGGAGGCGCTTTCGGCACTCGCCTACACGCAGGTGGTGCGCAAGGGCTGCCCTGCCATTTATGGGCATTACCTGTCGACCGTGTCGATGCAATCGGGAGCGCCGATGGCGGGAACGCCAGAGATATCGCTCATGAATTTCATGATCGGCCAGATGGCTCGTCGCTATAACGTGCCCTGGCGCACTTCGAACCTGCTCGGTGGAGCCAAGATCTTCGATGCGCAAGCTGGCTATGAAAGTGCGATGACGATGATGGCCGTGCTGATGTCTGGCGCAAACTACATCTGGCATTCGGCTGGCTGGAATGAAGCCGGCATGCACTGCTCGATCGCAAAGTTCGTTGTCGACGCCGAAGTCTGCGCCATGGGCTATCGCATGACGCAAGGCATCCAGTGGGACGATTTTGATGAAGCCCTGGCCGCGGTCCGCGATGTCGGCCCAGGCGGCCATTACTTTGGCCATCCGCATACACAGGCGAACTTCGAGAAGGCCTTCTTTATTCCGAAACTCTTCGACAATAACTCGATCGAGCAGTGGTACGCTGGTGGCTCCAAGGATATCAAGCAACGTGCCCTCGATCATGCGCGCCGCCTTCTGGCCGAATATGAAGAACCTAAGCTCGACGTCGCGAAGGACGAGGAATTGCGCGCTTATATCGATCGTCGCTCAAGGGAAATCCCCGCCGTCGAGGCACTCAACGAGGAATACTGAGCATCATGCGCATTGACCGGATCAACGTCTATAGTACCAAGCTGCCTGTTAAAGGTGGCACCTATCGAATGGCAAGCACCGACGTCGACGCGCTTGACAGCACCCTTGTCGAGGTTGTGACAAATGACGGGTTGACTGGCTGGGGCGAAACCTGCCCGGTAGGGCCGGTTTATCAGCCGCATCATGCACTCGGCGCACGCGCGGCGATGGCCGAAATCGCGCCAGGTCTTATGGGCGCGGAGATTGCCTCGATCAGGCTTCTCGCCAATCGCATGGACGAGCGCTTGAACGGGCATGGCTATGCCAAGGCAGCGTTCGACATAGCGTTTCTCGACCTCCTTGGGCAACGGCTGGGAGTGCCGGTTTCAACGCTTTTGGGCGGCGCCCTGACCGATCGCGTCCCGTCCTACTATTCGCTGATTGTTGGCTCACCGGACGAAACGGCCAGGATTGCCACCGACAAGGTGAAGGCAGGTTATCCACGGCTGCAGGTCAAAATCTCGGGGCGAAATCTCGAAGAGGATGTGGCCGTCGTTCACAAGGTCTGGGAGGCGGTCGGCTACAAAGCGCGTATCGCAGTGGATGGCAACAGGGGCCTCACTGTCGCTGCAGCGATTCATCTGGACCGGCTTTGCCAAGCGATCCCATTCGTTTTCGAACAAGCCTGCAACACTATGGATGAGGTCGCGACTCTAAAGGGTAGGGTGACGCATCCGGTATATCTGGATGAGAACACCGACGATCAGAACGCAGTACTCAGGGCGATCTCCCTCGGCATCGCAGATGGCTTCGGCTTCAAGATCACCCGTCTTGGCGGCCTCACCAAAATGGCGACGATGCGTGACCTTTGCGCCATCCGCTCGTTACCGCACAGCTGTGATGACGCATGGGGTGGCGACATAATCGCGGCGGCTTGCGTGCACTTGGCTTCCACTGTGGAGCCGCGGCGTTTTGAGGGCGCTTGGATCGCGCAGGAATATATCGAAGGACATTTCGACGCGAAGAATCCGATCCTCATCGAAAATGGTCACATCGCCGTACCCCAACTGCCAGGTCTCGGCATCAAACCGGAACACGGCATCTTCGGTCAGCCAGTAGCCACGTACGGATCCTAGTGAACGCACCCGCCAACATCAGCGCAATTACGTCGTTGGCCACGCCGAAAATTTCGGCGGCGGCCGATCGACCGTTTGACCTGGTGGTTCTTTTGTTACCCGGGTTCTCGCACCTGGCGCTTCACGCCTATATCGAACCTTTTCGCATCGCCAACACGGTATCAAGGCTGCCGCTGTTCCGGTGGCGAATCGCGGGGCTTGACCCTCGGCCAATCGAGGGCGCCAACGGCCTTTCGGTTGCCGTTGATGTCGCGATAGACGAGCTGGTTTCCGGTTCGGGCGATCGCAGTCCGAACCAGCTCGCTATCGTGACGGGCGAGCTGGTAGAACAGCAACTGACGCCTGAACTCAACGGATTTCTGCGAACGATGGCGCGTCGCGGGGTGCCGATATCTGCGGTTGGGACAGCGACGTGGCTACTTGCTCGGACGGGCCTTCTGGCAGGCACACGCTGCACGATACACTGGTCGCGGCTCGCTGCTTTCGCCGAAGTGTTCAACCAACCCCGCATAAGCGATTCCCTGTTTGTCAAGGACGGCCAGTATTCAACCTGCGCAGGAGAACTGGCAGCTTTTGACTTGGCGGTCGATCTGATCGGCAGCCATGCCGGCGGGTATATTGCACAGGAGGTCTGCCGCCACGCGACTGTCCAAGGTCAGCGCTCAGGATCAAACCGCCAGACCGGGCCGTCGGGTCTAGCCTTTGCGGGTGTGAGCGACAAGCTCCTGATGGCAATGCGGGTCATGGAGGAAAATGTGGAGTTCCCGCTGACAATGGAGGAGGTCGCGCAACGGGCCGGAGTATCGCGGCGCCAGCTGGAACGCTTGTTCGCTTCCCATATCGGACTTCCGCCAGTGCGTCACTATCTCCGGATTCGCACAGACCATGCGAAGCGCCTGATCGAAGGCACACGGATGCCCATCATCGACGTTGCCATGGCCTGCGGGTTTACGTCTGCTTCGCACTTCGCAAAGTGCTTCAGAGCCTTCAATCGAATGTCGCCGCAGCAGTGTCGAGCGATAGTGCCGGCTTGGGTTGGGCCCGGCTTAAGATGATAGATTGGTCTTTGAATTTAGCGGAGAACAGCGGCACCTCTATCCATGCCAAATGTTTGGAGTCGATCTGCCCACCAACAATCAGAAAGCGGCGCAACAATACGTCCGGATCATAGCGCTCAAAGCGGCGAGATCCGCCTATCCGTTGTCCTCTTCCGTGTCGACCGACGTTCATGCGAAAACCGTGGATTGATGACGGCTTTGATACGGCCCCGATCATGGTGGCGCAGGATGACTTCTCACGATTGCATGATGCGGGGGCGGCGAGGATTTCATTTCGCCCCAAGAAGCTCTCTGATTGCACTATTGCGTTGGGAAGATGCTGTAGCTTCTCGGTGATGGCCGTTCAAAGTCCAGCGCAGCTGCGGTTGGCGACGAACCGGTGCGAAGATCATGCAAGCTCCGTCGCATTCTGTAACGACAGTCAGCCCGGCCACTGCCTGCAAAACCCGGCCGCAGTTGTGCGGCCGGGTTGGCGGGGTCTCCAGATCAGGGTGGCGCGCAGTAGACGGATGGAGGGATCGAGTCAGGACAATGACGAAGAAGATGCCGCTTCTCTTCGAGACATTTGTGGAAAAGTTGTCGGAGAGTGTCGATGAAGCAGATTTCCGGGATGCCATGGCCGGGGCGGCCGCAGCACTTGATCTACTCACCTTTGCCTATCTGGCGTTGCCATTGCAATCTTGTGGCGAGCCCAAGCTGATCTCGAATTATCCGCGTCCCTGGACCGCGCACTATCTGCAAAACCAGTATCAGAAAGTCGATCCCGTCATCATGCGTGCGCGGTGTGGCGGCTGCCCGTTTCCATGGGGATCGGATTTGCGTGGCGTTGAGATGTCGCCGGCTCAACAGAAGCTATTTGATGAGGCGGCCCAGTTTAGCATCCGCTGCGGTTTGACGATCCCGATTATCGATCGTAGAGGCTGTGTTGCAGCGATGACTTTTGCCGCTGATAAGCCTAATTCCGCATTCCTGCGCGTTGCTGAGCGATATGAACAGGCGCTCCAACTCATGGCGACATTTTTTCACATTTATGCTCGTCGAAAGCTGTCCGGCAATCGAACAGTGGACGGCGTTTCGTTGACACCTCGTGAATATGAATGTCTGCAATGGGCGGCGCGCGGAAAGTCCGCCTGGGCTATGGGCTGCATCTTGGGCATCAAACCGCGCACCGTCGCTTTCCACCTCGACAATGCGAAGAAGAAGCTCGGCGTGCACACCAAGGATCAGGCCGTAGCCCTGCTGGCCTCCTCACGATCTTCAATTCTCTGAGAAACTGAATTCGTCTTTGGTCGTCCTGAGCATGAGCACAGGCTATTTCGGGTGGCCATTTCGCCTCCAATGCAGGGCCATTCCTTCCCAGGCGCCATCATGATGCAACTTATTGCACCCGATTGGTACGGTGACTTTGCCAACGAACTGCATGCAATGCACCCCTCTGCGATACCGCGTCTTCAAGGAGCGTTTCCTTGCTTGAAAGGCGAAACGGAGCGCACAGCGGGATTGTTCAGCCGGCGAACAATTCCTTGTAGCCAGTTGTGACCATCCAGTTCGCACGGTCGAGATGACTACGAAGAGCCTTCCTGGCGCGCTCCGGTTCGCGTGCTGGATCGATGCCGAGGATGAGGTGGGCCATCTCTTCTTCGCTCGCATCATCGGCGGAGGCGTCTAGGAGCCGCATTATAAGTCGTGAAATGCGCTTTATCGTATGCCGTGAGGCTGTCCGACCAGTGCACTTCGTCGGCAATTGGCGTGCTCGATCTAGGCTGTAACATAGCTGGTTATATCTCCGGAAAAACGGCCTCCGCGAAGCCCCTCCGCCAGCGATTTAGATGCTCGATGTGGATTACATATTATAGTTGATAAACTCAAGCTGCCTAATCCGCTGGCTATCGTCCATGGATATGCGCAGGTTGGTCGGACGTAATGTGCAGAGGATCAGGCTAAGGAAGCGTCTGACGCAGGAGCAGCTTGCGGAGATTTCCGGGTTCAGCCAGCAGTACATCAGCGGTTTGGAGAAAGGACGAAGAAATCCGACGATCATCACGATCTATGAACTGGCATTGGCCCTCGACGTCAGCCACACGGATCTGGTTCGGCCCGACAAACAGGCCTGACCCACCCGACTTCCAAGTAATTGCTACGGGCCGGCGCCCCTCACGGCGCGCGCCGGCTGCTCGTGAACTGCGCCCGGTCTTCTTCGGCAGGCTTCAGCGATCTTGCCCCGTTCGGCTTCGCGCCCCCGGCGCGGGGCAGCCTGTCGGCTGCTACTGGCAAGTACCTGGTCGGGCGCAGGCGGAACGCCCACTCTTAACAACGGCTTCTTCAAGTATCCCCGACAATCGGCTGCTATGCGTTGGATGGTCATCGCATGAAGTTGATCAGAACGTTCCTCCGATTCGGACACCTCCCCGCCCAAGGGTTACAAGGCCCCATCCCTCTAATCGATCCGGTTCGACCCGCCGTGCACCGCCGGCGTGGAAAGGGCGCCCGAGGCGCCCTTCATTTCAGATCGGCTGTCAGCAGGGCCGCCTTCGCGTTGCGTATCAGAAGCGGTAGGTGACACCTGCGCCTATCAACCACGGATCGAGCGCAGCCTTCCCCGTCAGCTTCGCGCCGTCGACCGTGACGTCGAAGTCTGGCTTGAGGAAAAGCTTCTTCACGTCGAAGTTGACGCCCCAGTGCTGATCCACCATGTAGTCGAAACCGACCTGCAGCGCGGCGCCGAACGTGTTCCTAACCTTGAGAGCGTCGGCACTGCCGACGTCCTGGTTATAGAATATCGTGTAGTTCACGCCGGCACCAACATAGGGCTTGAAAGCGCCGAAATTGGTAACATGATACTGCAATGTGAGCGTAGGCGGCAGCAGCCAAACCTTGCCGATCTTGCCCAGCCCGCCGATCGCTCCTTGGCCCCCGATGTTTGCATAGGTGGTGCCGAGTATGAGCTCGGCGGCGATGTTGTCCGTGAAGAAATAGGAGATATCGAGTTCCGGCGTCACCGTGTTCGAATAGGAAAGATCGGAGCCGGGCACTGCTTTGACGTAGCCCGAATCCTCAGTGACGACCCCCAACGCACGCAGGCGGATCTGCCAAGGGCTTGGCGCTTCCGTGACCGAGGCTCCCGCCTGCGGGACGCTCGCGGCTTGCGCAAGGTCCGCCGCGACGGCCTGCTGTCCTATCACGATGAGGACAACGGCCGCTGTTACTCCCCGTGCCGCGCGCATTTGGTTTCTCGCCATGATATTCTCTCCTTGCTGTTTAGAAATGATGCACTGAACTACGAAAAGTCTTGTTCGAATTGCGTGATTGGCGGAGCGCTCATGCGCAGTTTGCGTGGGACCGCGCACGCATTATTTGCGCCGTGCTCGCTATCATCGACCTGTACTCACTTAGAAGTAAGCGGGATAACCAAAGGCCTGCAGCTTTGCGGCCGTCTTTTGCGCGTGACCCGGGTGGGACGCGGTCGTCCCGCTTCGTGGTGGCGAGCAGGATCGGCGGATAGGCGGCAAGGGTGGTCCCGGCGCCATAGTAGTGCGGATTCCGGCATCTTGCCAGAATTGTAGAGGTACTGACCGCGGCGCGTGATCACGGGAACCTCGTCAGGACGGTCGAAGATCGCTGTCAGGGCCTCGTGGTCGCGATCGAACTGTGTTCCACCGAAGTGCCCCAGGGTCCTGGCAGACTGGCTGGCGGCCCAGGCAAGTGTCTGTTCTCCTTCTACATCTTCGGGCCAAAGATGGGGATCATCGTACGGGGCATTCAGCGTTGGGCGGAAATCGAATACGGTCATGTCCGGATAACGTGAAGAATGATGTCGACTGGAAAACAGCCGCAACGTCCTGTCGGCTCGGAAAGGCCCAGTTTTCGCGGCTGCGACCGCATGTTGGCGAGCTTGATCATGGCGTGATTTCTCCTCAGTCCTTGCCGCAGCGCGTTTGCGGATAGCCTTGCACGTGTCGTGCCAAAGGAGAAAATCATTTCACAACAATGACATGGCTCTGATTGTGGTGTGTCTCATGTCCGACTTTGTCGAAGACTCGACAACAAGTGCAGCCGTGACCGCCTGATAAATCCTCCTGTGCAAGCTCGGTGGGCACTGCGGAATGAGCAGTGAAGCTCACCGCTAAACTGGCCGAGCTTCGGATCGACATCGGCGACGGGGCGATCGACGACCACTACGTCGCCGGTGTCGGGCGCGGCACAGCGTGAGAACCGCGACGGCGATCATCGAATAACTGCGTTTACGATGGCTTCATCCTGGCCCACCGGTGGGCGCGCAAAAGACTGCTTTGCGGACTCATCCCTCCGCCTAGATTGAGTCGCAGGGACCGAATGGCGCACGTGCTTCTGGGACCGGCAGAGTGGTCATAACGCAATTGTCTTCTGGCTATCTTTACAGAGATTCGACAATCCAGTTGGTGAAGCTCCCATATCGCGCAAATCATTGATGCGCTCAGGTCTGGACATGCGCCCATCCGCAACCATCTCATCAAGAGCATCGATCCGACACATAGAGAATTGCTTCCCCATGAGAGGGGCCTCGCGGCGCACATGAGATTGCGTCACTCTTCATGATCGCGGCCTCCAAGGACGTCGGGATCGAGCCAGTGCAACGGCACGATAGGGCGAGGATTTGGCAGGTCTTGCAACTGCCGACCTCGATGGACAACGCATATCGCGATCTGTCCGGCAGAGACACAAGGTTCTGCACTGTCGGTTCTTGAAGACTTCGTGCTGGTCTCCATAAGAGAAGTATTTCTGGTGCAGAAGGTGCCCGATTAGCTATTCGGAAAAAGGTGACATCGACGTGCAAATCGGGCGCCGCCGTGAGGCGTCCCCCTCAATGTCGGATTTCCGACAGGATCGCAAATCCGACAACCCATTGTTTAATAAGCTTTTCCTTCTCTGGCACGGCCCATGCATGGGACTCTGCGAACGCATCAGCGAGACGTCTCCATGATCATGCGCACCGAAAATGCCGTCGCCGCAGTGAAAACCGCGCTCTCGCCTGCCATCAAGCCGCCGAAAGGCCGGCGCGTCATGGTTGAGGCGGACGATTGCGCCGGCTTCGAACACCTCGATGGGCTGCGTCTCGCGTGACGGCGACGAGGGCATCCAGTATAGGACATACGTCGTTGCCCCACGTCGCCGGCCTGACCCCTCGATTGTCACCGCGCTGGAATGCTCGGGTCTACATTCGACGACGCGAACGCGCTGGACAAATTCTCGCAAACCCGGTCGGGACCGGGGCTCCGAAAACGTCCGCGAGGGGCCCAATGGTTATGGCCGATATTCGCCGAGAACAAGCCACCTATTGGGAAGACTCTATAGGAGGAAAGCAAGTGGAGTTATCTTGCGTTGGGGTCGGTGCTGGGCCGTCTAATTTGAGCCTTGCGTGTCAGCTACACGAGCAAGTTGGGCAAGGGGCACTGTTCCTGGATCGGCAGATCGACTTCCGTTGGCATCCGGGCATCGCGTTCGATTCCTCGGAGCTCCAGGTCAGCCACTTCAAGGATCTGGTCACGCTGGTGAATCCGCGATCAGCCTACACTTTCGTAAACTTCCTGCACGAGAACGGGCGTTTGTACCACTTCCTGAACGCACAGTTCGAGGCTGTGTTCAGAGCTGAGTTTGAGCAGTACCTGAACTGGGCCTTCCACAGGAACCCACTTGTCCATGGCGGCCAGACCGTGCACGAACTCCGCTTTGATGGCGCGTTTCGGGTGCGGACCGATAACGCGGTTCTCGGCGCCAGAAACGTCGTGGTTGGCATTGGCAAGCAGGCGCAAATCCCGCCTCAGTTTCAGGGCTGGATTGGACGCAACCTGTTCCACTCATCTGTTCTACTGCACATCCATCCCGAGGTGCGGAGAAAGCATGTCTGCGTGGTTGGCGGAGGCCAGTCGGGAGCCGAGGTGATGTTGCACCTTGTCGGCCTGCCGAAAGAACGGCGGCCTGCCTCGATCACTTGGGTCTCGCAGCGTGAGAACTACCTGCCTCTCGACAACAGCCCGTTCACAAACGAGTTGTTCATGCCCTGCTTTTCGGATCGTTTCGCGGCGATGAGCGAGTCGCAGCGCAAGCTGCTCCTGCGGCGTTTCGTGCTTGCCTCAGACGGCATTTCGGAAAGCACGTTGCGCGCCATCTATCAGGCGCTGTATCGCCACGCATTTTTCGAGCTAAACCGATGCGACATCACACTGCGGCCAGGCTGCACCGTCTCGCACTGCATCAACGCCGGCGCGGGTCATAGGCTGACCCTGCAGCACGGCATGGACGAAGTCGAAGAAGTCACGGCTGAAATCGTCATTCTCGCCACCGGTTACGAGAACGCGGTCCCAGACTTCTTGGAACCCATCGCACACCGGCTGGAGCAGATCGACAATGAATTAGCTATTCGCGAAGATTTTTCGGTGAGCTGGGACGGACCGCGTGACAGACGCATCTTCGTACAAAACGCGAGCCTCGGGCAGCGCGGCCTGGCCGATCCGAACCTAAGCCTGCTGGCCTGGCGCGCGCGCCGCATCCTCGATAGCCTTCTTGGGCGCGCGCCATGCGCGAACCCCGAGCATCCTGGCTTCATCAGCCATACCTCGATCGAGAGCTGGCCCGCCCCCGCAGCCGAAGAAATGGGCAGCGGGATATGACTCGTAGACTTTTGACCATCGGCGGTGGCATCCTAGGAATGATGTCCGCCTCCGCTGCGGCGAAGACCGGAGGCTTCTCCGAAATCATCGTGACCGAACAAGCCCTTGGACCAAGCGGCGCATCGCATTATTCTGGGGGCGTGCATTTCCCCTACGGTTGTAAAGACCGTACCAGGTCGCTCACTCGAAAGAGCGCCGTGGTCTTGGCGGCCATGGCTGGGTCGGCGGTCAGCGGATGGTGCCGGCCTTTAGCGATGCGTGTCGTGGCTGGACCGGGTGAAGCGATTGATCCGGCCCAGTTTACGGAACCCCTGGACCCGGCTGAGCCTGACATAGGCAGTCTGGCGCCGAGCTTCTGCGGACAATATCCGCCAGAGCGGAACGCACTTAGCATCGCCGTCCCACATCACGTGAGTTCCGTCTCCGTGGACCCGCAACTTGATCAGCGCCCGACCGACCTAACTGGGATGTCCGACCAAACCAGTCTTTCCAACAGGAGGCTTTTCGCATGTTGACTGATGCACAAAGAGAAAAGTGG
Organism: Mesorhizobium sp. M0808; assembly: GCF_040320025.1. Taxonomy (NCBI): domain Bacteria; kingdom Pseudomonadati; phylum Pseudomonadota; class Alphaproteobacteria; order Hyphomicrobiales; family Phyllobacteriaceae; genus Mesorhizobium; species Mesorhizobium sp. M0808. The sequence continues at coordinate 49,475 of NZ_JAMYOX010000022.1, forward strand.
CAGAAGGACGGATACGTCAGGCTCGAAAGGTTCTTCGCTCCAGCGGCTCAGGAAGATATCTCTAAGCTGGTCGAAGATATGTCACGCTGGGATGTCAGCGAGGATAAATGGCTCATGTGGTTCGAGAAGACGACCGACAATCGAAAGATCGTATCCAAGATGGAGAATTTTCTCGACTTCCATGATCCATTGCGTCGTTTGCTCTTAGAAGATCAGCGCATAAAAACAGCAGTCGAGGAGTTGCTTGGCGAAGATTCGCGCAGGCTCAAGGAGTTACTGATTTTCCACTACCCCGACAGCGGCGGCTATCTCCCGCATCAGGACATTTATCACATTCCACACAAACTCCCCGACCGGATGGTCCATGCGGTGGTTGCCATAGGCATCGACGACTCCGACCCGGAAAACGGCGGGCTTTTCTTCAGCCCCGGCAACCACAAGATGGGGGTGTTTCCCATGGATGCCGGTGGGGTGATCGATCCTCAAGTCGCCGAAATGTTCTCCTGGGAACCCGTAGTATGGAAGGCTGGCGACATCTTCATCTTCGACGATTACGCACCGCACTACTCACGACCGAACAAAAGCAATCGTTCGCGGCGGACACTCTACTTGGTGTTCCAGCGTGCTTCAACCGGTGGCCCGACCCGCGCTGAATATAACGTGCTTAAGCGCGCCCTTAACCCGCCCGAGGGCAAAGTGGCCGATCTCGACAAACTCAAGCCCCCAAATGGCATTTTCTATCGCGATTGAGCTCACGCAGCCAGGCGGAGGCATGCACACGAAACTGATCGACCGCTCAAAAATGCGCGGAGAGTATGGCGTTCTGATTTGCGGGCTCGCGGAGCATCGACCGCAGCCCGTTACGACGCTTCGGCACGTGGATTGTGGAGGTGGTCGCAGGGCGGTCTATGACGCCTACAGCCCGACTGGCGCCCCCCTCGTCGCCCGCCTGGCGGCCCAGAGCTGCATTATCCTGGCCGGGGCCGCCAACGGGTCGGGCCGTTTCTCTCCGCGAATTGCACGGGAGGCTGTTGCGTTGGCAGCCGAAGATCCCACGGCTTCAACAGCTTAGGTTCGTTGTCATGCGCAAACACACGTTTTCTCGAACGGAGCTGTCGCGGGCGTTCGGTATCGACATGGCCACGCTCGGAACGGGAAGCGTCGGCACGGGTTTTTCGTTCGGTAGGCTGGCACCGGGCGCTACATCCGAGCCCCATCGGCACGACGAAATCGAGGCCTTTGTGGTCCTGTCTGGCGCGGGCAAAGTCACTACCGACCGTGGGGAAATCTCGGTCGAGGCGGGCGATGTCATTCTGTTCCACCCTTTTGAAGCGCATGTGCTGCGCAACGACGGAAACGAAGACCTAGATTTCGTCGATGTCTACTGGCGAGACGGCGAGGCCGCCCTTGATGCCGCTGCAAAGACCACGGCTCCACGCGGGCCGATCTTCGTCTTCTCCACGCCGCCAACGCCAAATGGCGATCTACATCTGGGGCATCTTTCTGGCCCCTATTTCGGCGCCGACGTCTATACTCGTTTCCTGCGCATGAAAGGAGTCGAAGCATATCACCTCACTGGAAGCGATGACAACCAGAGCTACGTCACGATACGCGCCGATGCCGATCAATCGACGCCTGCAAAGGTGGCGCGCTACTACGCCGACGAGATTCGCGCCACGCTTGCACTTTTCGATTGTGAGGTCCACAGCTTCCAACTCACGACGGGCGATGACGGTTACGGCGAGTTTCAAGCCGCGTGTTTCCGCAGTCTTCTGAGCAGCACGGCGGTAGATCTGCGCCAGAGCCCTGCGCTTTTCGATGCTGTGACAGGCCACTATCTTTACGAGCCGGATGTTAGCGGCCTCTGCCCCGATTGCGGCGGCTCCGCCGGTGGCAACATCTGCGAGGAATGCGGCGCCCCAAACCTTTGCCACGACTTGGGTGCAGCCCGGTCACGGCAGTCTGCCGAGGCGCCGCTGGTCGGCTCCGTCCGCCGCCCGGAACTTGCCATGGACCGATGCTACGACAATATCGACCGGCATCTAAGGGCGTCGGGCGTCCCGCTACGGATCTTGGATCTCTTTGCGCGCCTACGCCGACGCGGCAACTTTTCAGTGCCCATTACCCACCCCTCGGACTGGGGCCTGCCGGCCGAAGGGTTCCCGGGGCAAGTGATCTGGGTCTGGCCGGAAATGGCCTTCGGTTTTCTTTACAACATCCAGGCGCTCGGCCGCTTGCTGGGTCGCGACTGGAAGGCGGCCATGCCCGGCAACGACTGGCAGATTGTCCATTTCTTCGGCTTCGACAATTCGTTCTACCACGCGCTACTCTACCCCGCTCTTTACGCCGAGGTCTTCTCCCACTGGACGCCACGCATCCACTATCACGTCAACGAGTTCTACCTGCTCGACGGCAAGAAGTTCTCAACCAGCTGCCGCCATGCGGTCTGGGGCAAGGAGGTTCTGAGCCCAAAGACAGTCGACGTCGTGCGCCTCCATTTGGGCCTGACACGCCCGGAAGGTGAGCGGACGGATTTCACGCTGGACGCGCTGCGCCGCACCGAGAACGAGGTGTTCCAAGGGATTTGGCTGAACTGGCTTGATGCGTTGAACCAGGAAATCAAGCAGGATTTTGCCGGCCGTGTACCCGATGCAGGCGACTGGAGCCCGGTCGACCGCGCCTTCTTTGCTCGGATAGAGATCTATCGCGCGGCGATGGAGCGCGCCTATTCGGACGAAGGCTTCTCGGTCCGGCGCGCGGCCGCTCAGGTCTGCGATTTCGTGCGCGATTGCGTGATCTACCGTCGGGCGCGAGACTATGCGGCGGCGCGACGTTTCTATCCCGCCCGCAATCGGACTTCGCTAGCCCTTCAGACGACGGCCGCTGCGATCCTGGCACCGACACTCGCTCCGCTGATGCCCCGATTCGCCAGAACGCTGGCGCGAGGCATCGATGGCGTCTCAACCGAAACATGGCCCCGGTCCGTCCAGCGCCTTGCGCCCGGGACGCGCTTTGATCTCGGACCCGTGTTGGTGTTCTACGCCAAATCCGGCAATCCTCATCTCGATGAGGAGGAAGCACTATGAGCCCAAAGGTGCACCAGTGAGCTATCCCAATCTCGACCAGATCTGCGCGGCAATCAAAGCCGATGATGCCAAATATCTTTACTCGCTGTCACTGGCGACCGAAGCCGCTATCAGACGGTAGAGACCAGATTGGCGGACCTGAACCAACGCATCGTCGACACCCTGGCCCGCGCCTTCGAGGACCGCTCGGCCGATCGCTTCCCAGCCCTTGCTGTTTCGTGCCGCAAACGCCGTGTGGGCCGCGACTGCGCTGACCAACCTCTTCGGCATCGCGGGATTTCCGTCCTCCAGCCGGTCAAGACTGTCATGCGGTTCGAGGCGCTTGGTCAACCTGGCGCGCCCTGGATCGTGCGCCGATCACCGGAAATGTCGAATGAATGCCTGCCTGATGGTATCTTCGATTCTGTCCGAGCCTGTACTGGCGCGGCAGTCGGCCGAAGAACAACTGAGCTACTGACAATCGGAAGGTAGCAGGTTCAAAATTCTGCCCCAGAAACCGGATATTGCGCACAACCAGCGTTCACGATCGCGATGGTGCACAAGCTTCCAACCAGACCCGCGCAACGACAGCCCGTCGCCTGAAGATAGTCGGCGAGGGCCGCCAAATCCCTCGCAAGCGTATCCTCCGTCACATGCACGCCGTCTTCGCCGACAATGCAGACGCTTGTCTCGTCGAGAGATAAGTCCAGCCAGGGTGCTCCTTCAGGATTGCGTGTTTGCTCGGGTACGGAGCCGCCCCTCAGTTCCCAATCGAGGAGCGATCCTATAATTCACATATTTGGAGATCGCTCGCAGTTACCCGGCTGTGAACCCTGCAAGCCGAAAATTCAGATGCCGCCCATGCAGAGATATTTCATTTCTAGGTAGTCCTCGAGGCCATGGCGGGATCCCTCCCGCCCGATGCCGGACTGTTTTATCCCACCGAACGGCGCCGCTTCTGAAGACATCCGGCCGGTATTTACCCCGACCATTCCATATTCCAAGGCCTCGGCCACACGCCAGACACGCTTCAGGTTGGAGGCATAAAAGTAGGCCGCGAGGCCGTAGATCGTGTCGTTAGCCTCACGCACGACCTGATCCGCATCTTTGAAGCGAATAATCGGTGCCAGCGGCCCGAATGTCTCTTCTTGCGCGACGGTCATCTCGCTGGAGACACCGGTCAGGACTGTCGGTTGGAAAAACGTGCCATTCGTGCCGATACGTTTGCCCCCGCATTGAATTGCGCCGCCTTTTGCGACGGCATCGGCAATATGGGATTCGATCTTGGCCAAAGCGTGCTTGTCGATGAGCGGTCCGATGTCCACTCCGGGAGCGAAACCGTCACCAACTTGAAGTTGGCGAGCCTGTTGCACGAATTTCTCGACGAACTCGTCGTGAACGCCCGACTGGACGTAAAGGCGGTTCGCCGAAACGCAGGTCTGGCCGGCATTGCGGAACTTCGCCTGGATCGCACCGTCAACCGCGGCATCGATATCGGCATCATCGAAGACGATGAAAGGTGCATTGCCGCCGAGCTCAAGGCTGACTTTTTTGATCTGGTCCGAGCACTGGCGCATGAGAAGGCGCCCGATCTCAGTCGACCCGGTGAAGCTGATCTTGCGGACCTTGGGATTGGTACAAAGTTCGCGGCCGACCGCGTCACCTTCGGACGCATAGATCAGGTTGACGACGCCTTCGGGAAAGCCAGCCTGATGGGCGAGGGCGAACATTGCTCCCGCCACGAGCGGCGTCTGTTCAGCGGGCTTGAGGACGATCGTGCAGCCCGCCGCCAAGGCTGGCGAGATTTTGCGCGCCACCATCGAGGCCGGGAAATTCCATGGCGTTATCGTGCCAACAACTCCGATGGGCTGCTTGATTACCAGCATTCGGCGGTCCATCGATGGTGCTGAGATCGTCTCGCCATAGACGCGATTGGCCTCCTCGGCGTACCATTGCAGATACGCCGCAGCATGCGATATCTCCGACTTGGCTTCGGCAAGCGGCTTGCCCATCTCCGCGGTGAGAATCGCGGCGAGATCGTCGGCGTGGTCGATGATCAACTGATGCCATCGCCATAGAACGTCGCTGCGCTCACGTGCGGTCAGCCCTGCCCATCCAGGCTGCGCGACATAGGCCTTGTCGATCGCAGCGCATGTCTCCTCGACACCCATGTCGGGTAGTTCTGCCAGCACTTCGCCAGTCGACGGGTTGAGGACCTCGAATGTCCGCTCGCTAATCCGCGTGCCAAGTGCCGGCAGGCGATCAATGGGTCCAAACAGGTCGGGGGATCTCAGGTGACGGATCATCGGCAGGCACAGGGGCAATACCGGATTCCTCCTCAACGCAGCAGGTATATATAGCAGGTGCGGTGTGTACTCCGCGACGTCCGGGTTCCTTATAGGGCCTCGGCGAGACAGCTGGTAGACCACGGTACCCGACTGGAAAGGGAGAATACCTGAATACGCTAGAAGATGCCTCGCGGTTCTACTAGTCGAACGATTGAACAACGGACATCGGCTTCGCCAGCCGCGCGGAGTGGATGCTGGTGGACTGCGCCTACAATCTGCGGACCACGAATCGGCGACTCTATCCACTCGAAGAGAGGCTGGCCTGAGGAGGAGCGCACCCCAAATAATGACGCCTCAACCGGCAAATGCCTGGCAAGGCCCGCGAAAACCGCTCCTCGCGGCTTTAAACAGATCCCGTTTACCGGGCGAGCGCCCGCAAGATGACAAAGAGGATGGAGAGGAACAGGGTGGCGAAGGCGCGCCGAGGGAAGACCGGCCGGCGCATTTGCATGGGGATGGAGCTTATGATCAATTCCCCGCCTGTTGCTGCGGCAAAAGATAGCCTGTGGTCGAATGGTCGAGCACCAGATAACGCGCGGCGACCGCCTTGACCTCGTCGGTGGTGACCTTGCGGACGCGGTCCGGCCTCTCGAGCACGTCCTTCACATTGCCACCGGTGGTGAGCGTCCTGCCATAAATGTTGGCGATGTGGTCCAGCTCGTCGTGCGCAAAAATCACCGAGCGGATATAGCGGTCTTTGGCCTTGTCCAGCTCGTCGCTGGTGACGCCATCCTTGGCGATCCGGGCGACTTCGGCAACGGCCGCCGCTTCGAGATCGACGAGCTTTGCATCGCCGCGCGGCGAGCCGGAGATGGTGAAATTGGTGTCGTCTAGCATGGTGCCCTGGAAGGAGGCGCCGGCCGCCGAGGCTATGCCTTGCTTGACGACAAGCTCCTGATATAGCCGGCTGCGGTTACCGCCGCCGAGGATCTCGGCCAGCAGGTCGAGCGCCTCGGCCTCGCCGGGCTCTGCCGTATGATAGGACGGCACCACCCATTGAGTGGAAAAGCTCGGCACCGAAACGCGCGCATCGGTCAGCGTCACTGTGCGCCTGGTGTTCTGCTCCGGCTCGACCGGACGGTTGCGCGGGGGCAGGTCCGGCCCGCGCACAACCTTGCCATAGGTCTTCTCGGCCAGCGCCTTCACCGTCTCAGGCTCTACGTCGCCGGCCACCACCAGCACGGCGTTGTTCGGTCGGTAGTATTTGTTGTAGATGGTGAATGCGTCGGTGCCGTTCAGCTTCTCCATCTCCTGCATCCAGCCGATGACCGGAATGCGGTAGGGCTGGTTCTGCCGCAACGTCGCGTTGACCTCCTCGTCCAGCAGAGCATGCGGGTTCGTCTCTCTGTGCCAACGGCGCTCCTCCAGGATCACGTCGCGCTCGGTCTTGATATCATCGTCGTTGAGGATGAGGTTGAACATGCGATCGGCCTCGAAGCCCATCATCTCACCCAACGCCGAGGGCGCCACCGTCTCGAGGAAGGTGGTGTAGTCATAGGCGGTGAAGGCGTTATTGTAGCCGCCGATGGCCGAGACGGCTCGGTCGAACTCGCCGGCGGCGTGGTTGGTCGTCGCCTTGAACATCAGATGCTTGAGGAAATGGGCAAGGCCGGATTTGCCGGGTGGCTCGTCGGCGCTGCCGATCTTGTACCAGACCATATGAGTGACGATCGGCGCGCGGTGATCGGGGATGACGACCACTTCCATGCCGTTGTCGAGCAGGAAATCCGTCACTTTGCCGCCGTCGGTGGCGGCCAGAGCCGGAGCGGTCGTCACCAGGGCCAGCGCGGTGGCGATGAACGCCTTGCGCAGCCAGGGGGACGATCGATGGCTCCGGTTGTGGCGGCTGGTCGAAAGGCAAGGTTCGAGGCAAAGTGATTTGTTCCTCATTTTGATCAAGGCGCTGGGTCCCCGTCTCCCCCCGTGGGAGGACCGGCGGGCAGCGCCAAGCCAGATGAACAAGCTCTTCATTGTGCCAGGCCTTACTCGAGCCTCATTCTTGGATGGACCCAGGAGACCTGCGGCAGTATTTCTTGGTGAGGTGATCATGGGACGGATTCTCCTTGGTCCGCGGCGCCTTGCGGATGACCAAGCATGCACCGTGCCAGATCAGAAAACCGTTCGAGACAGTGGACAAATCGGGCTCTGCCATGTTGCGCATCCGACATTGTCGGACATCGGACAGGGCCGAACGCGACGCGCGCGGCTGAGAATATCTTCTTCGTTAGGAAGACGATTGGGCGCGCTGCCGGGGAGGGGTATAGGATGCGCTTCGAATGGCCGCTGCACTGACGGTGAGAATGGAGATGTTGGTCGCCCCAGCGGAACCCTGTCCTCGACAGCCAGACCGGGTCGATGCTGAAGGGCAGAGGCGTGAGCAGCCCAGCCAACTCGAACCCGGAGCCTGCTCGCGCGCTAGGACGGATCTGATCAAAGATCGGCGAGTTGGGCGATATCCGCGAGGCGCTGGAAAACGAAGATCGTAGGACTCGGGCGGGAAAAAACGATGCGGTTGCGCGCTTCTGGCGTAATGCGCCTGCCGCGAGGCCGTTGAGCCTGATGAGTTGCTGCGGGAAAGAGGAGTGTTTGCGCGGGACCTAGCTCGCCATGGAGGGGCATGCAGACACGTTTGTTGCTGGAGGACAGCAGCACGGAAGCTGTCCGCGCTTGCCGTCGTCGCTGGGTACCAAACAGGAGAATTTGGCGGTCGCGATCGAATTCATCTGCGTAAATGCCGCCTGGCTGTGCTCGGTTTGCTGGCGAACAGATTTTGCCTTCTTTGCGGCTGCAAACGCATCCCTGGCGGCGTGGTCCCTTAGGTCAAGGGCATCGGGTGAGTAACAGCCTGATCCTGCTCAATCTGATGCGCGCCAACCGCCTCGCCGAATTGTGGAACCGCTCGCGGGTAGCTTCTACCACAAACAGCAAGGTCATGAAATCAAGTAGGAAGTCGTCGATCGCTTGGGCGATTGTTTCTGACTTGCCCTTGAACTGGGCCAGCAAAACGCGCGCGCTATCGATCGCTTCCACGCTGGTGGCATTGATTAACCCCTCGACCCTCTTGAAAACAATCCAATTCGAAACTCCTTCAAGCGCTTGCCAAGCCGTTATGCACGAAGGCAGCTCCGTGAACTACCCGGCCTTTGACCTGGCTGCACGAGCAGCGGTCGGCCTTACGTCTCGTGCCTCCAAGCACCAGCCATAGACGTGGCGCTGAGGAGCGTTGGAAGGGTCGGGCGCTTCCGGCCATGCTCGAGCGGTAGTGTAAGGACAGTGCTTGCTGGCGACCACGGCCACAATGCACTACGCCAGTTGCCGCCGACCAATCAACCGGCCTTGAAATTTTTCGTTTTGCTGCCCCTAAGTCTCGGCTATGAATCGGACTGGCCAAATGGCCTGCCCACGTTGCAATTGTTACAAAAGGAATACGCATATGGCGACCGGAACAGTGAAGTGGTTTAACAGCACCAAGGGGTTTGGATTTATCCAACCCGACGATGGCGGTCAGGATGTTTTCGTCCACATTTCCGCTGTCGAACGCGCGGGCCTCTCGACCCTCGCTGACGGCCAGAAGATCAAGTATGAGATTGAACAGGACCGCCGCACTGGCAAATCCTCCGCTGGCAGTCTCAGCAAAGTTGGCTGAATTTACTCTTGCGTCCTGGCAAGAGTGGGCGCGGTACGTCACGAGGGACTCACGGCCGCTCGACAAAAGCGAGCAAGAACGTGGCTCAACTGCAAGGCCGGGGCAGCAGATTGCTGCAGGCGTCGCGAATTCCTCATGAAACAAAGTTGTTTGAAAGGAAGGCGGGGTTGGCCCCGCCTTTTATATGACGCGCAGATTAAGCCGATGGCTGCAACGCTCCAGAACGAATCTCGATTGCCGGAATTAAGCCGCGACCTTCTTGCGGGTTCGCTTCGTCGGCGCCGGCTCCGGCGCTTCCGGCGCTTTCGGTTTGCGGCCGAGCCCCATCGTCTTGGCCAATGACGAGCGCGCCGCGGCGTAGTTCGGCGCGACCATGGGATAATCCGCCGGCAGGCCCCATTTGGCCCGATATCCATCCGGCGTCAGCCCATAGTGGGTCGACAGATGGCGCTTTAGCGATTTGAATTTCTTCCCGTCCTCAAGGGAGATGATGTAGTCCGGTGTGACCGACTTCCTGATCGGGACTGCAGGCGTAAGGGCAACCGGCTCTTCTGCAGAGACACCTCCGGCCGTCCCTTTCAGAGCCGCGTGCACTTGGCCGATGAGGGCAGGGAGATCCCCCACCGGGATCGGATTGTTGGAGACATAGGCTGAGACGACATCGGCCGTGAGCTCGATGAGGGTGTCGATGTTTTTTTCGGCTTCTTCTGTCATGAAACTCTCCAGGCGGCGTGAAACACAGTCGGCGAAGCGTCGCTTCATAGTGGCGGTCGCCGCTGAAAGCAACCAAGGTCTCGACAGGATTATTGCGATGCTCGTCCAGCAGCGAGATCTATAGCGCGGTATCGCGCCGTCATGACCGTTGATGCGTTCCGTTGTTGGCGACCTGCCGCGGTGCTTGCGCATTTTCAGGCGCGTCTCGGCCGTAAGCTTTGCGCCAAAACGACCAGTAATCTCGAAACGAAGCGGGCTGTTTCTGTTCGCCATCCTCTCTTTGGCTGTGAAATCGGTGGCAGAGCAGTGGCCGCTTCCTGGTAGCGCGAGGAGGAACTATCAAGCGTTGATTCGCAATGGTCGAAACGATGTAGATTATCATCCGGTGAGCCGCTCTCGCAGCAGGATGTTAGGATTGGCCCGCTGGTAAACCGAGGACATCACGCCGCTGCTTTGCTATTGAACCGCTATTCGCTCTGACAACACATTCCGCAATGGTGGGCGGGTGTAGAGGAGGCGCCTGTTCACGCAAACTAGCGGTTCAGCAGGTCGGGAGGAACGAATGAGCTCAGGGACTTTTAGGAGCCCACTTTTTGTAAGGCGTGCAGCGCACATCGTGCAAGAGATTGCCAGTCCTGCGGATGCTATCGATTTTCTCAACGAGTGGCCAGAAGATCGCAGAGACCGGATCTACGAAGCCGCCCTCAGGGCGTGCTTTGATGCATACAACGGACGAATACCTGCGAGCGCAGCGCGCAAGACTTTTTTCCGCTTTGGGGAACAGGTCGCCATATTGGAAGATGCAACCTCCGCGATGCAATGGCTCGCTGCCTGCATGTCGGGCAGTGGAAAAGCGCAAATATAGGCGTAGCAGTCGTATGTGAGGCTGGAGCGGGTAGGCCGACGAGGTTATTGTATCGAGATTTCGCCGGCATCTGGAGCGTACTATAGCGAACAAACAATATTTTGTGCCCTATGGCGATGTTATCATCTTGTCGTATTTGTAAATCAGCTTCTCGCGACAGGACCGCAACGCTTCCGATGTGAAATCATTGCGTGGGACTCGGTTCTCTCAATTTCATGATGGTAAATTGCCGTGTAGTTATTGCAAAGCGGCTGTCCCATTGAAGCAAGATGATAAACGAAGCCAAAATTGTGCTCCGTCGTCTGCCAATATTCGCTCGCTGGAGGCAATAGGTCTCACAAGTCAATCAAAACAGCTACTCGGGCGCCTTTTGAAATTCGTTTAATTTCGCTCACCCCACGGGCCTCCACAGTCGAAAATAAGATTGTCCCGCAAAGGGTGCTACAAGACGCGATCGCGGATCGATTTGGGCCAACGTCGATCTGGCGAAGGCACGCCGGAAATCGAGCAGGACCTGCAGCGGAACAGATAACCCGAACCGAAATCTGAGACAGCGGCGGACCCGATTTCTTCATAGTAGAAGGCGCAGAGAGAACCGGACCACGGCTCCGGCGCCGCCGCTTGCCGAGCAGCGATCCTCCGCCTTCCAAAATCCAATCGAGAAGAGCGTTCACTTCCGACACGGTCCCATCTCTGCCGCGAAAACAGGTGTCAGCCCCCGATCCTCTCCCGCAGCTGATCTAGCTCAGGGCGTTCATGAGCCGCAGACCCCAGAGTGGCTGCGTGCACGACGCAGCGAGATCATTTATGAAAATCCTATTCAGTACGATGGCTGTCCCTTTGCTGGCAGCCACCGCTTTTGCTGCGGATTCGATCCCCACAGACCTCAGAGAAACGGCACTGGCCACCTTCAGGGCTTTGCCATCCACCACGCCGGCAGTCGCCAACAACCCGATCACCCCGGAGAAGATCGCTCTCGGCAAGGCCCTGTTCTTCGATCCACGCGTCTCGGCGTCAGGCGTCTTGTCGTGCAACTCGTGCCACAACCTGGCCACCGGCGGCGACGACAATCACGAAACCTCGATCGGCCATGGTTGGCAGAAGGGACAGCGCAACGCGCCGACTGTACTGAACGCTGTCTTCAACATCGCCCAGTTCTGGGATGGTCGTGCCGCAGACCTGAAGGCTCAGGCGAAGGGACCGGTCCAAGCCGGGATCGAAATGGCCAATACACCGGGCCAAGTCATCACCACGCTCAAGTCCATGCCGCAATATGTCGAGTGGTTCGATGCAGCTTTTCCGGCTGAAGCCGATCGGGTCACCTTCGACAACCTCGCCAAGGCAATCGAAGCCTTCGAGGCGACACTGGTCACGCCGGCCCCCTTCGACAGTTTCCTGAATGGCGATGACGCCGCCATGACTTCCGAACAGAAACAGGGCCTGGCGCTTTTCATGGACAAAGGCTGCTCGTCCTGCCATGGCGGTATCAACGTTGGTGGGCAAGCCTATTACCCATTCGGCCTCGTGGAACAGCCCAGCGCCGAGGTCCTGCCGGAAAAAGACAAGGGCCGATTTGCGGTCACCAATGCAGCCGACGATTCCTATGTTTTCCGCGTGGCGCCGCTGCGCAACGTTGCACTCACCGCGCCATACTTTCATTCGGGCAAGGTTTGGGATCTGAAACAGGCCGTTGCCATCATGGGAACCACCCAGCTTGGCGTGGTACTGGCGGACGAAGAAGTCGACCTGCTTGTTGCCTTCCTCAACTCGCTGACCGGAAAGGCACCCGAGGTCGCCTATCCCATCTTACCCGCCGAAACGGCGACAACACCCCGGCCTATAACGCAGATCTTAGGAAAATAAACGGCCAGCTGACTGCGGAACATCGCAATTGACAATGATTGCGACTTTTACTGGACGAGACGAGTCGCGACGTCCATGAGAACGCAAATGGCTCGTTTCCAAAGTGCAGACACTGCTTCCGTCACCAGCTCGTTGCGATGGAATTATGTTTGGGATCTGGCGTGCGACATGCCAAGGAAGGCGTCTGACGCATGAGGCTCGCGCGCTGTCGATACCGCGCGGCGGCCGGCCATCGCGCTGGCGGCCGAATTGCCGCGCGCCGAAGTGATCGGCCCCCTTAGGGCGAAGGGGCAGCCACTCCGTCCTCCATGTCCAGCGATTCTTCGACTGCTTCCGGATTCCGGGCGATGGTCCAAAGGAGAGTATTCGCCGCTGCATCCGGTTTCGAGCGACCTTGCTCCCAGTTTCGAAGCGTTGCCAGATCGAGGCCATACCTCACGGAGAATGCCTCCTGAGAGAGCTTCGTGCGATCCCGGACTTCGCGAACACGTATCGGCCGCGGCGCATGAACCTTCGCGATCACGCCTGCGGACGACAGTTCATTCTTCAGTGCCAATAGGTCGTCGACGCAAGGAACCGTCACGAACGCCTTGCCGTGATCGACCATCTCCGTGAGTATCGCGTGGGCCGTCCTGAGCGGCAGCTGTCTCTTAACGAGAATCCGGGCGGCCTCAGGAGTATTCGCGCCGTGAAGAAAACTGAGGCTCAGTCGGACGGGAGAGCCTGACGACACCGGGACGACGTCCCGGGTTCGCACCCGTTGTCCGTACCGCTCCATGAATTTCGATTTAGTCGACATTAAGCTTCTCCGCGATCGCTCGACCGAGCTTGCGCAATTTGGACCATCCCCACTGGAGGCATCGCGATAAAAGTACGCCAAACAACGCTAAGGGAGAACAAGCAGTGATCTGATTTCGTTCGACGCTCGTTTTCGAGAGCCGTTCTGGGTCGTTCGCAATCAACTGTGTAGGCCAGCGGAGCGAGCAAGGAGCGCCAGATCCGGACAGGGCTGAGTGGGGTGTTTCTCCGAAAGGTGGGCCATGCCCTAAGGGACACGAGATGTAGTGGACTCGTCGATCCGCGCGGTTTCGATTCGCGCACCCGGGCACAACGCTTGGATAAGTCCCATCAAATGCTCTCCGGTGCCCGTCATCTGTATAGCTGACATTGGGCCGAGGGCTTCCAGCACGAGCCACATGGCGCGGGTATCGACCGTGACCCATGGTGGCCGCCCCTGCCGCCAGTTCCAGCGGCGGCACGTGACACCGGAATCATCGCACCAGATGACTTCGCCCGGTTCGGGATGCTCGGTTACCATTTCACCTTGCTCGATCGTGCCGAATGGCTCCGCTCCCTTCGCAATTAAAAGTCTCGGGACCCCTGGTAGAGATCGAGATCTTCCCCGCCAATCGGAACGCCATACAACACGCTGACGGCATTGTAGGCATCAACCAGTGGGGAAATCCGCGGGAGAGAGCCATCTTTCCGCACCCGCTTGAGAAGCGCGGCGGCCGAGCACGGCGTTCGATTGGCCTTTGTGCCGAAAGCCTCGTAGGCAACGGCCCACGCCGCAAGACGCGCGTCCCTTTGGGCGTCATCGCGAAGCGCCGCCTGTTCCGCCGCCGCAATCGTGTCGTTCAACGCCTGTGCATCCGGCACGTCGATTCCAGCGTTCCGCACCACAATGCTGATCAGATGAAAATCCCGGTAGCGGGCCTTGATCTCGGGGCAATCAATGGCGTGAAAGACATGGGATGCTCTTTTCTCATGGGGAGGCTTTGCGCTGGCGGTCGTTCGGGAGATGTATGAAGAAGGGTGCTTGTCGAGCGTCCAGATCTTCTAGCATCGGCGTGGTGCATGCCGCACCATGCGCTGGATAATTCCATCATTCCGCCGTGGACAAGGCCTGGCAGAGATCGTCGATTATGTCTTGCGGGTGCTCGAGCCCACCTCGGCCGGCAACAAGCTACGCCTCCTCCAGATCCTCCATTTCATAGGAGGCAGCGGGCGCGATATGGATGTGAAGCAGCTTTCCTTGCCGGGTCATGCATCGCTTTCGGAAATTCGTCTCGCACGAAAATCTGCCGCCAAACTGGCCTGATCAACAGCATGGTATGGCGTTTTCCCAGTCCAGTTGGCTTTGCACGAAATGCGGTTCAGCCCAAGGGGTCGGTATCCTCGCCAGCACGCCACGTCCCCGCCGTTTTAGCCACCGTGTCCCGGCAACGCGTCTTGCACCTGCCTGACAACCGCTCGCAGGACCTCAACGCCCTTCTCGATCTGCCGAATGCTCAACAAGCCCCACGCGATCGATGTGGCCTTCGTCCGACTGCCGCTCGTAAAGGGGCGAGATCAGGTGTAGCCCCAAACCCGCACGTCGGGCGGCTTCGACCAGTGCCGTTTCCTGCGATCGTGGCAGGTCGTTGAACCAGACGGCGACGTGCAGTCCGGCCTCTGCTCCCTGGACAGCGATGCGATCGCCGAAGCTGTGCCGCAAGGCGCCCAACAACGTCTCCCGACGCTCGCCGTTCAGCCTGCGCACACGCCGCACATGGCTTTCGTAGCCGCCACTTTCGATCAAACAAGCCAGAGCCTCCTGTTCAGCCACCGGCGAATGCCGGTCCGAGAATTGTTTGGCGGTTGCGAAGACCTCCTGCAATTCCGGCGGGACGACGAGGTAGCCGATACGCAGCATCGGCGAGAGCGTTTTGGAGATCGTGCCGAGGTAGATGACAGCCCCGTGGTCCTCGATACTGTGCAGCGGAGGGACCGGATTGATGTCGTAGCGATATTCGCTGTCGTAGTCGTCCTCGATCACATAGGCGTTGTTGTGCCTCGCCCATTCCAGAAGCTGGTGGCGGCGCGCGATCGGCATGACGCCGCCCAGCGGAAACTGATGCGATGGCGTGACATAGGCCAGTCGCGCCCCGATCCCCGCCAGCAACTCCGTCTTCATCCCGTCCTCGTCGACGGTGACCGGGATGGGCGAGGCACCCGTACTGGCAAAGACCTGACGCGCCATCCTGTAGCACGGGTCCTCGATGACAAAGCGGTCGGCGGGATCGAGAAGCAGGCGCGCGCACAGGTCGAGGCCCTGCTGCGAACCGTTGACGATGATTATCTGCTCGAGGCCGCAGCTCAGGGTTCGGGCGCGCCAGAGATAGCCCTGGAGCGCCTGGCGCAGCCGGCGCGAGCCGCGCGGATCGTCATAGGCAAGACGCAACGGGCGCTGCCCCATCGCCTCGTTCATCGCACGTTTCCAAATCAATGCAGGGAAATCTGACGGCGCCAAGTCGCCATAGCGGAAATCGACCTTTAGCGCATTCGGCAGATAATCTGGCCAGGGCGGTGTAGCGCGCAGTCGTCGCCCATAGGCGGACAGAAGAACCGGGCCGACCCGTTTCGCAGGCGTGCGGCTTGTCCCAGGACCGATCAACGAAGATGCTACGCGGGGTCGTGCGCCTTGACGGACGTCGATGAAACCTTCCGCAGCCAGTTGCTCATAGGCGACCGTCACCGTCGTTCGCGAAACCCCAAGGTCATTTGCGAGGCCTCGGGAGGAAGGCAGCTGACTGCCGGTTTCGTAGACACTTCCGAGGATCTGCTCGCGAAGAGCCTCGTAGATCTGGCGTGCACCCATCGCGTGCGTGCGACCTGCAGAACCGGCACTTGAAGACTGGACCATTTCATTCATCGCCAACTGGATATTTCACATTGGCCAGTTTGCCGTCAATCTTTCGGAAACCCAAGCAAGATCTTAGAGGCCGAATGACCCGCTCCTATCAATCGGGAACCGATGCTCTCACGCGGTCGCTCCACGACACCGGTCCCGGATTCGCCACTCGGGCGATCCATCATGGCTACGATCCCGCCGGCTTTTCCAATGCCGTTCAGCCGCCAGTCTTCTTGACCTCGACCTATGGATTCGAAAGCGTGGCAGCGAACGAGGCCGCCGCCGCGCTTGGCGGAAGGCTCTATGCGCGCGAATACAATCCGACGACGGAGATCCTCGAGCAACGGCTCGCCAATCTGGAAGGAGCCGAGGCAGGTCTGGTCGTTGCCTCGGGGATGGCGGCTTTCGGGACGCTGATCCTGTCGCTCCTGTCCCAAGGCGATGAACTCATCGTCCACAGGACGCTTTATGCGAACACGCTTGCCATGGTCGAACAGGCGGTCCCCCGCTTCGGCATCAAGGTCGTCGCGGTCGACCTGTCCGATCCTCACAATCTCGATGCCGCGATCACCGAGCGGACCCGGCTTGTTTTCTTCGAGACGCCGGTGAATCCGCTGAGCCGCATCCTCGACATCGCTGCCATTGCCGAGCGCGCCCACGCGCGCGGTGTAAAGGTTGCAGTCGACAGCACCTTCGCCTCCCCCGCGCTCCAGCGGCCGCTCGAACATGGGGCAGACCTCGTGCTCCACTCGCTGACCAAATACATCAATGGGCACGGCGATGCCCTTGGTGGGGCGATTCTCGGCGACGCGCAAACGCTCCGCACGCTGCACGAAACGGGCCTGCGCTATATCACCGGCGCAGCGCTCTCGCCCATGTCAGCCTTCCTGATCCTGCGCGGTCTGAAGACGCTCACGCTGCGCATGAAACGGCACAGCGCCACGGCCCTTGCGGTGGCTCAGGCGCTCGAGGCGCACCCGGCGGTGGCATGGGTGAGTTTATCCCTTCCTCGACTCGCACCCTGATCAGGTGACGGCGCGAAAGCAGATGTCCCAAGGGTCGGGCATGTTGGCCTTTGGCCTCCACGCTGGGTTCGAGGGCGCGCGCCGGATGATGGACCGGCTCAACCTGATCACCCGGGCTGTCAGCCTCGGCGATGCCGACAGTCTCATCTGTCATCCGGCAAGCCTGACCCGTGCTCGTCAGCCGATCCGCAAGGATGCGCATCTGGCCGATGGAGTCGGCGAGGACCTCATGCGTCTCTCGGTGGGTCTTGAAGACGCCGATGACCTAATCGCCGACCTGCGGCGGGCTCTGGACGCCTTGTGATGACCTGTCGTCCGGCCAGTCCTGCGCTCACGCACAAACCTGGAGCCTTGCCATGGCATTCCTGAGCGGTCTTTCCGCGTTTCCCATCACGCCCGCCGATCGTGACGGCCGCGTCGATACCGTTGCTCTGCGCAAGCTGATTGCTCGGCTTGGCGCCGCTCAGGTCGACTCCATCGGTCTTCTCGGCAGCACCGGCACCTACATGTATCTGTCGCGCGAGGAGCGGCGACGGACGCTCGCCGAGACCTTGGACGAAATCGCCGGGCGAACGCCGGTCGTGGTGGGTGTGGGCGCGTTGCGCACCGATGAAGCAGTGAGGTTCGCGCAGGACGCCAAGGCCCTTGGAGTTGCCGCGGGGCTGCTTGCGGCCGCCTCCTACACCCCGCTCACTGAGGACGAGGTGTTCGAACATTTCTCGACGGTGGCGTGCGAGAGCGGCCTGCCGATCGTCGTCTACGACAATCCAGGAACGACGCATTTCCATTTCACCCCAGCACTCGTCAGCCGCCTGGCAAAGGTGGGTGGGATTGTCGCTATCAAGAATCCGACAGACAAGGGCGATGCGATCAAGAGCCATTTGGCCGACCAGAGGCGCACTGTGCCGGAAGGGTTCTCAATCGGCTACAGCGGCGACTGGAACGCTGCAGAGGCCATGATCGCCGGCGCCGACACATGGTACAGCGTCCTCGCCGGCATCCTGCCCGAGGTCTGCGTGAAGATCGTCACGGCGGCGCAACAGGGCGATGCGGCCGAAGCGCGACGGATCGATGCCACGCTTGCGCCGCTCTGGAGCCTCTTCAAGGAGTTCTCGAGCCTTCGCGTCGTCTATGCACTTGCCGAATTGCTCGACATTTGCCGTGCCGCCCCCCCGCGTCCCATCCTGCCTCTGCCCTCAGCAGCGAAGCGCCAGATCGCCGCCGCGTTGGAACGCTTGCCATCGGATGCCAGCCGGTGAACAGCGAACCCGGCGGCGGCGGCCAGTGAAAGGAACTGTCATGTATTTACCCGTTCATTTCGATGAGCCGAGCCGACAAGTCCTTTACGAACTGATCGAGAACAACGCACTCGGCGTGCTGATAACCATGGCTGGAGCGGTCTCGACGCCAATCACTCCCCTTCGAAATCGACACGTCACAGGGAGAAAACGGTACCCTTTACTCCTGCGCGATTAGTACACGTGCCGAAGGAAAGTGCACTTTCTCGCTCGAGTGACTTATTTCAAAGGATGTGATCGCGTTTTGGCACATTCACGGCCCACATGCGGCAGCCGGTAACTCACCACATGGTGAGCAACCAGGAAACCCTCCGGCCTACACTTTCTCCCGGAGCGCGCGTGCTGCAGCAACCATGTTCATGAGGGCAGGGCGGACCTCCTCCCATTTGCGTGTTTTGAGGCCACAGTCCGGGTTTACCCACAGTTGGGCATCCGACAGTCGCTCGCGGGCAAGCATGACGAGATCCGAAATCTCGCCGACTTCCGGGACGCGTGGTGAGTGAATGTCATAGACTCCGGGACCGATTTCGTTCGGATATTTGGAGCTCGTGAAGGCGTCCAGCAGCTCCATTTTCGAGCGCGACGTCTCAATCGAAATTACATCCGCATCCATTCCAGCGATCGCGTCGATGATCTCGTTGAACTCCGAATAGCACATGTGGGTATGGATTTGAGTCGCGTCCTTTACACCCGTTGAAGCGATCCGGAAGCATTCGACAGCCCAGTCGAGATAGACTTTCCACTCAGACTGGCGCAGTGGCAATCCTTCGCGAAAGGCGGCCTCATCGATCTGGATCATCCTTGCGCCGGACCTTTCGAGATCCGTCACTTCGTCGCGGATGGCGAGCGCGATCTGGCGGCAGGCTTCGGAGCGGGGTACGTCGTCGCGAACAAAAGACCAGTTGAGAATGGTCACTGGGCCCGTGAGCATTCCCTTCACAGGCTTTTCCGTAAGCGACTGGGCGAATTGCCACCAGCGCACCGTCATCGGATTGCGCCTCGATACGTCGCCGAAGATAATGGGGGGACGCACGTAGCGGGACCCATAGCTTTGTACCCAGGCATGCTGGGTGAAGGCGAAGCCGGACAGCTGCTCGCCGAAATGCTGTACCATGTCGTTTCGTTCGAACTCACCGTGCACCAGCACGTCCAGCCCGATCTCTTCCTGCCAGCGAATTGCAGCCTCGATCTCCTTCTTCAGGAAGGTCTCGTAGTCGACATAGCTCAGTTGGCCCTTCGCATGAGCGGCCCGCGACCTGCGTACCTGCGGCGTCTGCGGGAAGGACCCGATGGTCGTCGTCGGGAACGGCGGCAGCCCGAGCGTGCCGGCCTGGACTCTGCAGCGCTCGGCAAAAGCGCTCTCTCGTCGCTTCATGCTGTCGTCAATGCTGGCGATCCGCCCCTCAACAAGCGGGTCATGGATGTTCTTGGATGTCACGCGAGTGGCGGCAGCCTCGGCAGACGCTTTCAACGCGCCTTCCACCGCATCCCTGCCTTGGGACAGGGCCCGGGCCAGCAACACCAACTCGTCGGTCTTCTGGGCCGCGAAGGCGAGCCACGACCTGATGTCCGCGTCGAGTTCCGTCTCCATGCGCAGGTCGATCGGCACATGCAGCATCGAGCAGGAAGGCGCGATTTCGACGCGGTCCAAGGGCCAGCCGGCGACGATCGGTTTGATGCGGTCGAGAATGGCGGGCAGGTTCGCACGCCAGACGTTGCGGCCATCGATCAAGCCAAGCGAGAGCACCAGATCCTTCGGAGCGAGCCGACCCACCGTTTCCAGCTGCTCGGGAGCGCGCACGAGATCAATATGCAGCCCGGCCAGGGGCAGAGAAACCGCGGTTTGGAGATTGTCTCCCAGCGGCCCGAAATAGGTAGCCAGCATGATCTTCAACTCGGGCGCGGCTTTTGACAGCTGGCCATAGGCGAATTCGAACGCAGCTCGTTCGTTCGGGTTCAGATCGAGGACAAGCGCTGGCTCATCGATCTGCACCCAATCGGCACCCGACAGCTTCAAACTCCGCAGGAGTTGCTCGTAGACGGGCAGAAGCCGTGGTAGGAGTGCGATGGGATCGAAGCCTTCGGCAGGCGATTTCGCCAGCTTGAGGAAGGTGATCGGTCCAAGGATGACTGGGCGTGTGTGAACGCCGAGAGCTTTAGCCTCGATGAAGTAATCGACCGGTTTCGTCGACGAGAGGGCGAACGTCTGATCATCGTTGAGTTCCGGCACAATGTAGTGATAGTTGGTGTCAAACCACTTGGTCATTTCCATCGCGGTTACATCAGACCCATGAGCCGCCTGCTGGTGACCAGCGTGTCGACAACCCTGGTTGCCCCGCGCCATTGCGAAGTAGATGTCAAGTGGAACCTCGCCGCTATTCCAGCCGTAACGGGATGGAACGGCGCCGACCATGGCTGCGGTGTCGAGCACATGGTCGTAGAGCGAGAAGTCGTTCGACGGGATTTTCGACACGCCGCGATCGTGCTGCTCCTCCCAGCTAGCGGCACGGAGCGCCTTCGCGGTCGTGAGAAGGTCGGCAGCGGACGATTTTCCGGACCAGTAGCTTTCAAGCGCGAATTTCAGTTCTCGCCGACGACCGAAGCGGGGCACGCCGAGCGTTGCTACAGGAATTTGCTGAGAGACAGTCATGCCAGACCCCGATGGTTGGGGCGTCGGTGACAAGGAAGGCGCTAGCAGGCCGGCACGAACGCCAGGCTGCAGCGGCCACCGAGACACCCCGCCCGTGGACGTAATTCGCCGTGGCAGGTCTCCTGGCTCGCGGGGTCATAGCCTCTACCCGTCTTCCCAAGGCTATTCGCCTCAGTGACATGAGTGGGGTTGGCTCGCCGCTAACAGTTGCGGGGGCAGCGCCGGCATCGCACCGGCTTCCCTCTTAGCTCCGCTGCGGCAGCGCCGTACGGAGAACCACGACGCGGGAGACAATTACAACAGTTCGCTTCTTTGTCAACGCCGCATAAAGAAATGTTTATGTCGTTATGTTAAATTTCCGTTGGCATGTTCCAAAGGTCGCCTCGAAAGCGAAAACTGTGGAAGCCTTGAGCGGCCGGTAAATCAAAGCAATGACGCACGGCGCCCTTGTCCAGGAGGATAGGAGTTCGTCGGCTCCCGGCGGCAAACATACCGGCAAGCGCCGTGGTGCTGCTTCCCGCATCATGCGAACGCCACCTCGGCATCGAACTTCGGCTCCGAGGTTCCGACCGCTTCGTCGGTGATCTGCTCGCGACCATATTCGGCGCAATGGCGAGGCTGTTGCCTAGGAAGCTGTTGGCCGTGATGCCCTCGGTGATACGACACAATGATTTCGAGGGGAGCACCCGAGGCCCGGCGCAGCGGCGTGTTGCGAAGTGATCGACCTGCTTGTTCGCAGCCCACCGGCTCAAGGTAACCGGCTCAAACCAACGGGCCAGCTCAAGTCCTGTCCAAATGAGGCCTGAGCGGCAAATCGTCGTGCACGCGCACGGTTTGGCGTTCGATCTTGTGATGCGTCTTGGGCGAGCAATCGCCACGGTGCAGCGCTTCCAGACGCGCAACGATTTCGGCGTCATCCTGGGTCTGCCTGTTGTTGTGGCGAACATACTCGACCCAGGTTGGCACATGATAGCACTCGGTCCATAGTTCGGGCTTTTCCAGGTCACGCAGCAACGCCCATTGTCTGGCGCCATCTCGCAGCCGGGCTTTTCGCCACGATGTCATCACACTGAGAAATTCTGGGACATCTCTCTGATCGATACGATAATCGACCATCACCATGATCGGACCGCTTCGTGGCCGCAGGTCAAGTTGCAGCGTCGGTTCGCTGAACTTGTTGGTCGGATCCAGATTGAGCGTTTCGAAATCCGGCTGACGCAGAACGATCCCCATCAGTCCCCCAATCACAAGAACCACGCTGGCGACGAGGAAGGCTCCCGAAACACCTTGGACATCCGCCAGTTCGCCCCAAAGCCAGCTTCCCGCAGCCATGCCGCCGTATGTGGCCGTCTGATAGAGAGACAGGGCGCGTCCAACCACCCACCGCGGCGCCGAAAGCTGCACTGTGACGTTAAACAGCGAGAATGATTGAATCCAGGCCGCACCGGCCGGCATGAGGAGGAGACAGCTCAGCCAAACGTGCTCACTCCATGCCAGAAAGAAGCAGCTGATCGCCAGTATAAAGAACGCACCGCGAATGACCCATTCGTTGGAGAGAACTTCTCGGACCCGCCCGACGAGGAGCGCGCCGCAAATCGCTCCCAGGCCGAAGAAGCCGAGCATTACGCCGTAGGTGACCGCGGTCCCTTTGATCTGTTCGCGAGCAACCAACGGCAGGAGAGCCAAAATGACAACGGCGGTAAGGCCGAAAATGAAACTCCGGCACATCACCTTGAGAAGGTTCGGCGACAAGAGCACGTAACGGAAGCCCGCCGCCATCGCACTGCCGAAAGCCTCCCGCGGCAGCGCTTGTCCTGCCCGTACGGCTTTCCACCGCAACAGCGCAGCGATCAGAGCGAAGTAGCAAAAGACGTTGAAGAGGAACGCGAAGGTCGCACCGGCTGTGGCCACGATTATGCCGCCAATCGCCGGCCCGATGCTGCGCATGAGATTGTAGCTCATGCCGTTGAGCGCAACCGCGCTAGGCAGGTGTTCGCGAGGCAGGATATCCCCCATCGAGGCTTGCCAAGAGGGATCGTGCAATGCCCAACCACAGCCGATCAGGAAGGTGAGACCCAGAAGGGTCCAGGGTGTCATTTCCCCCGCATAGGTCAGGAACGCCAGGAAGGCGGATACGCAGACCATCAGCAGTTGCGCAGTCAACATGATCCGGCGACGGTCAAAGTTGTCCGCGAGCGCTCCCGCCGCGAGGGAGAAGATCATGTAGGGGAGGGTGGTCGATGACTGGACGAGCGCCACCATTCAATGGGAGGTGGCGATGCTGGTCATCAGCCAAGCCGCCGCCACACCTTCCACCAGGGTGCCAAGGTTCGAAACGAGTGCAGCCGACCATAGCGAACGGAAGGTCTTGTGCTGAAAAGGAACGAGTGAAGATGTTCTCTTCGCCATTGTGGGAAGCTTCGGGATCCACCGCGGGGCTGGATTTGGTTCGCCTCGCTCAACCATGGCCTCGCCAAGCTGCCACAGTGGCGCGCCTGCTAACCCAGAAAACTTGGCGGCCTTACAGGCATGCGCAGGACGCGCGAAGCCGCTCAAATCTCCCCAGATGGGTCAGCCATCGAAGACCGGCATCACTTGCCCGTTGAGCGGCTATACGATAATGCTCCGCGCTAAGCAGGAAGCGCCAAAAATTCGAGCGGCGACTTCATTCTCCTATTCAGGAAGGAACTATGAGGCGGCAGACGCGACCATTCACCGTGGAAGTCAAACAAAAGCGCAATTATGAAAAATCCGCACGTTCCATCTGGGGCAATTTCGACATCGCCGCGGCGATGGCCGAAACAACAAACGAAGTCGAGCCGTTAAATCGTCAGCTTGTTGACTCTACTGTAGTGGCCCTTGATGCTGAACCTTTGCACAAACCTCGAGTGGAGCATTTCATGGCCAATCCCCTGGAAACCGAGTCAGCAGTAGTTCATAGCGAACCGGCAGACAAAGCGGAAACGCCAAAACCGAAGACGAGAGCGCGGCGGTCGAGGAAGCCAGAAGCTGAGGCGAGCGCGCCTGCCCGCAAGGAGGACGCCAAGCCGATATCCGCGACCACTGAAGCACCGCCGTCAGCGCGAACAGGCCGAAAGAGCTACTCCGCGAAGGATCGTGCCCAGAAGCTGGCGCAGATCGAAACCTCGATCGGCGGCGGCGCTACTCTCAAGAGCGCGGTGAAGCAAGCCGGCATCTCGGAACAGACATATTATCTTTGGAAGAAGGCGCCGGCGCCGGCGGCGGACAGTGACGGGCTGAAGGATCTCGTCGCGCTCGAGGAAGAAAACAAGCGGCTAAAGAGCCTGCTTGCCGATCGTCTCCGCAAGGAGAATGCGGAACTGAAGAAAAGGCTCGGGCTGGATTAAGGAGGGTGGGCAGCTGGTTCTTGGCTCGCCACCTACAGCAATCCCGCCTGCTCCGCCTCTCTGCGCAAATTCTGGCGTGGCCTTGGGCCGATTTGCTGGATGACCAGCCCGGCTGCCAGCGAGCCGAGATCGCCGCAATCCTTGAGGCTGCGGCCTTGCGTGTAGCCGTAGAGGAAGCCGGCGGCGTAGAGGTCGCCGGCGCCGGTGGTGTCGACCAGCTCGCGGATCCTGGTCGCATTGATGGTCACGGTCTCGTCGCCGCGCACGATGACCGAGCCCTTTTCCGAGCGGGTGACGGCGGCGATCTTGCAGTCCCTGCGGATCCGCGCCAGCGCCTCGTCGAATGAAGCGGTCTGGTAGAGCGACTTGATCTCGTGGCTGTTGGCAAAGACGATATCCACGGTGCCGGAGCGCATCAGGTCGAGGAATTCGTCGCGGTAGCGATCGACGCAGAACGAGTCCGACAATGTCATCGACACTTCGCGCCCGGCGCCGTGGGCGAGCTTAGCCGTCTGCCGGAACGCTTCCTTGGCGCGCGGCGGGTCCCATAGATAGCCCTCGAAATAGGTGACGGCGGCGCCCGACGCCTTGTCGGCCTCAACATCCTCCGGGCCGAGCTCGACGCAGGCGCCGAGATAGGTGTTCATCGAGCGCTCGCCGTCCGGCGTGACGAAGATCATCGAGCGCGCCGTCGGCGGTTCGCCATCGAGCGGTTTTGTGTCGAAGGCGACGCCCTGGGCATGCATGTCATGCGCGTAGATTTTGCCGAGCGCGTCGTTGGAGACCTTGCCGAAGAAAGCGGCGCGACCGCCGAAGGAGGCGACGCCCGCCGCCGTGTTGCCGGCGCTGCCGCCCGAGGCTTCAATGGCCGGGCCCATGCGGCTGTAGAGCAGTTCGGCGCGCCTCGTGTCGATCAAATTCATCGCGCCCTTGATGATGCCGTTGGTCTCCAGGAACGCCTCATCGCACTGGGCGATGATGTCGACGATGGCATTTCCTATACAAAGCACGTCATAGTCCGGCATCAATGTCTCCGCGAAAATCCCGACGGCTTCTTGCCACGCCGGCCGGCCGGCGGGTCTGGCGAGTTGGAATGGGCTTTCCGGATGCCAATCCATTCGGCGTCGGCCCTCACGGGGCGGCGAGTCCTGCCTCGCGACGCAATTCGTCGGCCCTGTCTGTCTTCTCCCAGGTGAAATCAGGCTCTTCACGGCCGAAATGGCCATAGGTCGCGGTCTTGCGGTATATAGGGCGTAGGAGATCAAGCATCTTGATAATGCCTTTCGGTCTGAGATCGAACAACTCAAGAATGAGGCGCTCGATCCTTCTTTCCTCAACCCTCGCTGTCCCGAACGTGTTGACCATGACAGAAACCGGACTGGCCACTCCGATTGCGTAAGCAAGCTGCACCTCGCAGACGTCCGCAAGTCCGCTAGCGACGATATTCTTTGCGACATACCGGGCCGCATAGGCAGCTGAGCGGTCAACCTTGGACGGGTCCTTGCCCGAAAAGGCGCCGCCGCCGTGACGACCCATCCCACCATAGGAATCGACGATGATCTTGCGTCCAGTGAGACCGCAGTCGCCGCGCGGCCCGCCGACTACGAACCTCCCCGTCGGGTTGACCAGAATTCTGATGCCTTCCGTCTCCAGGTGGGTCGGCAGGACAGGCTTTATGATTTCCTCAATGACGCCCTCGCGGACCGTCTCTTGCGAGACCTGCTCGTCATGTTGGGTCGATACGACGATGGTATCCAGGGCGACCGGGCGCAACCCCTCATAGCGCACTGAGACTTGGGATTTCATGTCAGGACGCAACCAGCCAAGCTGTCGTGCTTTCCGGACATCTGCCTGTTGTTTCGTCAAGCGATGAGCGAGCTGGATCGGCAAAGGCATCAGAGTATCGGTTTCGCGGCATGCGTAGCCGAACATGAGGCCCTGATCTCCCGCTCCCTGCTGGAGGTCCTGCCCTCGTCCCTCGTCAACGCCCTGGCTAATGTCGGGCGATTGCTCGGTGAGTGCATGAACGACGGAGCAACGCCGGCCGTCAAAGCCGACGGCCTCATCGTCGTATCCAATATCGAGAATCGTATCGCGCGCAACTTGGCTATAATCCACCCGCGCATCGCTGGTAATCTCGCCAGCCAGAACGACCATCCCTGATTTTACCAACGCTTCACAGGCGACGCGCGCCTTGGGATCGGTGCGGAGGATGGCATCGAGGATGGCATCCGAGATGTTGTCGGCCAACTTATCCGGGTGTCCCGCGCCAACCGATTCGGAAGAGAACACGAACTGCCTAGCCATGAAATGCCTCGTTTCGGGTGTTGGAGTTGTATGGGGCATTTTGCTTAGCCCACCTTACCTGTTGGTGATGCCCGGGACCTCGAACGCAGCGCACAAATCGGCAACGTCTCTTCGCACGCAGGCATGGAGATCTTCGTCATCAGGCCGCCGGAGGACGCAGTCAATGAAGCCAGCAATTTGCACCATTTCCACATCGCGCATGCCCATGGACGTCACTGCTGGCGACCCCAAGCGAATTCCGCTTGTGACCGCCGGATCCCGCGGGTCGCCAGGCACCATTTAAAGTTCGTAATGATGCCTGCCTTCGCTAACCGCTCGGCATAGGCCTTGCCTGATAGTGGTCGATCGCGAAGATCAAGGATCAGCATGTGATTGTCAGTGCCCCCGGTGATCAGGTCATAACCTCGGTCCAGAAGCGCGTGGGCCAGAGGCCGCCAAGCGAGACCGTCCGCAAGTGTCGGGCGGCGCGATGGTGCCGTCGGCGGAGTTGTCCATGGTGGTTTCGCGCTCCAATTGGATCTATTTCACGGTCAAGCATGCGATCCCCTTCGACGGCGCGTCTTGTGTCGCTTCGAGCCGTTGAAGGTCTCGTTTGTGATAGCCATCGCCGTGGGGCAGGAGATCAACCAACAACTGAACCAGCCCGCCGTCCTTACCTGCTGCTTTGAGATGGTACGAGCACCACGGGCGTTGTTCGTTGCAGTAAAGAAAGTCGGCTCTGGCCAGCAGCCGGACGTGTCGTACAACGTGCTCACGACGCAGACCCAGAATCTCCGCTAGCTGGCAGACAGTTAGGTCCGCGTGCGCGCAAAGACCTAGGATTCGAAGGCGATCTAAATGCGCTGCCGTCCGTAGGCGACTGACCAGTGTCAGCATTGGTCAGGACCAAGCCACTTGGAAAGCCTGGGCACTCGTCCTACTGAATTTGTCATTTCGCGTTCTCCACAGATGTTGCGGCTTTCGAACCAAATTATATGGTTGATTGTCCATCGACCGGACAATGTCGGTGGCCGTGAAGATACTGTTTTCAGCCGATATGGCTGTGTCGAACAAACAAGATGGGCGCTCTTCTTGCCATTGCCTTTAGCCGAAATTGCACGCAGTTCGGCGGGTCGGAGAATAAGCGGCGCCACGGTTTGGACCCCACTGACCTCAGACGTTGCAATAAGCCTACCATTCACAGCGAACCGGAGTTGCTAAGAGTCTATGAATTTCCTTGAAGGATCTGTTGCAAGGTTTGCCCAGCCCGCTCGTGCTCCCGGTTTGCAGCGGTCAATCTCGAGCAGACTGACCGTGATGCAAAGATGACAAAGAAGGTTCCCTTTCAATCCGATCTTCTTCCTGCGCCAAGGGATACGGCCTGTTCCCGTGTAGTAAAGCGTAGTGAGAAGATTCCATGTGCGGTCAGCTTGATCCTGGATTTTACGCTCGCTGGACTGCTTGATTTTGCGGGGAATGGTGACCCTATCGTCCAGCACGTCCTCCCAAACGAGCTGAGCTCAAGGAGGCTCATGCCGTCGAATGGTGAGATTTTGCGGGGCTCATCGGCTTTGAAATATGTGTCGATCAAGTGCCGCATATCAGCCTCGTAGGCCTTCAGATCGAGGCTTTCGTTGCTGGCCAGACGCACAGTGTCCCGTTGTAGCCTGCGGCATCCATTTCATCCGCGATATTAGCATACGCCCGCAGCAGCCCTGCGGTTGCCTTGTACAGGGCCGCGCGCTGAGGTTCGCGCTCTTTAAGGTCTGACGCGATTTCGGTGTTGCCGCAGAAGAAGTGGATGTATTCCAGTTCTCCTTTCGGCAGCTCCACACGCTCGCAAAGCAGGACAATGCGTTCCAGGGCTTGATCGAGACGTTCTTTTCCTTTTTCAGACGGTCCTTGAGCAGCACATCCGGAGCCGGCCCGTCGTCGGAATGATCAAGTTCCGACGTATAGACCGCGATCGCATTCTCAACCTTTCTTGAACAGGCCCTTGTAGGCGACGATATAACCGAAATCCTTGTCCTCGCCGTCAAGCCGATTGGTCCGGCAAATCGCTTGGAACAGGCCGTGGTCCTGCATAGACGTGTCTATGTAGACATAGGTGCAGGGTGGCGCATCGAAAGCTGTGAGCAGCTTGTCGACGACCACCAGCAGCTTCATGTTCGCCGGCTCCTTGGTGAAAAGAGCCTTGGCCGCCTCCTCGTACACCTCGGTTTTGGACAAACCGCCCATGGCCTCAACGCCCTTCAGCAACTCGGTGTAGGTGTTGTAAATGACCTGCCGGTCGATATCGGTGTTGGCGCCCGTCTCTTCCTTTGTGATGTCCTGCGCATTCGGATTGTACGATGTGATCAGGGCGCACTTGTTGCGGAACAAGGTCTTTTGAAAAAGCTCGAAGTGCTTGCAGGCTTCGTAGATGCTGGAGGCCACGAGAATTGCGTTGCCGCGTTCGCTTGACAGGCGGGGCTTCACGCTGAAATCGAAGACGTGCCGCTGACGACACGATCCATGCGGGATCGCGAGCTGAGCACGTTTTACATCGTGCCCCATTTCTTTTTTAGCTCATCCCTTTGCCAGTCATTCAGGGCCTTGGTTTTGGCATCGAACCACTGATCAATTTGTCCTCTGAACCAGGCGCTGGTCGATATCGCGTGCTTCATAAAAAACGAGGTCGAGAACGACTTCGTCCTCCACCGCCGTGGATGATGTATCCCTTGCGCACAAGGTTGCGCCGGAGTTCGGCTTCGGCGTTGCCGCGGAAGAGAACGCCGTGCGGCAGAATGCAGGCGCCCTTACCGGCGCTCTTCAGCGACCGGACGATGTGTAGCAGGTAGGCGTAATCGCCCTGCTTGGCGGGCGGTACGCCGAAACGACTTAAAGCGATCAGCTCATCATGAAGCGGGTCAAGCCCGGTGCTCCAGCGCTTGTCGCTGAAGGGCGGATTGGCGACGACGTAATCAAAGGTCTTGAGCGCATCGCCGTCGCGGAATTTGGGATCGGTGAGGGTGTTGCCCTGCATGATCATCGCGGTGGGTGCGTTGTGCAGGATCATGTTCATGCGCGCGAGACCGCTGGTGGCCGAATCCTTCTCCTGCCCGTAGAGCGTGACATTGGTCCCGGCCTCGTCGGCCACTTTCAGCAGCAGCGATCCCGATCCGCAGGTCGGGTCGTAGACGGTGGTGTCGCCGCTGGTCTTGGCGGACCGAATGCCGATGATCTGCGCCATGATGCGGCTGACTTCGGCGGGGGTGTAGAACTGGCCTTTGCTCTTTCCGCTCTCAGTCGCGAAATGGCGCATCAGATATTCGTCGGCATCGCCGAGAATTTCGTCGCCATCGGCGCTCGTTGCTGCCGAACTGGTAACGTCCGGTCATCAGCACATCCGGGGCCATGTCGCCGGGGCATCGCTGCCCCCATATTCTTCCGCGGCCTTGCGGAATAGCCGCCATAACATCCTTTGGAATATCGCTTCTTTTCATCATCCCCCTCAATCACGTACATTCACTGCAACAGGTTCAAGTCGAGCAGCGACCGGGCATACTTTTCGATAAAGCGCCGGGCATGCTTCATCCCGTCTCTGAGTTCCGCTTCGCTAATTTCGTGAGCGCGATGGATGATCCCGTCACGCCGCCCGACCAACGCACTCAGATTGTCGCGGTGGGACAGCCGTTGCGGCGCGTGCAGCACCCCGATCCGTTGCAACGCAGCCTGCAGAGCGCCGAGCGCTTCCCGGGGGCCGAGCGTCTCAGTGCCGTTTTCGCGGAAGGCTGACAGCGCCAAATCTTCCCGCCGCTCAAACAGCCCATAGAGGAACATTTCCACAGCATGCACGGTCGCTATGGCAGCAAGCCGCCGATTATTGGCGCCGCCTTCCAGCTGCAGCTCTTCTGCCTTGCGGAAGAAGTCGCGCGCCATCAGGAGAAAGCCATCGACCTGCGGCAGCATCTCGTTTTGGCGCGCGAGATATTCAAGCACCAAGGCCGCGACAAAATCCTCTGCCCACGGCTCTGCCTGCCAGCCTCCCAGCACGGTCTGACCGGAGACCAGCCAGGCATCTCCAGCCGCCAGCACGTGGGGCACGTCGTCGACAAAATCAGACCGGCGAATAGCCTCCATCGCGAGTGTCGTGGCGATGACCTCGGGATCGCCGTCGCCCGCGTCGCGCGGAAGCGCGCCTGTGTCAGGAATAACTTGTGTGATCAGCCATGACACGGCTTTCCGAATTGCGTCGTGGTAGCGGTCATCGCCAAGCCGCTGAAGGGCGACTGTCGCAAGGGCCGTGGCGCGCAGGCCGGGCCGGGGAACCCCTTCTCTAGTTTCATTCCAGTAGCCCCCACCCTCCTGGCGGCGCACGAGGCGATCAGTCAGGACCGCAATTTCCCGGCGCAGATCGCCGATAAGTTTCGGGCTTCGCGAACAGCGCCAGAGTGCGTAGCCGATATCTTCAACCGGGGCGGCAGCTTCTCCCTCGCCAGTGCCGAGCGCGATCATATGCGTTGCGCATTCGGCCAGCGCGCCGTCAAGGCGCCCCGCTTCCGTCGCGCTGCCGTAAAGGTCCAGGAACCACGCCAGCGAATAAGACCAGTCGGCAGGCAAGTCCTGCCCATTGTGATCCCTTGCGACGACGGCCACGACGGCGTTGCGGCCTTCGGGCGTGCGGGGCTCTATCCCAAGGATCGGGTATAATTCGGGTGTCGGCTGCTGAAGGATACGCGCCGGCACGAGCGACAGTGCTTTCTCCAGCGAGGGAGGAAAATCCTCCAGTTCTTCGGCCAGTTCGGCAGCTTCTCTCCTTCGTCCCTCGCGGCGCGCTTCTACATATTCTGCCGCAACCACGGCAACGGTGCGCTGCGCCCGTTCAGCGGTGCCGGTGGCAATCAGCTCGGCCGGAATGTCACCATCCTTGATCGCCCAGTGCGTACGGTGCTGTTCGAACTGTTGAATGCCCAGCCGGTCCGCAATTCTCAACACCGCTGACCGGTCGAGAAAGGCATGTTTCGGATCGGGCTCGAAGGTGAAGGCCAGTTCGTGTCCGCGCCGAACGATATTGCGTATGCGGCTGTGCCGGACCACGCGCGCGTGCGGGCCTCCCGCCCCGACTTCGTACATCAAAAGCGCCGGGATTTCCTCCAGCCGGCGCAATGTTTCAGGGCGCGAGGTC
The DNA here is from genome assembly GCF_040320025.1 of Mesorhizobium sp. M0808. NCBI lineage: Bacteria > Pseudomonadati > Pseudomonadota > Alphaproteobacteria > Hyphomicrobiales > Phyllobacteriaceae > Mesorhizobium > Mesorhizobium sp. M0808. Next base: position 81,443 of record NZ_JAMYOX010000022.1, read on the forward strand.
GATAGCCTCGGCCTCCGCGCCGCTAGATTCCTTGAACCGGTCAATGGTTGACGTGAACGGCGGCGTTTCCCACCACTCGCCGTGGCCCGAGACAAGCAAGTTAAACATGGCACACCACCGACCTCACGCCGCCTTCTCCATAGACCACTTCACCCGTTCGCCGAGAAAGGCGGCGAACGTTTTCACATTCATATTGCCGCTCGCCTCCTCCAGCCCTGCGAGGTAGGCCTTCCGGTCATCGACTCTGACGACTGTCCAGGGGTAACCGCCTGAAGCCAGCATCGCGTTCATGAGGAACCGCGCCATTCGTCCGTTGCCGTCCGGATAGGGGTGCACATAGCCCACAAGCCAATGCCCCAGCACGGCACGCACGGAGGCCTCCTTCTCCGCCTCCAGCAGGTCGAACAGCTCATTCATACCATCGGCCACCGCTTCGGTACGCGGCGGCACGTGCTGCGAGCCGCGCAGGTACACAGGGTGATTGCGATATCCCGCAAGCGCGCTGGCTTTGAGGATGCCGGCGGTCACTGACGGCGCGAACAGCTCCCGGTACCACTCCCGGTGAGTGTCCCGCGTCAACGCGCCGGCTGGCTTGCCGTTGATGATCGCGGCAACAGAGTCTTTGACCTTCTGGAATGCGAGGTAGTAGCCACGCGCGGCAAGCGCATCTCGGTTCTTGCGGTCCTCTTCATCAATCTCCGGATTCCAGCTCCCCTCGCGCACCCGGTCGATGAGTTCCGGGGTGACGCTGTACCCTTCTATCGACAGCGAATGGTAGGCGTCGCTTTCGTAGATATCCTCGACGAACTTCATATAGGCGTCTTTGTCGGACGGCAGTCCGGGTGCCTTCGGGAATATCTCGATGATGGCTTCGCGCTGCGATTGCCAGATCGCGCGCAGGCGGGCGACCAACGGCGGTACGCCCGCCGCAATAGTTGTCACTCCAATTTGTCCCGCGAACGGATCGGATTCGCGCACGTCATAGCCGGCGGCTTTGAAGGCGGCCACGATTTCATCGGCAAAGGAGTCGCGTCCTACGCGACGGAAGGCCCCCGCAAGCCGTCCCGCCACGGCGGAATGGCCGCCATCAAGCAGCAGGGCCAGAACGGTTGATACGTCGCGCACCGACGCCATGGCGATCTGCATCTCGATAGGGGCGCGCTGGAAGAACGCTTCCGGCACCCGGGTAAGGGCGGCCTCGACAGTGAACACGCGCTGGCCGTTTTTCTCTGTCAGTTCGGCCGGCATCTCCTTGACCTTGAGGTCATAGAGCGAAGTGCCGAACAGCAGGTCGATTTTGTTATTCGTGCCTTTGGGGGTGTTCACCACCACCTGAGGCGGAATAGTGGGCGCTTCCGCGTGCAGAAGCAGCGACTGCTCCGGTGAGAGGAACCAGTCCTTGCCGAACCGGTCATTGCAGTAAAGGGAGCAGAACTCCCAGAAGCTCGCGTACCAAGGGGTGGTGTCTTGCTGCCGTGCCTGCGGGCCGGTCGACATGAGCCAGCCTTTGATAACATCGCGCAGGAACCCGTTCTGCAGCAGCCGCTCCCGGTGGACGCGGGTCAGCTCATCTGATTTGAATATGCGCCGCCCACCCTCCTGCAGCTCTTTGAGGACGGCCAGTGATACAGCGAGTTTTTCATGGGGCTTGGCCATGGCCGTGCCTTTGCAAGTTTTTAGAGCTGTGCGACTCCAAGTATATAGTGCTGATAGGCGACAAGTCAATGATGCTGTGGAGTTGCAAGTTTTTTTAGTCGGGCGATAACAAGTTTTTTATGCGACAATCGGCAAATGCGATCGTTTCCATAGCCGCGCGAAGGATCGTTACCCGGATGGGCCGAGACCCAGCTCCCCCGCAGGCTACGCAGGGGCTCGGGGCGAGCCTAGAGCCTGGCCCTCCGAAGCGCTTCGAAGGAGGACGCGCCTCTTTGAAAAACTCGCCCGTTGTGCATCGTGGGTACCCGTAAACGCGAATTCTCAAAGGAAAGACGCTCCTTACCTCTCCCTCCCGCCGCGATCATCACGGCCGCGCCCGCGCTCACTACGCCGCGACGCCCGCGAGATCGCTGCACGCATCTGATTGGCCACCAGACCGGGTTGCAGATGAAGGATGTCCGTGACGCTGTCGTGTGTTTGCACCGTCACCGCAGTGACGGCAAGGCAGCTGCGCACGCCCATGGAGGAGAGCGTCTCGATATCGCGCGCGATTCCGGCACCCCCACTGGAGTCCGATCCGCCGACGACAAGTACATGCGATGCCTGCCTCAGCGCCCTTTCATCCGTTAGAATGAGCGTTCGAAACGCAGCATTCCGCCGACACTGCTCTTCTTGTTGGCGTTGGTCCAATTCATGTTGGAAGCGCCGTCCACCTTGCCGACGGCGAAGTTACCGTATCGGCCATAGTCGAGTTCCGCCGTAACTGTGAAATCTGGAAGAAACGCATACGCGACGTTTGCAGCGACACCATGGTTCTTGAGCTGATTACCGGAGAGCTGAAGGTTGAACGAAGTTGTCTCGTTGAGTTTGTAAGTGGCGCCAGCCCAGAAAGCCCAGTTCCCGCCCCAACTCTTATAGAAGCCGCGACCATGAGCGTCGATGGCGTTCGTGGAGTCGTCGTTGAGCTTGCCGTTGGAACCGTAGCCGAGCATTCCGAACAGCAACAGTTCGTTGGTGACATTGATGTCGACACGGACCTTGGCGGCCACCGATTCGTAGTTGCTATCATAAGCGGCAACGCCGGTGATCGCGCCCCAGCCATGTGTGTATTTCAAGCCGCCGACTACGTGCGGTGCGTAGCTGTCGATTGTGCCGACCACGCCCGAGCCTTCTTCGAGCGAAACCACGGCCGAAAAGCCGTTCCCGGCGTCGAAGTAGTACTGAACCACATTGGTATCGAAAGAGCCGTACGGAACCGGCGTCTGGTTGAGTACGTCACCCGCGCCGCCAATAAACATGTCGAAGGCCGACCAGTCCTTACCAACTCGGAGGCCACCAAGCTGAATCCAGGCGAAAGTCAAGGTGCTGTCTCCGTTGAAGGCATAGGACCGAGAACTGTCCGAAACCGAAGTGTGGCGGTTGCCGAAGTTCATGCGGGTTTCGGTGTAGGTCTTCAACGTGCCGAGTTCGGTCTCCTGGCCGGTCCAAGTTTTCAATGTGAAGCGCGTGTTGTTTTGCCATGTGCCCTGATGCTCACCAGTCCTCACATCCGAGGTTCTTGCGTGATCAAACAATCCGACGTTGTAACGGACAGAGCCGCCGATTCGCAGGCAGGTCTCGGTGCCTGAAATGTAGACGTAGCCCGAGCCGTAGACGTTGCAGATCTTGACGTACTCAGTCGGGTCAGGCTCGGCGGCGGTGGTGACGGCGCGAGCGTTGGAAACGGCAATCAGTGCCGCAGTTGAGCCGAGGAGGAGGCTCCTAATGGTCATTGTCGATCTCCGCTTTAATAATAAAGTGATGGACACGAGTGATTCTGAGAACAACTTTGAAACGCGCGCAGTTGTGCTGGGCCGTCAGCTAAGCCCTGAAGGAAGGACTAGAATGTACTCTGGTCATTGTTGTAAAATATTTGGTTTTAGCTGCCGATAACGTAATTATCGCCGAAATGGAGGTGTGCAAAGTTTTGTACAATCATCACAGTCAACTCAGCTGGTAGAGGTAGGCGTCACAAACGGTCCTGCATTCGACCGCAAATGACGTGCCAGCCTGACGACCAGCTGCGGCTTGAAGCTCAATTGTGCGGGCGGACCTTGGTTCGCACTTCCTTGTTTTTGCCTTGCGGATCCACCCAAGCACGAACGGAAAACGTTTCGGCTACGGTTCGACTGTTCGCTTCGCGACAGTTTCGTTCATGGGGAGAGCATTGTTTGTGGTGAGCCCGACGTTGAGGCATCATGCGGCGGGACCGCTCGGCACGACGCCGTCATTTTGGCGAGCTGATGGTCGACAACTACGCGCTGCAGCCTTGCATCAAAGCCAGTAGGGCGCCTGCCTTGGCATTGCGGCGGACAGGACTGTCGCGCCGAGCAGGTTCTCGTCCTGAAAGCGGCGCGCCACAGCTAATGCATCTTGCCAGCAATTCAAACAACGAGCTCATCGACATGGCAGAGTTCACTAAGGGGGCCGGCACTATCTGGCGAGCAAAATCTGGTCCCAAGCCCGTATGTCTCGCCCATTGCGGCAGCTGCGCTCAGTAGAATCTCCGAGGCGCAGGTGAAGGGAAGGGATGGGATAGTCGAACAAAAGGGGCGCGTGAGGGTCTGACGGATCACCATCATCAGTCGGTGACCAGGTGCTCAGACCATCGCTGTCCAGCCTAAGACTGAACGGCGCCCATTGCTAAAAAGATCTAGATTCGAGCCCAAACGGAACGGACTGACATAGCGCAAGGACCCAGGCGGGCGCGGTGGGTAGGGTTGGTTGCTATCAGTATGGGATTGTGCCTTTGCAGACCACAAAATTTCGAGAGGCCCGGCTGCCTTGGTACACTATCTATCCGGCTGTGTCGGAGTTCTCCGGGGCGGTCGGCGCCGAGGCTTATGAGGCATGGCTCAGGAACCTGCCGGCTGAGGATCCGGTGTCACTCTATCTGCACGTTCCGTTCTGCCGATCAGCCTGCTGGTATTGCGGCTTCCCAACCACCATCACCCGCCATGATGCGCCCATCCTCAACTATCTGGCGGCGCTGCGTGACGAGATCCGTCTGGTTTGCGAGCGAGTGCCGAAGACGCTGCCCGTGAGCGACATACATTTCGGCGGCGGAACGCCGTCTCTCATCGGACCAGCCGAGTTCCTCGCTCTGATGGAGTTCCTGCGATGCCGCTTCGCCATCTCGAAAACAGCTACGGTCGCCATCGAGATCGATCCACGCACGCTCACGCCCGAGATGGCGGAAGGCTTGGGAGCGGCCGGCGTGAACCGCGCGAGCCTGGGCGTACAGAGCTTCGATCCCATTGTTCAAAAAGCGATCAACCGAATCCAGAGCGAGGCCCAGACGTCGGCTGCCGTGGAAATGCTGCGCCGGCATGGAGTAAACCGGATCAACTTCGACCTCATCTACGGCCTGCCGCGTCAAACGGTGGAGTCGTGCGTCGAGACGGCGAGGGCAGCGGTCGCCATGCGCCCCGACCGGCTTGCCTTGTTCGGCTACTCGCATATCCCATCCCAAATAAAGAACCAGCGCCTCATCGAGGCGGAATTTCTTCCCCACAGCGCTGCCCGCGCTGAACAGCATGCGGCTGTCGCCGTGACGCTGGTTGCCGCCGGCTACCGAGAGATCGGGCTCGACCATTTCGCCTTGCCGCACGACGAGCTCGCGCTGGCACAGGAAACAGGTCGCTTGCGACGTAACTCGTTGGGCTACTCTGCCGATACCTGCAGAACCCTGATCGGTTTCGGCGCGTCGGCTATCGGCCGCATCGGCCAGGGGTACGTTCAAAACGAAGTTACACGGGATTTCTACATCCGGCACATCGCAGCTGGCCGACTGGCGACATCGAAGGGCCATCGCCTCACAGACGACGACCGCGTGCGAGCCGCAATCATCGAGCGATTAATGTGCGATTTCGAGGCTGACGTGCCGGCAATCTGTGTCGCCCACGGATCTGATCCGATCCGTCTTCGCGGTTCAGATGAGCGTTTGGCGATGCTGGCCAAGGACGGAATAGTGGACTTCGAAAACGGTTTTGTCCGCGTACGGCGGGAGCATCGCTTTGGGATTCGCGCTGTCGCTGCCGCATTCGATGCTTTTAGGGATGGCCTTACGTATCCCGCAGGTGAGGGCAAGCACACAACACGGAAGCTAACACAGGGAGTATCTTTTGCCGGAGAGAACGAGCTGCCATCGTGCGGTGCCCGATTAGTAGTGAAGCGCCGTAAAATGCCGACATAGGCGAGGTGAACTCGACCGAACGACGAGAACAGCCTATCCAGTGTGTTGTCGGCAGTTCGAAAAACAAGGGCTTCTAAGCGGTAAACACATGCTAATCCATTTGATTTACGGGCCGACCTGCAGCGGCAAGACAGACGTTTCAATTTAAATTGGACGAGAGATCGGACGGCCGGTCATTGCGTTGGATCGTGTACAATGCTGTCCTCAAATCGCTACGGGCAGCGGGCGTGCCTCGGATTCCGAACTGCAATCTACCCAGCGGGTTTACTTGGATACGCCCCCTAACCGCGGGCACATCCACGCCGTGACTGCCCGTAGTAAGCTGATCATGCACGTGGACGAGCTTAGATCTCAGCCTGGGCTCACTCGAAGCCGGCTCGATCTCCCTTCTCAATTCACATGCGCGAGTCAGCATCGGGCTGGCGCTTTCAGTGGCATGTAAGGCGGTTGCGGCTCGGCAACTCCGATGCCTTTGTAGAGAGAGCAAAGCCGGTTGTGTGCGTCAAGTTCTGCAAAATGGGGCGGCCATGATGCTGGTCATGCGGCTTGGCGCAGAGCGAGCTTCTTGTGCTCGCGCATGGTCGTCCATGTTGATGTATCGGTTGGCCTCCATCCAGTTTTCATTGGTCTCGACGGCCAAGGCCCTGACCAGGCGCAGGCAGCTTTCGGTGTTGGGGAAGATGCGCACGACATAGGTGCGCCGGCGGATTTCCTCGTTGAGCCGCTCCAGCATGTTGGTGGATTTGAGATGCTTGTGGTGCTGTCTCGGCAGCCTGAAGAAGGTCAGGGTTTGTTCGATGGCATCCTCGGCCCAGCCTGTCAGGCGCGGATAGCGTGCCGACCATTTGGCAAGCCATGCGGCAAGATCAGCCCTGGCCTCTGCGAGATCGCGCCGGTCGTAGAGCCAGCGCAATTCCTGCAGGCAGTCGTCGCCGTGCTTCCTCGGCAGATGATCGAGCGCGTTCCTGAGGAAGTGCACGTAGCAGCGTTGCCAGGCGGCTTCGGGGATCACCTCGCCGATTGCTGCCACCAGGCCAGCATGATCGTCGGACACGACCAACTCGACGCCCTTGCTTGACGGCAGCGCTGGCGGTCTTAACTTCAGTCTTGGTCATGGTGGCGTTCCTTCGCGGGAATCAGGTGACGTGAACAATCACCAGCCTGCCATGACCGCCCCCTCTCAGCGAATTTGCAGAACTCTCAGCACACTACCCCGACGTACTCACCCGGATAGTCCCGGCGATCCAGACGACCTGCTGCTGCCGTGCCGGAGCGGATCAGCTCGACGAACTCGTCGCGGTAGGGGTCGACGCAAAACGAATACGACAGCGTCATCGACACTTCGCGCCCAGCGGCATGCGCCAGCCGCGCGGTCTGCCGAATCGCTTGCTTGGCGCGCGGCGGGTCCCCCAGATAGCCCTCGAAATAAGTGACCTTGGTGCCCGAAGCCTTGTCCCGTTCGACATCGTCGGGGCCGAGTTCGAAGCAGGCGCCGAGATAAGCGCTCGCCATCGGGCGTGACGAAGATCATCGAGCATGCCGTCGGTGGTTGTCCCACTAGCGGTTCGGTGTCGAAGGCGACGCCCTGGGCGTGGATGTCGTGGGCGTAGATCTCGCCGAGAGGTCGTTCGACACCTGCCGAAGAAGGCGGCGCGCCCGCCGAAGCTGCCTACGCCGGCGGCGGTGTTGCCGGCGCTGCATTGCCGATGCAAAGAACGTCATAGTCCGGCGTCAATGTCTCCGCTTGGGAACCCGCCGGCCTTCTTACCACGCCGGCCGGGCGCGGGTCTGGCAAGTGGGCTTTCCTTTTGCCAACGCGTTCTCCCGGCCCTCACGGGGCGGCGAGTCCCTGCACCTGAGGCTACATGGCAGCCGTGGAGATGACCTCAGCAGCCGCGCCCGATCGGAAACCTTAGCACCTCCGCGCTTTGGCGTGGCTGCTTGAACTCTTCGACGGCAACCGCCTCAATTAGCAGATCCAAGGCTTCGCGGCCCCTTTGACTCATCGGGTCATCCCCACAAAGGTAGTCATACGCTCGATCTAAATGCCCTCGGGCGGCGGAAAAATCGCTTGTCATATCATAGAACCCTCTCTATCCGCCCGCATTGCCGTTTACGAGGTGAAGGTAGTGCAACTCGTCAATATATACAGACAAATTTGAATTAAATCGGTGATGATCATAGAGGTCGAGTCCCCGACCTGATAGCGCCATCGAGCCCGCCGACGACCACTCGCTGGCGCTCACGGGCGCGGCGCTGAGTGGCCTGCCGCACATGCACAAGTCCTTCAACCTGCCGCCGCTTCCCGTCATATTCGCGGCGCGGCCATTTCACTATCTGGATGGTCTGCCGGCCGCGCGGACAACGCGCCTGGCCCAGGAACTCGACGCCCTGATCCGCTCGCCGAGCCGATCATGGGCGCCGGCGGCATGCTGGTGCCACAGGAGGATTATTTTCCAAAGGTTCAGGCGGTGCTGCGCAAACACGACATCCTCATGCTGTCCGACGAGGTGGTCTGCGGCTTCGGGCGATCCGGCGACAATCTTTCCGGTTCCGAGGAGAAGTGGCTTAAGATCGTGAGCGCCCTATGCTTTTAGGTTTCCGGAAAAAGCTTCGGAAACAGCGCGTCCAGAGCGTCCGCCGGAAAGCGTAGGGACACTGGGCCCTTTGGCGTTTCCGACGCCAATAGTCCGAGCGCGATTACGTCATTGAACAGTCGACGCGCCGTACGTTCGGGTAGTCCGCTAATACGGGATGCCTCGCCGCGGTCAAACTCACCGCGCGTGAGCGCTTCCTCCACGAGGCGGCCGGCTTCGGGCTTCAGACCACTGCGCTCCACATGGCGATACAGCCGCTTGGCCAACGTGTCGAGATCGAACAGTCCGGTCATGAAGCTCACCTGATCGATACACGCCTGCAGGAACCATAAGGTAAAATCGCCGAGCGCGCGTTCGGAGAGGTTGCCACGTCCGTCGAGATCACCCTGGCGGGGCATATCGGCATGATCCATCATGCTCTTGTAATCCATTCGGCTTTTCACGCCACGTGCCAAGCCTCGTGAGATCGACCACAGCCCGTGCGCGGCGATCCCGGCCTGATGGGCCATGGCGTGGCTCATCAATCGGCTGACGCGTCCGTTGCCGTCCGGAAACGGGTGAATGTAGTTGAAGCGGTGATGCGCGGCAGGAATGGTCAGGATGCGTCCGGCCTTGCCCAGCTTATCGAAGCGATAACGCATGGCAAAGTATTGCATGAAATCGTTGACGCGATCGCTCGAAGGCGGTTCATGCCGGCCGATGGCGACGTCATGCTCTGGCTTCGATCGCCACTCACCTGGCGCCATGACGAACTCACGGCCGGCACCCTTGATGGTCAGCATGGGCGCTTCGGCATCGCGATAGAATTCCGCGTGCAGCCATCGAAGAAAACCTACCGATGCTGGTTCCGGCAACTGCCCATCGGCAGCCAGGCGGTCGATCTCGGCTTGCAGGCGAACGTGCGCGGCCGCCTCGAGCTGCAGATTGCGGCGGTTCTCGTCTCGATCGAAGTTTCCGACCAGCGCCCGTTCGATGTCGCGCGGGCGCGTATCGTGGCCTTCGATCAGGTTGCTGTAGTAGGTGTTCATGATGCGCACGAGATCGGCTAGGTTGGCTGCGGTACGCGAGTGCAGGCTTTTGCCCAAAACAGCCGACGTCGCCGACAGCTCTACCAGCGCATCCGAGATAGTTTCGGATACATCGGGTAGGCGTGCCGGTTCGATGCGCTGTACGCTCTCTTCCATATTGGCCGATCTTGGGTTCCGCCAAATGCGTGATTATAAACTTAAATTTTCAGTTGACCAGATTGTTTGGCCGATCTTCTGGCCGATCGTCGGCATGCGGACTTGCGGGCCTCGGCACTGCCACCGCTGCCAAGCTTGGACACAAATCGATGCTGCCGATGATGATCATGGCCGATGTTCGGCAGGCCTATCGCACTGACAACTATGCACAAACCGTAATTGGGGGAGCCATCTGGCCGATGCTTTGGCCGATCTATGACGATCGGCCGGACTCAGACAGGTTCGAGGTGGAAAACAGGCAGCTTTAAACATGGTTCTGCCTCGGCCAGCGCAAGATTCGCCTGGAGCTTCGCTTATGCTGTGTGAGCTTGTTCTCTCGCGCCCGGTCCATTTGTCATTTTTAAGTGCGTCGGACTGCCAGTTGATCGCGTTCTGACCCGACTGGGAGTTCAAGTTTGACCTGAAACTGACTGGGTGCTGGATGGCAGGCTTCATCCCCACCGGTCTGATATGACACAACGTCCCGGCCCCGAGGCTAGGCTGCAATCTCGTATGGCTTCTATGCGCCGTTCTCTTGGAGCGTGTTGCGGGCTTGGTCTGCTCAACCTCGGAGCTCAACGCTTCACGGCGTTAGGATGAGCGTTCGAGGCGCAGGATTACTGCCGACACTGCTCTTCTTGTTCGCATTGGGCAGTTCCCGTTGGAAGCTTCCATCTTGCCGACTGCTGAGTTTGGAGTCGCCGTAGCTGTGAAATCGAAAAGAAGCCCATAGGCAACGTTTGCCGCGACGCTACTGAGAGCTGGTCACCGGGAGAGCCGAAGGTAGAACGAAGTTGTCTCGTTGAGCTTGTATGTGGCGCCAGCATAGAAGGCCCAGTTCCCACCCCAAGGCTTATACAAACCGCCACCGTTAGCGCCGATCGCGTTCATGGCCTCGTCCTTTTGGCAGAGATCACCACGGTCGCTAGCTGGCGAGCAAAGTCCGTCCCAGTGCTGCATTATCTCGTCGGATCCGGCAAGCTGGCAGAATTTCCCAGGCGGAGCTGACGGGGAGGGATGGTGGGAATAAAACGGTGCGCGTGAGGTCTCGGCGGGAACAGCCAAGACATCTAAGCGGAACGGACTGGCATAACGCAAAGACACAGGCGAGCTCAGCGGCAAGGTGGTTTGTTATCACCATGGGACGCCTGCCGCGTCAAACGGTGGAGTAGTGGGTCGAGACGGCGAGGGCAGCGGTCGCCATGCGCCCCGACCGGCTTGCCTTGTTCGGCTACTCGCATATCCCATCCCAAATAAAGAACCAGCGCCTCATCGAGGCGAAATTTCTTCCCCACATCGCTGCCCGCGCTGAACAGCATGCGGCTGCCGCCGTGACGCTGGTTGCCGCCGGCTACCGAGAGATCGGGCTCGACCATTTCGCCTTGCCGCACGACGAGCTCGCGCTGGCACAGGAAACAGGTCGCCTGCGACGTAACTCGTTGGGCTACTCTGCCGATACCTGCAGAACCCTGATCGGTTTCGGCGCGTCGGCTATCGGCCGCATCGGCCAAGGGTACGTTCAAAACGAAGTTACACGGGATTTCTACATCCGGCACATCGCAGCTGGCCGACTGGCGACATCGAAGGGCCATCGCCTCACAGACGACGACCGCGTGCGAGCCGCAATCATCGAGCGATTAATGTGCGATTTCGAGGCTGACGTGCCGGCAATCTGTGTCGCCCACGGATCTGATCCGATCCGTCTTCGCGGTTCAGATGAGCGTTTGGCGATGCTGGCCAAGGACGGAATAGTGGATCGTGTCCCGCGGCGTGGTGTAGCTGGCGGCATTAGTCGCCGTGCTCTCCGGCATGGGCCGGGCTGATCAGCGCGCCACGGCTGGCAGGCTGATCAGGGGATCATCGCTCATCTGGCTGATCGTTTCCAGAGTCATATATCTGGCCCGCTGCACTGCCCATTCATCGTTCTGTTCGAGCAGGATTGCGCCGACGAGGCGCACGATCGCATCGTCGTTCGGGAAGATTCCGACGACCTCGGTGCGCCGCTTGATCTCGCCGTTGAGACGTTCGATCGGATTTGTCGAGTGGAGCTTGGCGCGATGTTCCTTGGGGAAGGTCATGTAGGCCAGCACGTCGGGCTCGGCGTCGTCCATGATTGTCGCCAGCTTCGGCACCTTCGGCCGGATCTGGTCGGCGACGGCGCGCCATTGTACGGACGCGGCCTCGGGCGTTTCCTGGGCGAAAGCGGTGGCGATGAAGGCTGAGACGACCCTGCGGCCGCTCTTGCCGGCATGGGCCAGCACGTTCCTCATGAAGTGGACGCGGCACCTCTGCCATGTCGCGCACAGCACCTTGGTGACGGCCGCCTTGAGGCCTTCGTGAGCATCGGAGACGACGAGCTTGACGCCGCGCAGGCCGCGACGTGTCAGCTTGCGCAGGAACTCTGTCCAGATCGGCTCGGCCTCCGAGGTGCCAATCTCCATGCCCAGTACCTCGCGCCGGCCGTCCGCGTTGACGCCGACGGCGATGATAACGGCGACCGAGACGATCCGCCCACCGCGGCGGACCTTCAGGTAAGTGGCGTCGATCCACAGTATGGCCAATCGCCCTCGATCGGCCGCTCGAGGAAGGCCTTCACCTTCCCGTCGATCTCCTCGCACAGCCGCGAGACCTGGCTCTTGGATATGCCGCTCATACCCATGGCCTTGACCAGGTCGTCAACCGACCGGGTCGAGATGCCTTGCACATAAGCTTCCTGGATGACGGCGGTTAGCGCCTTCTCGGCCATGCGGCGCGGTTCGAGGAAACCTGGGAAGTAGCTTCCCTTCCTGAGCTTCGGGATGCGCAGCTCGACCGTGCCGGCCCGCGTCTCCCAGTCCCGGTCGCGGTAGCCATTGCGCTGGGCGAGCCGCAGCGGGTTCTTCTCGCCATAGCTGGCGCCGGTGGCCGCGCCCACCTCCCTTTCCATCAGTCGCTCGGCGGCAAAGCCGATCATCTCCCGCAGCAGATCGGCATCCGGGGTCTTCTCCACGAGCGTGCGCAGGTTCATCATGTCGTCGGTCATCGGTGGTCCTTCCGAAATGGGTTGGCGTCAACAACCAAACCCTACCGGAAAGCGCCGATGACCACCCACACGCCGCTCGCTCGCTACAGCGCTACTAACGGCGCGCTCGTGAGCGGCTTCGCTACCGCCGAGCTACACCACCTGATGGGACACGACCGAATAGCGAATAGTGGACTTCGAAAACGGTTTTGTCCGCGTAGGGCGGGAGCATCGCTTTGGGATTAGGGATGGCCTTACGTATCCCGCAGGTGAGGGCAAGCAACACACGGAAGCTAACACAGGGAGTATCTTTTGCCGGAGAGAACGAGCTGCCATCGTGCGGTGCCCGGTTAGTAGTGAAGCGCCGTAAAATGTCGACATAGGCGTTGGTGAACTGGACCGAACGACGAGAACAGCCTATCCAGTGTGTTGTCGGCAGTTAGTTCGAAAGTCCTGCTACACCCGATCCGATGCCTCTCAACGCCGAGGCCGCACCTCCGTGCCGAAGCCGGCCTTCCCAATGGTGGGTCGAGCCGTCGCTTACCCCGTGCTTGCCTCACAGATCCGCGACCGAGAACCCAGCCTCATGCTCCCGCCCTGCCGGGGCCTAGGTCCATCAAGCATGAAAGGAACACGTCGGAACCTGGGATATCGCTTGCCCGGCCGGGCGGCGATAGCCTTGTCGGGGCAGCGAGGAGCCGTAGCCGATGATGAACGCACAGGAGAAGTCTGGCGTGAATGGGGCGATGATTGTCAAGCTTTGCTCTCGAGTCATTTCGTCAACCATCTTGTGTGACCGATTGGCGACCATCTCCTCGTCCCGACCTTATATTACCCGTCGCCTGTCGCCGCCAGCGCGCAGTGACTTGTCAAGGATGGAGGCCCGCAGACCCCATCGCGCGGCGACTTGTCCTTGACGGTCACGAGCACGGCGGCAGGTTTGCCGTGGTCGGGGAGCCCTTCCTTGGGCGGAAGCCGACGACAGTTTTCGAGGGGAACTCGCCATGAGCCGGGTGCGCAGAGATCGTCCGACGCTCTTGTATTTGCTGGATCCCAGCCGGCTCCGCCTCCGACTGCCTCGGTAGCTCGGTATCCTGAGCGCGTCGGCGGCATCATGCCATTATCATCCTACGAATTGCATGCTCCATCGTCCTGGACGAGACCGGTTTGGCTAGCCAAAGGACGAAGGTCTGATTACCAGATGTGATCGGCATGGGGTCGCTTCCACCAACGACGATGATGGGCACCGTCATCAGGGTGGTACGTACGGCTTCGGGCTGTCCTGGCCCGAGGAAAGTCGCTTTATCGAAAATTAGGAGGTCGGCTGCCTTCCCGCTCTCGATCCAGTCGCAAAGACTCTCGAAGGTCGCGAAGCCGACCGGCTTATAACCCAGCGCGGCGATCTTATCCTTGTAGATCTCCAACGCTGCTGGATCGGGGTCAACGACTGCAATGATTTCTCCGTTGCCAAGTGATCCATCGCATGGGCCGAAAGCGCTATCAGCTCTGACCTGCTCCTCAGCGCAGGCCGGTAAGTAGAGATCGAAGCGTGTACCTCGGCCAACAGCCGAGGTGACGTCAAGGCATCCTGCGAGCGCGCTCACATGGCGGTCCACTGCAGCAAGACCCAGTCCGGTCCCGCCGACGCGAGAGCGCGTGGTAAAAAAGGGCTCAAAGATATGCGGAAGCACCGAACTTGCGATTCCTTGGCCATCGTCGCTGATGGAGAGGAGAACGTAATCTCCCGGTTTCAAGTTGCCCTTAGCCACGGGCTTCGTTTGACAGACGTGAGCGCGAGAAACGCTAATCTCGACACGGCCCTCATTCAAGAGAGCCTCCGACGCGTTCTTGCATAGATTCATAAGGATCTGCTGTATCTCGGTCGGGCTGCCCTCGATCACCGTTTGCCACTCGTTGATCTTGAGGTTCAACTGAACATCCGCACGAAGTGTAACCCGCAGCAATGGCGCGAGATCCATTACACTCTCCGAGACGTCGAAAGGCATCGTCACGCGCTTCCGATTTCGGCTTAGTGACAAAATTTGATCAATAATCAGTTTGGCTCGGTTGCTGGCCAAGATAATTTGGCCGATGTGGCCCCGAATTCTCGAGGGGCGACGCACAAGACCTTTAGCCATCTCTGCGTAGCCGACTATTGCTCCTAGAACATTATTGAATTCATGTGTAACGCCGCTTGCGATTGTGCCGACAGCCGTCAGCCTTTCCGCATGCTCCCATCGACTCTCAAAAAGGTTACGTTCCGTGTGTACACGTTGCATTTCAAGATGGTTGCCTAAACGCACAGTAGCGCTCGCCAGAACCAGGAGGTCGTCTGTGGAGGGTGGTGAGCGATCTCCTTCAAAAACAAGGATACAAACCGCAGCCTGCTGATCGGAGGCCCTGCAACCAACAATTTGACAAACACCGGTAGTGCCTACGGCAGTCCGAACCACTTCCGACGCCGGAACGACGCGAAACACTGGCTGTTCCGGGTGTACAAGTGAGACGACTTCATGGATTAGCGTGGCGTTCCAGACGCGCATGCGCTTGTTCGCGACAAAGTACTCGGTATTCCTGCTGATACTCGGATCCACCAGAGCAAGCGCGCATTGATCCGCATCGAAAACGCATTGAATGAGTCTAAGCGCTGCTTCGGTGGAGAAGCGCCGCGAAGCCTTCGTTGCTTGACTGTCGATGAAACAAGCTTCGATCTCACTCATCGCCGCTTCAAGCTCTAACCGCCTTTCCAACCGGTTCGTCCGCACATGCAGCGTGGAGGCTCGAATGGTCGCAAACAAGCAGAGGCATATGGACACCAAGCCAAAGAAAAGTCGTGTACGCTGCGCTTGCGCGCTGGCGAAGCTGTAGGCTTTCAGATGTTCTCGCTCCAATTCGGCAGCCTTGGCGAACGTGTCGAAGGATGGGATCCGATTGACAGCGCGGTCCAACCTCAACATTGAGGACAGGATAGCGCGGCCCTCGCGGGCAACATCCTCCGTGACTTGGTCCTGGCTAGGAGGAAGTCGGCGGAGAGACTGATCGATTTGTAATGCGAGGCTGAATCCCGGTCTGGCCGAAAATTGAAGGATCAGATTGGAAAATTCAGGCCTGTTCGACACTCCCCCCCGAAGGCGATTAGCCGAGCGAGCAAAGCGTACGAGAGAGCTTTGCAGAAGCTCATTTTGCGCGGCCGAGGCCGAGATGGCAGCTTCTGTGTTTTCGAGGGAATTTTTGAGCTGTGCAACCAACCTGGAGTGCACCCCGGAGCTCTCATTGGGCGAAATCTCAACAAGGCGTTGGTAGTTTTGAAGGTTCCTTTTTAATGCTTGCCCGGTAGAAGCAACGGAACGGAAGTCCAATACCATGTCGGCGCGGGCGACGTCTCGCTGGAGCAATGCGTAGTTGATCTGAATCGTCCGCAGTTCGCTTAGGACCGCCTCGTTGATCTGGGGGTCTTGCCACTGTATCGCGACCAAGAGCGCGACCGAGGCCACTAGGGCCATTACAGAAGCTTTGTCGGTACTGAGCCATTTTTCCCAAACGAACGGCGTTTGATCCGCGGTGCGTGCCTTGCGAAGGTCCGATTTGAATTCTAGCTCCCCATCGCGTCGGTGTGCGGCCGGATGCTGCTGGAACAGGAAAGCCAAGTGTACCTCTCCCCTCAAATAGGCGGTGTAGACGCCGTTGCACTCTGCCCCCATGGCCCGCTGACCTTCCATTGATTCGCGGGCGTTTCGACCTCGACGGCGAGGCGGCAGCACAAGGCGGGCAACTGATCGCAGTTTTCGGAACTGGTCTTCCGAGAGATCATCGAAGGGGCATACAAGCGCACGCCTGCAGCAGCCGAGGATGATACCGGTCGGTCAAACGCAACTGGCGAGGGCCGGATCTGCTGTTGGCTGGCAGCTAACACTGGCGGGGCGGCGGCCTCAACTCCGGCGTGCCTAGAGCCGGCTGCTGCGAAAGCGTCCGACACGCTTCCCTTGGGGTCATCCCGTCCAGCGGGCATCCTTGGATCGCTGAAAAAAGACGAGGCGGCTTGATGATCCTGCCCTCGCTGAAGCACCTCGCGAAACCCCTGTTCCAGTCGCTGAAGCACCTCGCGAAACCCCTTTTCCAGTCGCAGAAGCTCCTCTGGACCGGTAGGCGGCTCGTCAGCTCGACCATCGAACAGCGGCCGGAGCGCCTCGGACACGTGCTGCTCAAAGCCCACTCGCCGGGCCTGGACCGCTTGCCCGTCTTCCAAGCCGGCGTCCTGCACCTGCGACAAAGCTGTTACACGGGATGGATTACTATTTCGCGGGTCCATACTAGCCTCACATCAAACTGTATCGTCAAAGTCCTGCGCCAATTCACACAGCGGGTCATCGAGTTGAGATTCTGCGGAGAGCGCCTCCTCTGCTCCCATCAAGGGCGCCGGCTCCGGGAGGGCGCCTGTCTGGCTTTCAAAGATGCGTTTCAGAATGCGATCCGAGAAATAACGCACCTTCCTCAATTTTAATGGTGGCAGACCTTTGATGAGAACAATCTCGTAGTCGTCATCGAGCAGCCGCACCTGTTCGGGACGCAACAGCGGTGCACCTTGATGTGAATTCTGAACGTTCCAATCGAACGTTCGCGCCTGGCTGTAGGAAATCGATTGGGCTTGAAATGTGAATCCACCGATAGCTTTGGAAATGTAGTTCGGAGTCTCGTCATCTACCTCGATGTTCCTAGAAGCGCGCCGGCAGCCCGGGCGGGGGGCTTGGGGTTAGACTGCCAGCGCACGCCACTCATAAAGAGCGGCCTCTTTTCGCGGTTCGGACACCCATAGTCAACCCGGCAACGTCTGGATGCCCGCTGTGCTTTTTGCAGAGCGGCGATGCCGGGCATATCGGCCGATCCTGTCTAGGATGGTGTGGCCACTCTCGTCGGCCGAGTTGATGCTCCAGCCAGTATCGCCTTGCCGACCAGCATGAGTTCGCCGTTAGCAATCCATCGTTGCGAGCCGAGACCGAGGTAAAAAGCGCGTGTTATCGACTATGTAGCTGACGCTCCCGCTGACGCCTTCGAGTGCGCACGCTATGCCCCGTTCGCACCCTCTTGTGAATAGTACTGCCCCATGCACCTGAAACCGCCTCCTGGGACCAGGCTTGCTCAAGCCCTTGATTCAACACGATTGATCCGACGCCAAGGGAAGCGGGTTGTGCGACCGGTGCTCGACGTCCGGCATCATCTGTCGCTTTGCCGCTCCATACGAGCGAAGCTAGTCGGTGATCATGCGCTTCGGCGCGAGCCCCTGCTTCTTCCACAGCCGCGTCAGCAAGCGCAACCTCTCGCAGGGTGCGCTCTCAGAGTTCGTTCCTGCGCAGCGGCCTTGTTATCTCGATACTGGATAAGCGTCTACGAACCTACGCGCCGCATAACGAGCTTTGTTGCGCTGGTCGGTTCCGAAGGGTGGCTCTATGCATCGCAGTGGCGGACGCGAAATCCTCACCATCCTTCTGCATCGCGCTATTTGGCTTGCCGAAAACCCAATTTCGCCGGCACGCTGCCGCTGAATACCATGATCATCTCGCATTCTTGCTATGGAGACTGTCGTCCTTGCTGGGCGCGCGGCTGCCGGCGACGAAAGCGGGTTTATTCATGCAACACCCCTTTTTGGCAGGCAAGCTGGTGGACCTCGGGATGTCGGGGGCGAATATAGCGAAGACTCCCGCCGCTCGCTGATGCATTCTGGACGCAACCGCATCGAGCCGATGTGTTCGAGACGCTTCGCGGCTGCAGTCGCCGAACGATGGCGTGGTTATGCGACCTGTTCGGCATGGCTACCCCCGTCCAGTCAGGCGTTCACGAAGGTGTTTGTCGAGAGTTCGTGGAGAAAGTCCGCCACTTATCGTTGGCAAGGGCTTTGCTCCGGAGTGGCGATCGGTGCGCTGATCGACAGGCAGGCTCTGGCCAAAATCGAATCCCATATCGCCGATGCCGTCGCGAAAGGCCGCAGAATTCGATGCGGGGGCAAACGCATCGCGCGAATGGCACGTCGAACTATCGGTCCTGTCTCCAGCGAGATGACCATCGCGCAAGAATGAGACATTCGGGCGGCTGGCGCCTGTGATTGCTTCGACGATGCGGATAGGTCGTGCATGAGGCCAACGACACGATCTACGGCCTTCCCCCACATTTGTGCCTTAAACGGAAGCGTGTTTGGCGTGTGGCCGAGGCCTTGGAATATGGCATAGTGGTATGAACACGGGACGCATGTCGTCGGAAGCCGCGCCTTTCGGCCGAGTGAAGCAGTCCGGCATCGGGCGGGAGGGTTCCCGCCATTGCCTCGAGGACTACCTCGAAATGAAATACCTCTGCACGGGCGGCATCTGAAGCATGGGCTTGCAGGGCTCGCAGACCGGTAAACCAGCGAGCCATCTCCAAATATGTGAATTGTGGATTGCTCCTCGACGGGAGCTGAGGGGCGGCTCCGCAAGCCTTACGACGCTCTTTGCGAGCCGTAGCTGCCGAGCTGGCAAAAGGCCGGGCTACGTCGCGCCAGCGCAATCGGCGCGCAGAAAATTAGGCCTACCCGCTCCGGGACCGCGGACCTCGTCAGCTTCTCGTAAGTATGCCCGAGTAGGTTGCTCAGCTGATCTGTGGACGTGAGGCTAGCGTGAACCGGCACAAATTTGACCTATCCAATGTAACAGGTTGGCGGCAGGTGCAGCCCCCGGCATCTCAAGAGCAAGCGGCACAGGCCGGGCAAGAGGGCTTTGAGCAGCGCTCGGGCGAGGCGCGCCAAGCCGCTGCCCAAATTCCCGCCCCCGCCGTTCCGGCTCTGCCAGACCCGTTCCATCCTCATCCGTCTCAGGGAGACCTGAGCCTCATCGAAGGCGCGGCCCCATGGGAAGCGCAGCCCATGATGCAAGGGAGCGGACAAGAACACGCCGCGGCGCCGTACGCCGGAGGCAGTGGGTCGATGCTAGGTGCCTCGGTGCTGCAGCCGGGTCACTCAACGGCGCGCCATCATCATGCGCCGGATTCGTCAGTGGGTGATCTGAATCCTTCCGCACCGTTCGAGTTGCGTGACCATGCTCGTTCCCCCGTGCCGGCGGCGGTGCAGCCAGATCCTCCAGTAGTGGTCTCCGACGGTCGCGGCTGCAAGCGTCCTCTTTATTCCAACGATGCGACCGTTGTCGAAGGGCTGAGGTCACTCTACGCGGGTAAGGCCAAGGAGGAAACGGTCAAGCGCCATGTAAATTCTCTTTACGGCTTTGGTCGTTGGCTCTTTAAAAATAACAAGCCGGGATTTGCTGCTCGGCTTCACGAGAAGTCGCTGGATGAAGATCTCAAGGAGTACGAGAGCAGTGGTGGCTCCTCGACTGTGGCTGTGGCACTGCGTCGTCTCAGAGAGTCGGCGGGCGGAGTGCCAATGGTGGGCCGCGCTGTCCTGAATCCCGACCCTGCCGACGCCGTGCTCATCAAAGAGTACAAAGCGGCTCTCATCAAAGAGTACAAGGGAGCGCCTGCGACCGGGCCGAATCGCCAAACCATTCACGACTATGGAGCTACTCTTAGACGTTTCAGTGAATACCTGGTTGAAAACAACAAGCCGGGGATTGCGGCTCGGCTTCACGAGGAGTCGCTGGATGAAGATGCCAAGCGCTATAAGGACTCCAGTGGTGACCGGAGGATCATTGCACTAGCTCAACTCCGGAAGTTCCTGCCGTCCGCCGCACTCGGGCGCGAAATTGCCCTTGCTGCTCGTCCGGAAGACGCAGTCGGCATGGAGGCTCGTGCCATTGGGGACGCCGCTGCGCAGCACAGCGGGCCGCAGAAGGCATTGGGTCGGCCAGAGAAGCTCCCTGGGGAAGCTAATGAAGACGCCGCTGTTCTGCCATCGTCTTTCGTACCAACTGGGCACCATCACCAAGCCTCGGATCCCGCAGAGTCCTTTCGTCCCCTGATCTGGCGCGACGGCGACCAGCGCGCGCCGGACGAGCGGATCGCTGCACAGGACAGGAGCAACCTGCTACCAAGCGAGGAGGTGCCACTGAGGCCACCGGAATTCGCTCCGCCCAGCTTGCGGGCGGGGAATTCCGCCTCGCCAGAGCTCTTTCCTGAGGGGATGTCCCCCGCGGTCGAAGGGTTTTTTGGTGTTTTCGGCGACCCCAGCGGGCGGGTGCTCGGCGCATTGCAATTGCTAGGCGACGAACATATCCACAGGGATTACCAGCTCCTGGAGCAGGAGTTGCAGGGGAACAATCCAGATCTCGCCGCCCGGACGCGGTTCGTGGATCCCCTCGTAGCCAATTATCATCTGCGCTTGGGCTCCGAGAGCGACAAGCTAAGCGCATTCCAGCGCATCGTCCATAATCAGAACGGTAACGACACAGCCGACTTCCTGTTCGTGCCAGTGAGCGATGGCGGTAAGACTCTTGCGGAGCGCGGCAAACATTGGTCGCTGCTGTTCGTTGATCGCAGCGACCGGGAACGGCCGGTTGCCTATCATTATGACTCCGTCAGCGGATGGCATGACAAGCTTGCAAAACACCTCGCAGAAAGGCTGGGCGCCAGCCTGGAGACCCGCGTGGACTTACCCCGCATCGCCCAGCAGAGCAACGAGTGGGATTGCGGAGTCTACGTGGTGGACGGCACGCGGGCGCTGGTTGGGCGATTGCAAAGATGGCAGCCAGACCTGCCAGACCTGCCAGACCTGAACCTCAACAACCTCGTCGTCAATCGGCAGGCACTACAAACCCGACTCATGGGTGACGATACATCTGGAACGGCAAATTATCTCACGAACTTTGAACTCATGGACCGACAGGCGCGAGACGCGGTTAAGGAAAGCCCCGTTGGGACGTTTCACCAGCGGATCAAGCGGCTCGGCCAGTCAGCGCGAGCGTTGCACGACAGAGCCCTGGCTCCAGTCGCGCCGGACCAAGGCAACCCAGACTCGGTGTTCGTACGGGACGTTGTTCCCGGGGAAACACGCCATCATCATGCGCCGGATTCGTCAGTGGTTGATCTGAATCCCCCCGCACCGTTCGAGTTGCGTGACCATGCTCGTTCTATGCCGGCGGCGGTGCAGCCAGATCCTCCAGTAGTGGTCTCCGGTCGCGACAAGCGTCCTCTTTATTCCAACGATGCGACCGTTGTCGAAGGGCTGCGGTCAGCACTCTATGCCGGTAAGGTCGGGGAGCGCACGGTCACGGACCATGTAAATTCTCTTCTCGGCTTTGGTCGTTGGCTCTTTGATAATAACAAGCCGGGATTTGCTGCTCGGCTTGACGATCCGTTGCTGGATCAGGATCTCAAGGAGTACCAGCGCGAGAGTGGCTCCTCGAACGTGGCTAGAGCACTGGGTCGTCTCAAAGAGTCGGCGGGCGGAGCGCCAATGGTGGGCCGCGCTGCCCTGAATCCCGACCCTGTCGACGCCGAGCTCATCAGAGATTACAAAGCGGCTCTCATCAAAAAGTACGAGGCAGAGCCTGCGACCGGGCCGAATCCCAAAACCACTCAGGACTATGCGGCTACTCTTAGACGTTTCAGTCAATACCTGCATGAAAACAACAGGCCGGGGATTGCGGCTCGGCTTTACGAGGGGTCGCTGGATGAAGATGCCAGGCGTTATTTGGACTCCAGTGGTAACCGGTGGATCAGTGCACTAGCTCATCTCCGGAAGTTCCCGCCGTACGCCGCACTCGGGCGCGAAATTGCCCTTGCTGCTCGTCCGGAAGACGCAGTCGGCATGGAGGCTCGTGCCATTGGGGACGCCGCTGCGCAGCACAGCGGGCCGCAGAAGGCATTGGGTCGGCCAGAGAAGCTCCCTGGGAAAGCTAAGCAGCTGAGCGAGATCGGCAATTCAGGCGCTCGCGTGCTGATGCAGGCCCCCACCCATCAAGTGGGTGCATTGCCATGGGAGGCGCAGCCCATGATGCTGGGGGACGAGCACCTGGCACCGCATACCGGAGGCAGTGGGTCGATGCTGGGTGCCTCGGTGCTGCAGCCGGGTCACTCAAGGGCGCGCCATCATGATGCGCCGGATTCGTCAGTGGTTGATCTGAATCCCCTCGCACCGTCCGATTTGCGTGACCATGCTCGTTCTGTGCCGGCGGCGCCTGCCGGGCCAGCGTTCGCCAGGGCTGAGGAGACGCCCTCCGCGGTTGGCGAGGCCGCGGTGGCCGAAAGGTGGGCTCGGTTGCAAAAGCAAATGGACGAACCAGTGCATGATCCCGGCCCTCAAGTGGATACATCGCCATGGGAGGCGCAACTCATGGTGCAAGGGAGCGGACAAGAACACGCCGCGGCGCCCTACGCCGGAGGCAGTGGGTCGATGCTGGGTGCCTCGGTGCTGCAGCCGAGTCACTCAAGGGCGCGCCATCATGATGCGCCGGATTCGTCAGTGGTTGATCTGAATCCCCTCGCACCGTTCGAGTTGCGTGACCATGCTCGTTCTGTGCCGGCGGCGCCTGCCGGGCCAGCGTTCGCCAGGGCTGGGGAGACGCCCTCCGCGGTTGGCGAGGCCGCGGTGGCCGAAAGGTGGGCTCGGTTGCAAAAGCAGAAGGTCGACGCTGATTTGTCGGGATATTTCGACTCGATTCCGCACGCGGACCTTCTACGATCGCCATGGGAGGCGCAACTCATGACGCAAGGGAGCGGACAAGAACACGCCGCGGCGCCCTACGCCGGAGGCAGTGGGTCGATGCTGGGTGCCTCGGTGCTGCAGCCGGGTCACTCAACGGCGCGCGATTCGTCAGTGGTTGATCTGAATCCCCCCGCACCGTTCGAGTTGCGTGACCATGCTCGTTCTGTGCCGGCGGCGCCTGCCGGGCCAGCGTTCGCCAGGGCTGAGGAGACGCCCTCCGCGGTTGGCGAGGCCGCGGTGGCCGAAACGCTGGCTCGGTCGCAAAAGCAGATGGTCGACGCTGATTTGTCGGGATATTTCGACTCGATTCCGCACGCGGACCTTCTACGATCGCCATGGGAGGCGCAACTCATGCAAGGGAGCGGACAAGAACACGCCGCGGCGCCCTACGCCCGAGGCAGTGGGTCGATGCTGGGTGCCTCGGTGCTGCAGCCGGGTCACTCAACGGCGCGCGATTCGTCAGTGGTTGATCTGAATCCCCCCGCACCGTCCGAGTTGCGTGACCATGCTCGTTCTGTGCCGCCGGCGGTGCAGCCAGATCCTCCAATAGGGGTCTCCGGTCCCGACAAGCGTCCTCTTTATTCCAACGATGCGACTGTTGTCGAAGGGCTGAGGTCAGCATTGGAGAGCACGGTCAAGCGCCATGTAAATTCTCTTCTCGGCTTTGGTCGTTGGCTCTTTGATAATAACAGGCCGGGATTTGCTGCTCGGCTTCACGAGGAGTCGCTGGATCCGGATCTCAAGGAGTACGAGAGCAAGAGTGGCTCCTCGGACGTGGCTAGAGCAGTGGGTCATCTCAAGACGTGGGCGGGCGGAGCGCCAGTGCTGGACCGCGCCGCTGTCCTGAATAATCCCGACCCTGCCGACGCCGCGCTCATCAGAGATTACACAGCGGCTCCCATCAAAGAGTACAAGGCAGCGCCGACCGGGCCGAATCCCGCTACCATTCAGACCTATGGATCTGCTCCTAGACGTTTCAGTGAATACCTGGTTGAAAACAAAAAGCCGGGGATTGCGGCTCGGCTTCACGAGGGGTCGCTGGATGAAGATGCCAAGCGCTATAACAACTCCGGTGGGATCAGTGCACTAGCTCATCTCCGGAAGTCCGAACTCGGGCGCGAGCTCCCTGGGAAAGCTAATGAAGACGACGCTGTTCTGCCATCGTCTTTCGTGCCAACTGGTACAGCGGAGTTGAGACCAGCGAAGAGGCAAAGGACCCTGAACAGTCGTCTGCAGGACGTTGCCACTGAGCCGCAGCTGAGCGAGATCGGCAATTCAGGCGCTCGCGTGCTGATGCAGGCCCCCACCCATCAAGTGGGTGCATTGCCATGGGAAGCGCAGCCCATGATGCAAGGGAGCGGACAAGAACACGCCGCGGCGCCGTATGCCGGAGGCAGTGGGTCGATGCTGGGTGCCTCGGTGCTGCAGCCGGGTCACTCAACGGCGCGCCATCATCATGCGCCGGATTCGTCAGTGGTTGATCTGAATCCCCCCGCACCGTCCGAGTTGCGTGACCATGCTCGTTCTGTGCCGGCGGCGGTGCAGCCAGATCCTCCAATAGGGGTCTCCGGTCGCGACAAGGGTCCCCTCTATTCCAACGATGCGACCGTTGTCGAAGGGCTGAGGTCAGCTTACGCGGGTAAGGTCAAGGAGAGCACGGTCAAGCGCCATGTAAATTCTCTTCTCGGCTTTGGTCGTTGGCTCTTTGACAATAACAGGCCGGGATTTGCTGCTCGGCTTGACGAATCGTCGCTGGATCAGGATCGCAAGGAGTACGAGAGCAGGGGTGGCCCCTCGGAGTACGAGAGCAGGGGTGGCCCCTCGATCGTGGCTAGAGCACTGGGTCGTCTCAAGACGTTGGCGGGCGGAGCGCCAGTGGTCGACCGCCCTGTCCGGAATCCCTACCCTGCCGACGCCGCGCTCATCAGAGATTACACAGCGGCTCTCATCAAAGAGTACAAAGAAGCGCCTGCGACCGGGCCGAATCGCGGTACCATTCAGGTCTATGGATCTACTCTTATACGTTTCAGTGAATACCTGCATGAAAACAAAAAGCCGGGGATTGCGGATCGGCTTCACGAGGGGTCGCTGGATGAAGATGCCAAGCGCTATGTGAACTCCGGTGGTAACCGGAGGATCAGTGCACTAGCTCATCTCCGGAAGTTCGCACCCGGGCGCGAAATTGCCCTTGCTGCTCGTCCGGAAGACGCAGTCGGCATGGAGGCTCGTGCCATTGGGGACGCCGCTGCGCAGCGCAGCGGGACGCAGGAGGCATTGGGTCGGCCAGAGAGGCCCCCTGGGAAAGCTAAAGACGGGCGGGTGCTCGGCGCATTGGAATGGCTAGGCGACGAACATATCCAGAGGGATTACCAACTCCTGGAGCAGGAGTTGCAGGGGAACAATCCAGATCTCGCCGCCCGGACGCGGTTCGTGGATCCCCTCGTAGCCAATTATCATCTGCGCTTGGGCTCCGAGAGCGTCATGCTAAGCGCATTCCAGCGCATCGTCCATCAGAACGGTAACGACACAGCCGACTTCCTGTTCGTGCCAGTGAGCGATGGCGGTAAGACTCTTGCGGAGCGCGGCACCCATTGGTCGCTGCTGTTCGTTGATCGCAGCGACCGGGAACGGCCGGTTGCCTATCATTATGACTCCTACAACGGATGCAATGACACGCTTGCAAAAGAGCTCGCAGAAAATCTGGGCGCCAGCCTGGAGACCCGCGTGGGCGTATCCCGCATCGCCCAGCAGAGCAACGTGGTGGATTGCGGAGTCTACGTGGTGGACGGCACGCGGGCGCTGGTTGGGCGATTGCAATCGCAGCCAGATAACCTGAACCTCAACAACCTCGTCGTCAATCGGCAGGCACTACAAACCCGCCTCAGGGGTGACAATACATTCGGAACGGCAAATAATCTTACGAACTTTGAACTCATGGACCGACAGGCCCGAGACGCGGTTAAGGAAAGCCCCGTTGGGACGTTTCACCAGCAGATCAAGCGGCTCGGCCAGTCAGCGCCAGACGTTGCTCCCGGGGACCCATTTAAATTTCAAAGTCTTGAGAGCAAGGGGGACGCCGCTGCGCAGCGCAGCGGGCCGCAGGAGGAATACAGTTGGCCAGAGTATCTCCCCCCTGGGAAAGCTAATGAAGACGACGCTGTTCTGGCATCGTCTTTCGTGCCAACTGGGCCCCATCACCAAGCCTCGGATCCCGCAGGGTCCTTTCGTCCCCTGAGCTGGCGCGACGGCGACCAGCGCGCGCCGGACGAGCGGATCGCTGCACAGGACAGGAGCAACCAGCTACCAAGCGAGGAGGTCCTCATCAACCGTGAGCATGATACAGCGGAGTTGAGACCAGCGAAGAGGCAAAGGACCCCGAACAGTCGTCTGCAGGACGTTGCCACTGAGCCGCAGCTGAGCGAGATCGGCAATTCAGGCGCTCGCGTGCTGATGCAGGCCCCCACCCATCAAGTGGGTGCATTGCCATGGGAGGCGCAGCCCATGATGCAAGGGAGCGGACAAGAACACGCCGCGGCGCCGTACGCCGGAGGCAGTGGGTCGATGCTGGGTGCCTCGGTGCTGCAGCCGGGTCACTCAACGGCGCGCCATCATCATGCGCCGGATTCGTCAGTGGTTGATCTGAATCCCCCCGCACCGTCCGAGTTGCGTGACCATGCTCGTTCTGTGCCGGCGGCGGTGCAGCCAGATCGCCCAAAAGTGGTCTCCGGTCCCGACAAGGGTCCTCTTTATTCCAACGATGCGACCCTTGTCGAAGGGCTGAGGTCAGCACTCTATGCCGGTAAGGTCGGGGAGATCACGGTCAAGCGCCATGTAGATATTCTTTTCGGCTTTGGTCATTGGCTCGTTGAAAATAACAAGCCGGGGATTGCGGATCGGCTTCACGATTCGTCGCTGGATCGGGATCGCAAGGAGTACGAGATCTGGGGTGGCGGCCCCTCGGCCGTGGCTGGGTCACTGGGTCGTCTCAAGACGTGGGCGGGCGGAGCGCCAGTGGTGGGCCGCCCTGCCCTGAATCCCCACCCTGCCGACGCCGTGCTCATCAGAGAGTACACAGCGGCTCTCATCAAAGCGTACGAGGCAGCGCCGACCGGGCCGAAACCCCGTACCGTTGAGGTCTATGGGTCTGCTCTTAGACGTTTCAGTCAATGCCTGGTTGAAAACAAAAAGCCGGGGATTGCGGATCGGCTTCACGAGCGGTCGCTGGATGAAGATGCCAAGCGCTATATGAAAACCGCTGACATCAGTGCACTAACTCATGTCCGGAAGTTCGCACTCGGGCGCGAAATTGCCCTTGCTGCTCGTCCGGAAGACGCAGTCGGCATGGAGGCTCGTGCCATTGGGGACGCCGCTGCGCAGACCGCGGCACAAGCTCATGGCCACGCAGGAGAGCAGGGACCCATCTCTCGAGCTCAACAAGTCGCGCCAGCGCCGTTTGAACGGCACTTGGGCAAGAAGCGTGAGGCCCAGGACGGACTGACGAGTACACTTGACAGGAGCAACCTCGTGAACAGCGGGGGCGTCATCATAAACAATGAACATTACACAGCGCTGTTGAGACCGGCGAAGAGGCAGAGGACTGATAATCCGCAAAGCCGCGCCATGGGGCGGCAACTGAGCGAAGCAACCACGACGTCCATCAGCCAAGCCTCCGATCAAGCCCGAGCGGACCTAATGGCTTCCTTCAGAAGCAGGGAGCGCTCCGACGCGGGGCGTTGAGCTCCATGGCTGGGGTCAAGCAGAACAGCTCTCTTGACGACAGAGGCGCTGATGCGATCTCCGGACCGGTAGCTCTCGCTGTAATTGATCAGGCTGGTACTGTTGGAAGGCTTGATCAGCCTCGTCACCCCAATCTCCAGCATAGCTCACTGTCACGCGGCCAACGTGCCTCCGTAGCTAACA
>NZ_JAMYOX010000023.1:0-98711 GCF_040320025.1 Mesorhizobium sp. M0808
GCCCGGCACCGACGCATTCCGAGCTGGCGGCAACGATGAGCACGCACAGGGAAGCGGTCTCGCGCGAAATGAGCGACCTCGCCAAGAGAGGCCTGATCGAAAAGCGCGGCAGCAGGTTATTGCTGCATGACGTCTCGGCACTACGGGCGCTGGTCGACAAGAAGGAATAGCGAAGGCTGTCGCTGCGGCGGGGGGCACCGCACGTTTCATACTCCTCGCCGCAAGTGATTATTCCTTCCGGCAAACCGGGCAACCTAGCGTGCCAGCGCGCGGGTCGGGCTTTGATCGCTTCACCCCTTGCAAGAATCATGACTCGGCTTCTTGATGCGGGCACGGAACGTTATCCCCAGCCTGCTTGCAGACTTACAAGGGCGGATCGAAGGGTGAAGCCGCATGGACGTTAAATACCAAATCTTCGTCAGCTCGACCTATGCCGATTTGGTGGACGAAAGACGGTCGGTCATCGAGGCCGTTCTTAACCCTCGGGCATATTCCTGTGGGGATGGAGGCATTCCAAGCCAGCGACGACACTCAATGGGATTACATTAAGCGGCGCATCGATGACAGCGACTACTACGTACTCATCGTAGCGGAGCGGTACGGCTCAGAGTTGAAGGGTAAGAGCTACACCCAGATGGAGTACGAGTACACCGTCGCCCAAGGCGTGCCTACCGTGGCGTTTTTGCTCGAAGGCGGTGCTCGCAAGACGTGGGCCGCGGAAAAGGTCGAGTTCGAGAAAAAGGCCAAACTCGAGAGATTCCGAAAGCTGTATGAAAAGAAGCTCGTTAAATATTGGCGCAACAAGGACGATTTGGCGGGTAAGGTTGCGATGGCTATTAGACGTTATGACCGTGGTCTGAGCGGCGGCCCGCCCTTCTAGCTTGGCCGACCGATCCACCGCACGATTTCATAGGCAGGCATCGGGCGGCGAAAACCCTTCAGCGTCAGTTCGCCAACAAGAACGGATTCGACCAGCGACTCGACAGCGCCGAGGACCCGTTGGCTAACAAGAATCTGGCGCGATTTGGCCTCCTCGCACAATCGGGCGGCATGGTTCGACACAGTGCCGATGACGGCATAGTCCGAGCGCTGATCAAAACCGATGCGCCCGATGGTTGCGTGGCCCCTGGCAATGCCGATCCCAAAGCCAAGCAAATAGTCGCGCTTGCGCCATCGCTCTGAATGCTCGTCAATCGCGTCGCGCATTGCAGCAGCCATTGAGACAGCTCTCTCGCTGTGGTCGGCGCATGCCAGTGGATCGTTGAAAACCACGACGATACCGTCGCCCACGAACCGCTCGAGAGTCCCCTCGTGGCGGACAATTTGTTCACCAAGACAGGAATGATACTCGGCAAGAACGGTCATGACTTCTTCGGGTTCGGCGGTCTCTGCGAAGGCAGTAAAGCCGCGCAAATCGCAAAAGACAACGGTCACCTCGCGACGGTGGCTCTGCAAGAGCGCATCTCCATTGCCCGCCGCAACGATGAGGTCGGCGACCTGTTCGGGCAGGAACCGCCTAAGCCGCGCCATTCGCTCGAGCTCCGTCACCTGGTCGGCCACGGTTTGCTCGAGCGAGCGGTTCCAGTCGGAAAGTTGCGCGGCTTGGTCCTCAAGGCGTTTGGCTTGGCTCGCGACAGTGTCGTGAAGCGCCTTCTGACGCAGCATCGAGCGCACCCGCGCTAACAGCGCCCTGTGCTCGAAGGGCTTTGTCAGATAGTCGTCGCCACCGGCGTCCAGCCCATCGACCACGTCGCGCGTGTCGGCTTTCGCGGTGACCAGAATAACGGGGATCGACCGCAGCGATTGATCGTGCTTGAGCATGCGTACCACACTGATGCCGTCGAGCTTCGGCATCATGATGTCGAGCAGGATCAGATCCGGCGTGAGTTCGCGGGCTTTCGCAAGCCCCTCTTCCCCATCGGCGGCGGTTGCAACTTCGTAGCCATTCGCCTCGAGGCGCATGCGCAGGATCTCGAGGTTTTCCGGAGTATCGTCGACCGCGAGAATGCGAGGCGGATCGTGCAAAGCGCTGCCTCCCTCAAGAAAGGAACCCGCGAATCTCGGAAAGCAGCTGGCGCGGACTGAAGGGCTTGGCAATGTAACCATCGCACCCAGCAGCAAGGGCTTTCGCCTCGTCGCCCGACAACGCGTAGGAGGTGACGGCGATAATCGGAATGTGCCGGAGCGCCGGGTCGGCCTTGATGCGGCGGGCCGCTTCATACCCGTCGATCACCGGGAGCTGAATGTCCATAAGGATCAGGTCTGGCCTGTGCGCTCCGGCTGCAGCGATGCCGGCGGCGCCGTCCGCCGCCTCGATCAGTTCGTATTCGGTGGTAGCAATGAGATCGCGGATGATCTGGCGGTTGTCCTCGGTGTCTTCCACCATCAGGATTCGTTTGCTCATGCGGCCCTCACGTCCTCATTCACCCGGATTGGTACCTTGAGACGGAATGTCGACCCTGACCCGATCACGGACTCGACGTCTATGGTTCCGCCATGCATTTCGACGATGCGCTTCGAGATCGCCAGGCCAAGACCCGTACCGCCCTTCTGCCTGGTACTGCTGTTGTCGACCTGCTGGAATTCTTCGAAGATGAGAGCCTGGTCCTTGGACGCGATGCCGGGACCGGTGTCTCGGACGGTCATCTCGAAGTGCCCGTCGACCGCATCGGCAAGAATGTCGACCGCACCCGTTTCGGTGAACTTGACGGCGTTGCCTGCAAGATTGAGCAGGACCTGCGTCAAACGGCGTTCGTCCCCGCGGCCGATTGGAAGGTTCTCGGCAACAGTCGTTGAAAGCTCAAGACCCTTCGCTCGTGCCAGCGGCTCTACAGCCGTAACTGTCGATCGAACAATCTGCGCGACGGAGTAGTCCTCGATCGCCAGTGTGAGCTGGCCGGCTTCGATCTTGGAAAGGTCGAGTACGTCGTTGATGAGCCCGAGGAGGTGACGACCGTTTGCCTGCACGCGCGCGACGGTCGTCTTTGCCTTGTCCGGGAGTTCGCCGTAGATGCCGTCGACCAGCAGCTCTGTGAAACCCAAGACCGAATTGAGCGGTGTCCTGAGTTCGTGGCTCATATTCGCGAGGAACTGGGACTTGTGGCGGCTAGCTGCCTCCAGCTCCCGGCTTTTCTCCTCGATCTCACGGAACAGCTTGGCATTCTGGATCGCGAGCACCGATTGGGCTGCGAAGGTCTCCAGCAGGTGGACAACTTGCTCATGGAAGGCACCTGGCTTGTAGCGCCTGACGACCAGTGCACCGACGATCTTGTTGGGCCTCAGCAGCGGAACGATCAGGATACCGCGATATCCGGCTTCGACGATCGTCTTTCTTACAAGGAAGGATGAGGCCTCCTCGCTGAGGTCGGGAAACTGCACCGGCATGCAGCGCTCGGGTGCGTCGCCGATCCCCATGTCGGCCAGCCCGATCGTCTGGTGTGAGACTGCGGCTATAAGCTCATCGCTCATACCGAAGTTTGCGCGCGGACGGAATTGCTGCCGCGTGCTGCTGAACACGTAGATGGTGCCAGCATCCGTCTCCGACAACTGGACCGCTTTGGCGACGATCGTTTTCAGCACCGTGTCGAGATCCAGCGTCGAATTGACCGCCTTGCTCACTTCACCAAGCGCCTCGAGCTCACCAACAGACGCGGCAAGCTCGCGCGTCCGTGACTGCACCGCCTCGAAGAGCCGCGCATTCTCGATGGCGATCACCGCCTGGTCGGCAAATGTCTCGACGAGCGCGATCTCCTTGAGATTGAAAGGTTGCGGCTCAACCCTCGTCATGACGAATACGCCAACGAGATCACCTTCCCGCGACAGCGGGGCAGCGAGGACGGTGCGGAATCCGCCTGCCTCAGCGATCAAGGCAACGCGGTAGTCCGGATCAGCGGTCACGTCTTCGATTTGCACGATCCGCCGTTCTTCGATTACGCGCCCTACGGCGGAGCCTCGGCCTGCGGCGAGCGCGGGAAGTGGATTGGCGTCGACATAAGCACGGAAACTGGGCGGGTAGCCATGCGTCGACACATAGCGGAATACGCCATCCAGCAACTGCACGATACCACCCTTGTCGGCACGGCAGAGCCTGACAGCCGATTCCACCAACGTATCGAGCACGACCTGCAGATCGAAGGTAGAGCGGCTGATGACCTTCAGAACGTCTGCAGTGGCTGTCTGCTGCTGAAGGGCTTCGTCGAGCTGCTGGGTGCGTGTCTCAATCTCCTGATACAGGCGCCCCAGCTGGTCGGAGGTCTGGTTGACGTTAGCGGCGAGCACTCCAAGTTCGTCGCGATTGGCGACGGCAACCTGTTGGGCGAAGTCGCCGGCCGCTATCTGGCTGAGGCGCGTCTCGATCTTCTTGACCGGTTCGATCAACGACCAGGAGATGATGTAGCCGAGCCCCAACGCCAGCAGGATACTGCCCACAGCAAACGAGACCACGATCAGTCTGGACGTGCCGTACGCACCCTCGGTCGTTTCGATGGCCACTACCATGTCGGCCTCGGCCATGTTGACCAGCTGGTTTGTCAGCCGCTCGAGGCTATCAGCCGACGGTATGATTTCATCAAGCTGAACCTTGCGCGCCTCCTCAGTGCGGCCGGCGCGGACGAGCTCTGCCACGTGCGTCACCCCGGCCGTCAGCCGTTCGTACTCTTGCCTGACCTGGCCAAGCACTTCCACCTCGGCTTTGGCGACGAACTCCATGCGGTCGAGGTCGTAGCCGAACTGGTTGAGCTGGCGCAGCGCCGCATCCAGCATCCGGTCGTCCTGAAGCAAAAGGGCGGTGGAGATGCCGTAGAGCTGGGTGGTCGTATCGTGCTGGACCTGGCGATAGGCTGCTATCCGGCGCTGCAACTTGATCAGCTCGTTTGTTTGATCATTGACCCCACTCAGCACCTGCAACCCGACGGCCCCGAGCACGATCAGCAGGCCGACAATCGACAGGAACGCGATCAAGAGCTTGGTCTGGACGCGCGCCGGCAGCCGGGCAACCCAGCCAACGAGCCGGTTCGTTATGCTATTTGGATTCGTCCAAGAGGCTGAGAAGGTCATCCCGGAACTCCTCCAGGTCGAACCGGACACCAAGATACTGTACTCGCAAGATGCCACCGGGGTCCACGAGCGACGTCAACAAGGTATGGTCGACATCTCCGTTCGCCGCCTTCTTCGCGATGACCCCGTATTTCCGTCCAACCTCATGGACAATCGCCGGATCACCGGTAAGAAACGACCAGCCCTTCAGATCGGCGCCAAAATTCTGCGCATATTCCTTCAAAACATCGGGCGTGTCGCGCTCCGGGTCGACGGTGATCGAAACGAAGGCGATTTTCGGTCCGAATGCACTACCCAACTTTTCCTGCACGCTGGCCATATGGGCGGTCAGCATGGGGCAGACGTCGGTACAGTACGTATAGATGAATGAAACGGCGACCACCTTGCCGCGAAAGTCGTGCAGCGACACACGCACACCGTCCTGCGATACCAAGGTAAAGTCCGGCGCCTGTCCGATCGTCGGCAGGCGCTCGTCGTGCGGCGCGTCGTGCGCGTGTGCCGGCCCGGCCATCAGCGCCAGCAGCAAGATGCGCGCCGCCCACTCGCTCACGTTTTCATCTCGCGCTTGACCTCGTTGAAAAAGCGCCAATCCGTGCCGTTCGCGATGATCTCGTTTGGGTTCGACTTGACAATCCCGGCTTCATGCAGCCGCAGCGAGAAGAACCTCATCGTGTCCTCGGGATCGAAGTCGCGCCAATCAGAGTATGGGAGCTCGCGGAGCGACTGCACGGCGTAGTCGTATTGTTCGGTGTGTCCGCCATCCACCAGGAGGCGTGCCACCCGTTCCGGTTCGGCCGCGCAGATGTCGGCCGATTTGATGATGGCCCGGATGACGCGCTTGGTGGCAGCTGGATTTTTCTCGGCATACGCAGCGTTGACCGCCAGCATGCAGCAGTAATATTGCGACCACGGCCGGTCCTTGGAACTGTCGAGGATGACGTGGCCGACTTTGCGGGCGCGGAGGTCTTGAGCCTCAGGCGGAAAAGCCAGGAAGGCGTCGACCTTGCCCTCGGCGAAGAGCTCCGCCGGCTTTGCCTCGCCGACGATCCATTCGATGTCGCGTTGCGGATCGAGGCCGACATAGGTCGCCATGGCACTGACGAAGATATGCGGATCCGACGATAGATTGCCGCCGACGCCGACTTTGCGGCCCTTGAGATCCGCGATGCTCTTGATGTCCTCGCGTCCGAACAACTCGTAGCAGCCGACATGCACTCCGGAGATCACCTTGATCGGGGCGCCAGTGTCGACTGGAATGATTAGGGCCGTGGCAAAGTCAATGCCGAAGTCGATGTCGCCGCGCGCCAGCATCTCGGTCTGGGCGATACCAGCTTCGGCGGCCACGAAGCCGAAATCTGAGAACCCCTCTGCGCGGATCAGATCCTCGGCGACGTACTGCGGAGCAATGCAGATACCGGGCGCCGCCGCAAAGCGGGCGATTGTGGTTTCAGGTGCCGCTTCGGCGGCGGCCGCGTTGCGGCCCTTTGCAAGACCCACACCTGCGAGCGCGGACAGGCCTGTGAGGAAACGGCGGCGGTTCTGGATGATCTGCATAAGCCTTTCCTTCCCTGATGGGACACGACGTTCGGCGATTGCCTACGTCTTCAACTCCTGCTTTAGTTGATAGAGAAAGCGCCAATCCGTTCCGGTGGCGATTATCTCTTGCGGGCTCGACTTGATCATGCCCGTTTCGTACATGCGCAGCGCGTAGAAGCGCATCGAGGCTTCGGCATCGAAATCCCGCCATCTGTCGTACCGGAGGTCGCCAAGCGTTTGCAGCGCGAGTTCGTAGCTGGGGACGAAACCTCGATCGACCAGCTGCCCTGCAGTCCATGACGGATCTGAGACACAGAGGTCGGCGCCCTTGAGGATGGACCGCAGGACGCGCTTTGTCGCCGCCGGGTATCTGTCTACATAATCCGCAGTCGCGGAAATCATGCAGCAGAAGTGCTGCGACCACGGCGGGTCGGTGGTCGAGTTGAGGATTGTGTGGCCTACTTTCCTGGAGCGAAGTTCCTGCGTGCGGGGCGGTTGGCCGAGCACTGCATCGTACTTTCCTTCGACGAAGCCTTCCGCAAAATTGTGCTCTTCGATGACCCATTCGATGTCGTTGACGGGATCGAGCCCAACATAGGCGGCCATCAGAGAAACCAACACGTGTTGCGGCGAATCAAGCGTAAAGACCCCAACCCGCTTTCCACGCAGGTCCGAGACGCCTTTGACGCTGTCGTTGGCGATCAGTTCGAGGCACCCGGAGTGCAGTCCGCTTAGTACCCTGATCGGCACTCCTGCATCGATCGACGCCAGATGAATCGGCACATAGTTCACACTGAAATCCGTCTCGCCGTTTGCGATCCACGCGGAATGATCAACCTTCTTGTCACCTTGCACATAGCGGACATCGGTGAATCCCTCGGCGCGCAGCATCTCTCCGGCGAGGTACAGGCCCGCCCAGCAATAGGCGCCGCCGATGTACCGCGGCAGGCGGACCGAGGTGGTCTCCGGCAGCGGCTCAGCCCAGGCTTGCGTAGAGGTGCCGATAAGGCCCGCGGCGCCGGCTGACGCAGCGCCGGCTAGGAAACGGCGGCGGTTCTGGATGATCTGCATAAGCCACTCCTTCCCTCGATAGGGCGCACGGCATGATGGCGATTGCCTACGTCTTCAACTCCTCCTTCAGTTCGCTGAAGAAGCGCCAGTCGGTGCCTTGGGCCAAGAGCTTCTGGGGGGTGCTCTTGAGCATCCCGACCTCGTGGAGGCGCAAGGCGTAGAAGCGCAGGGTGTCCTCAGCGCTATACCCACGCCAACCGTAGGGGAGCCCCTTTATGACCTGGAGGGCATGGTCATAGCGCCTAGTATAGCCCTGCTCCACCAAGTACTGCGCGGACTGCTCCGGCTCGCTGGCGCAGAAATCCGCCGCTTTCAAGATGGCGCGGAGGGCGCGTTTGGTGGCCACCGGATACGTGCGGACGAACTCCCGGTTCCCAGCCAGCATGCAGCAGAAGTATTGCGACCAGGGCCGGTCCACGGTGCTGCTAATCACCACATGGCCGATCTGCCGCTCCCGCATCTCCTGCGGTTCGGGGGGAAAGCCTAGGTAGGCATCGATCTTCCCCTCACTTAGGAGCCGGATGGACTCGGGTCCCGGATGCGTGACGAAGTGTATGTCCTTATGGAGGTCCAGGCCTACATAAGCCGTCATAGCGGCGAGAAAGACGTATCGGCTGGAATCTAGCGCTGGCACGGCCACGGTCTTCCCCTTGAGGTCGCGGATCGACTGGATGCGATCGGTGCCGAACAGCTCAAAGCAGCCGACGTGGAGTCCTGCCAGGATGACGATGGGATCCCCCGCTTCCAGGCTGAGAAGGAGCGGGGCGGCGAAATGCGCACTGAGGTCGGCTTCACCAGAGGCGAGGGCCGGCGCGATGTCTGCGGTCCCCTCTTTTTGGAGGTAGTGCACCTCAGTGAACCCTTCGCTGCGCAGCAGTTCTTCGGCTACATACTGGGGGGCCTGACAGATGCTGGGAATCCGGACGAGCCGGATCCGCGTCGTCTCAGGCGGTGGCTCCGCAGCGGCTCGCCTGCGGACGCTAGTCGTTTCCGGCGGTGGCTCTGAGGGGAGCGATTGCTGGACCCCGACTAGGCTCGCGGCGCCGGCTGCCGAAAGGCCGGCCAGGAAGCGCCGGCGGCTCTGGATGATTTCCATGTCCACGTCTCCCCTTGAGACAAATGGGATCAGGTTTTCAGCTCACGCTTCAACTCGTCGAGGAAGCGCCAGTCCGTTCCGTCGGCGATGATCTGTTGCGGGCTCGATTTGATCATGCCCGTCTCCTGCATGCGGAGTGTGTAGAACCGCAGGGAGTCTTCAGGATCGAATTCCCGCCACCGGTCGTACCGGATATCCTTCAGCGTTTGGAGCGCGTAGTCATACGATGGGACGAAATCGCGATCGACCATCTGCCGAGCCACCCGCTGCGGATTCGACACGCAGAGGTCAGCGGCCTTGAGGATGGATCGCAAGACCCGCTTGGTCGCCACCGGGTACCTATTCACGTAGTCCGACGTCGCGGAGATCATGCAGCAGAAATACTGTGACCATGGGCGGTCGACGGCATTGTTGAGGATGGTGTGGCCGATCTTCTTGGCGCGCAGCTCCTGCGGCTGGGGCGGCGTGCCGAGGAATGCGTCGATCTTCCCTTGGACGAAGAGTTCCGTGGGCTTGACGCCCTCAGTCAAGACCCACTGGATATCGTTGACGGGATCGAGCCCGACATAGCCGGACATGAGGGACAGCCACACGTGTCGCGAGTTGTTGAAACCATCAACGCCCACCCTCTTGCCCCGCAGATCCGTGACGCTGCGGATGCTCTCCTTGGCGATCAGTTCGAGGCATCCCGAGTGCAACCCGGTTAGCACCTTGATCGGCACGCCGGCATCGATCGACGCGATTTGGTTCGGCGGAAAGTTGACCGAGAAATCCGTCTCACCGCGTGCGATCCACTCCGATTGGTCGACGCTTCTGTCGGCTTCTACGTAGCGAACGTCGGTGAAGCCATCTGCGCGCATCAGTTCTCCGGCGATGTACGCGCCGGCCCAGCAGTAGGAACCACCAACCCACCGCGGCAGCCGAACCGTGGTCGTTTCCAGCGGCGGTTCCGCGTGAAGCGACTCCGGAAGACCGACAATACCGGCAGCGCTTACCGCTGCAGCGCCGGCCAGGAATCGGCGGCGGGTTTGCATGATCTGCATCCGAACGCTCCTCTTCCGAATCGCAAATGGCAATTCTGGCCGGAACCGAGCAAAAGAGGTTCCGGCAGTGACAGACAGTCTTGTGAGCGCGCCGAACACAGCGAATTACGAGCGCGCCCAGAGTC
Source organism: Mesorhizobium sp. M0808 (assembly GCF_040320025.1). Taxonomy (NCBI): domain Bacteria; kingdom Pseudomonadati; phylum Pseudomonadota; class Alphaproteobacteria; order Hyphomicrobiales; family Phyllobacteriaceae; genus Mesorhizobium; species Mesorhizobium sp. M0808. Next base: position 9,927 of record NZ_JAMYOX010000023.1, read on the forward strand.
TTGATGCGGGAGTCTTGCGCTCTCAGTCGCCGGCCCAGTATTAGCAACCGACGATATGCCACGGTACGCCCAATTTGCGTTGGTTGCGAGCGCAAAACTTACTCCGCCAAACGTCCCGCCAGCACCTCGCTGTCAGGGAGACTGTTTGCGCGGTTCAGAATGGCCACTTCGAGTTTACTGCGGCCGGGCCGAGTCATCGACGCAAAGGTCTGCACAGGGTCATCAGTACTGGTTGCGCTTAACGTCTGGTTCCGGGAAGGAAAATCGGCCTCGGAAGGTCCCGAAAGGGTCAGGAATGCTGGTCGCGGTGAATGTCAGCTATCGGGCAGCGAAATGGGCTCATGAAGGGCGGCTTTGGGTCAGGTCACGACGATGCCCACACCAACCTGAATGTCCGCTGTTGAATATCGCGGCGAAGCTGCCGGTCTGCTCTCGGCCCATTTCGACCAGAACGCGACCTTAGAGTATCTGCTCGGCAATGACCGCTCCTGGCGGATTTTGTTGAAAAAGTCTGGTGCTCCGGAGGGCATACCTCTGAAGTAGAAAGGCATTTCTCGCTGGGCGTACTGCTGGAATCAAGATTCACAGGCAATTCATTTGCGGAACGAAATTCTATCCGCGCAGCCCTACGGCCTCGGTGGCGGACTTTTCAACACTATCGGCGCAATTGAGCCGTCCGCCAACAAAGTCTGTGTAGGGGTGAAATCTTCGAGGCCTGAGCTAACCGCTAAACCTGCCTTTGCGTCGAGAACAGGACGCTTGACTGAAGGGAAAGCCGCTGGCCGGCAAAGCTGATTGTTAAGTCCCGCACGGTAGAAGAGTCGCCGTGAGACAGTCAGTTGAAACATTTCGAACGTCTAACGGGCTTTCGCCGAAGGGTTGCACATCATAGTGTGCGCGAATGAACGAGGGGGCATTTCATCCGGAAGACAGGGCGCGATCCCAGATTGATCGGCGCCTGTTGCTGTGCGGATGGGTGGTGCAGACTCGCGACGAGATGAACCTGGGAGCGGGCGTTGGCGTCGCTGTCCGGGAATTCCAGACCGCTACCGGTCCCGTCGACTATGCCCTGTTTGTCGGACGAATCCTGTGCGGCGTCGTGGAAGCCAAGCCGGAAGGATCGACGCTTTCAGGTTTCGCCGAGCAGGCGGCACGGTACATGGCGGGCGCGCCAAGCCATCTGGTGCGGTCGGATGGACACGTACGTTGCGAGTATGTTGCCTCCTCCTCGGAAACGCTTTTCCGGGACCACGCCGATCCGGATTCCACATCACGTATCGTCTTTTCGTTTCACCGTCCGGAGACCCTTGACCGCTGGATCAAGGATTCCGCGACGCTTCGTGCCCGGCTGCAGTCAATGCCACCGGTCGATCCAACTGGCTTGCGCACCTGTCAAGTAGACGCCGTAACTGCACTTGAGCAGTCGCTGGCGGCGAACAAACGGCGAGCGCTCGTTCAGATGGCGACGGGGGCCGGGAAGACATTCACTGCCTGCACGCTGAGCTATCGGCTGCTGGCGCGTGCCGGCTTCCGGCGCATCCTATTCCTGGCGGACCGCGCGAACCTGGTCCGCCAGACCCGGGACGAGTTTCTCGCTTACCGCCCGCCGGGAACAGGCAGATCATTCTCGGAGATCTACAACGTCCAGAAGCTCGGCGCGGCGGGGCTGGACAAGGATTCACAGGTAGTGGTCGCGACTATTCAGCGCATCTACTCAGTGCTGACCGGCAAGGAGCTTGCGGAAGAGGCCGAAGAGATTTCGTCCTTCGAGCAGTCTGGCCCGGCGACCGAGCGCCTGATCAGCTACAATCCCTTGATACCGATCGAGAGCTTCGATCTGGTCATCACCGACGAATGCCACCGGTCAATCTATGGCACGTGGCGGCAAGTGCTCGAATACTTCGATGCCTTCACGGTCGGTCTCACCGCCACTCCCTCGCTTCACACGCTCGGCTTCTTCAACAAGAACCTCGTGGCTCAGTATCCCTATGAGCGGTCGGTGGTCGACGGCGTCAATGTCGGCTTCGAAATCTTCCGCATCCGGACGGAAATCGGTGAACGCGGGTCGACCGTGAAGGCAGGCTACGCGATAAGCGAACGCGAGCCGAACGCTACGAGACCCTGTCGGAAGATTTCGCATACACGCCGGACCAGATCGACCGGACTGTCCTGGTCCCGAACCAGATCCGCACGGTTCTCGAATCCTTTCGTGACACACTCTTCACCGAACTATTCCCCGGCCGTCACGAGGTTCCGAAAACTCTGATATTTGCCAAGGACGACCACCACGCCGAGGAGATTGTTGGGCTGGTCCGGGAGGTGTTCGGCAAGGGAAACGACTTCGCGAGGAAGATCACCTACAAGACTGACGGCGCCGATCCCGAACAGCTGATCCGCGCCTTCCGCAACGACTACAACCCGCGCATCGCCGTCACCGTCGACATGATCGCGACAGGAACGGACGTCAAGCCGATCGAGGCGCTGATCTTCCTTCGAGATGTCCGTTCGGAGCTTTATTTCGAGCAGATGAAAGGACGTGGCGCCCGCACGATATCGCCGGAGAAACTGCGCGAGGTCACTCCGGACGCCGAAGCAAAGACGCGTTTCGTACTGGTCGACGCGGTTGGCGTTTCCGAAAGCCTCAAGACGGTATCGCAACCTCTCGATCGTGACCGGGTCATAGGATTCGATCGGCTGATCGACGAGATCGCCGCCGGACGGCGGGACGATGACGCCTTCGCAACCCTTGCGGCCCGTCTGGCCGCTCTTGACCAAAGGATCAGCGACAAGGATCGCGCGGCAATCACAAAAGTGACGGGCGGCGTCGATCTCGCGGGTTTGGCAGGGCGCCTACTCGATGCCGTCGACCCGGATGCGCTTGCAGCCCGCGTGGGCCAGGACGCGCCGGAGCTGGAGCAGCGCAAGGCGCGAGAGGCGGCCAAGGATAAGGCAGTGGAAATCTTTGACGACCCGGCTCTGCGCAAGCTGCTGAAGGACGTGAAGGCGGCAGCAGATAACATCGCCTACGACAACGGAGCCCTCCAGTATGGATGTCTCAAGATCGATGACGTGTTCGGAGACGTGAGACGAGAGGGCCGTTGCTCGCTACATTGGCAATTCTCGACACCTACACCCTCACGAAATCGGGAACGGATGAAACGATTTGGGTCGAACTTGTGAAGGGTAAACGGCAGAAGGACGGTGCCCGGTGGTGCTTCTACGAGGTGCCCATCGAGGCTGGTGAGTGAGGTCGGTGAGGTCTGCTTCTGTCGGGCATAGTCACCCAAAAAAATCATCATGTGTTGGGTAGCTGGTTCTCACCGTCTCTCCGGACAACGAGTTTTTTTCGCGTCACTTGCGTAAGGGAACCAGACCTCACCGACCTCACCTTCGGGCTGAGAAATTGTCCCGAAATCTGCACTTAACCTTGAAACGCTGCTGGCTGGAGCCTCCGGCGTCCGCGAATGCCTATCGCCCCGGTAATCGACCGCGCCCGCTACCGCCCGCCCTTCAATGGCGCATGCGGCGAACAATCGTTACGACCACAACTGCAAAAATCAGAGCCAGCACAAACCACGGTGCAATATCGAATAAAATTCGAAGGCCACCCCACATCTGTGCTCGATCCTTTGGTTATGCCGGAAGCTAGTGAATTGGTCGTCAACTTTCCACCTCAGCAGGCATCAACTCAACCTGATATCGACCGACCACAAGGGCATGCCGTCTGCCTCACGCCAGCACATGAAGCCGGTGGCTTTGCACCCAACCTGCGCGCCGTGACATCGCGGACGACATAGAGCGTGCCGCCCCTACCGCGCCGCCTGAGTTTGATTTGTTTGCCCATACTCCTACAAGAGCCACCGGCGGACCTTTCTCCGCCAGAAACCAGAGCAGATTCTAGAGCTAAAACCAGAGCTAAAAGTGCAAATAGTCGCCCGGTGGCGCAAACCAAAACGGCGAATTAGCGAGTAAATTCAATCAGTTAGGTGAAAATTTGAGAGGTGAAATGTGGCGGAGAGGGAGGGATTCGAACCCCCGATGGGCTTGCACCCATGCCGCATTTCGAGTGCGGTGCATTCGACCACTCTGCCACCTCTCCGCGGTCATGGTCCGCCGTTGCCGGCGCGGCGCACTAGATAACGGCTGGACAGGCAGGTTACAAGGGCCAATCTGCCCCGGCGCCGCAGCTTCTGTCCGTGCTTCCTTCGAGCCTCCGGCAGCCGCTGCTCGATATTTGCTAGGACTGGGCTCAACCCATTCGCAGCTTGCCCGCGGCGCTTGCCTTGACTCAAGCCGAACCTTCGGTTAGGGACAGCGCGCAATCGGCGTGGAGGGATCTTCCGCGCCGCTTGTTTTTTGAACCCGCAGACTGACAAAAAGACGGCCGAACCGCCTGAAGCGGTTCATCAAGGCCGACCGAACAGCGAAAGGCAAAAAATGTTCGCAGTCATCAAAACGGGCGGCAAGCAGTATCGCGTTGCCGCCAACGATCTCCTGAAGATCGAAAAACTCGAAGCCAATGTCGGCGACATCGTCGAGATCGGTAATGTGCTCGCGCATGGCGAAGGCGAAAACGTCACGTTCGGCGCGCCGTTCGTGGATGGTGCGATGGTCACCGCCGAAGTCGTCGAGCAAGGCAAGAACCGCACGGTCATCGCCTTCAAGAAGCGCCGCCGGCAGAATTCGCGCCGCAAGATCGGCCATCGCCAGCTTTTGACCACCGTCAGGATTGCCGAAATCCTGCTGGGTGGCGCCAAGCCGGCGAAGAAGGCCGCCGCCAAGACCGAAGCGAAGGCCGAAGTTGCAGCCAAGACCGAGGCGAAGGCTGAAGCCGCGCCGAAGGCAGCAGCGAAGGCAGAGGCTGCGCCGAAGAAGGAAGCCAAGGCCGAGACGACCGTGGACAAGGCTGCCGAAGCCGCCGCGCCGTTGTTCAAGGCGCCGAAGGGCGAGCCGGACGACCTGACCGTGATCAAGGGCATCGGCCCGGTCGCCGCCGGCCAGCTCAACGAACAGGGCATCACCACCTTTGCCCAGATCGCCAAGCTGTCCGACAAGGACGTCGCCAAGATCGACGAGCACATGCCGTTCAGCGCCGACCAGATCAAGGACTGGCGCGAGCAGGCCAAGGAATTGGCGAAGAAGTAGAACGAACCGGCGCAATCGTCGCCGGATCGGACTTGAAACGGAACGCGAACGCGTTCATAAGATCGTTTAGGCGCCTCGCGGCGCATCGGAGTAGTTAGATGGCACACAAGAAAGCTGGCGGATCGTCGCGCAATGGTCGCGACTCCCATTCCAAGCGGCTCGGCGTGAAGAAGTTCGGCGGCGAAGCCGTGATTCCGGGCAACATCATCATTCGTCAGCGTGGCACGACGTGGCATCCCGGCACCAATGTCGGCATTGGCACGGACCACACGCTGTTTGCGCTCGAAGCTGGCGCAGTCACCTTCAACAAAAAAGCCAATGGCCGAACCTACGTATCGGTGAACCCGATGACGAAAGCAGCGGAGTAGCCGGTTCCGCACGAGAACACCGGCACCCATCTCGGGAACCGGTGTCTGGCCAAGCCAGGAAATGGATCAGGGGAGATGGGTTTCCATCTCCCCTTTTTCTTGTGCCTGGAGGACTTTGATATGGTTGCCGAAGCGGAAGCGACAGACGACGAAAGTTACACGATAGATTGCCCGGTCCTGGTCACCGAGCGGCTGGTTATGCGTGCCCCGCGTGAGAGCGACATCGAGCAATTGGTGGCGCTCGCCGACAACCGCCATGTCGCGGAAATGCTGGCCCGCATGCCGCATCCCTATGGCGAGGCGGAGGCACGCGCTTTCCTGGCCATGACGGCATCGCGCCGGGCCGGAATCGCCTATGCGCTGACGCTGGCCGGCACCGAGACCTTCGTCGGCTGTGCCGGGCTCAACACCACGGATCGTGGGCTGGAGCTCGGCTACTGGATCGGCGAGCCGTACTGGAAACGCGGCTACGCGACGGAGGCAGCGCACGCACTGGTCGACCTTGCCTTCCAGAGAACCACGATCCAGGTGCTGCACGCCTCGACGCGGGTTATCAATCCGGCCTCGCGCCGGGTCATCCACAAATGCGGCTTCCAGTATGCCGGCCAGGGCATGCTGAATTCGATCGTTGCCGGTCAGGTGCCGGTCGAGCGCTACCGCCTCGATCGCAAGACCTGGACCAGCCTGCGGAACTGGGTGCATTTTTGATGGATGCGGCTCACGTCATCTCGAGCCAGATCGGCAAGTGATCCGAACCGGCCGCTTGCCGGTCGACCCACAGGCGCCTCAGCGATTTGGCAAGCGAGGCGCTGGTGAAGATGTAGTCGATGCGCTTGTAGCGGCTGGTATCGCCCGGCCGCTTGGGGTCGACCCAGGTGACGAGATCGGCGCCGGCAGCGCCGAGGCGGGTGGCAGCATCGATGGCGAGGTCGGCGGTCACCGGCATGCCGAATTCATGGTCAGGCTGGCCGGCGAGTTCGACATGTTCCGGCGATCCGGCCAGCATGTTGAAGTCGCCCATGACGACGAAGGCTTCGGGACAAGGCAGGTCCGGCAAGCCGATCTCGGCGACGCCGGAGAGCCCGCCGCCCTCGAGCGGGTATTTCAACAGACGCTGGCGCAGAAAGCGGATCTGGCTCAGCCGTTCAACCGGGCTACGGTGGTCGAGATGGGTGGAATAGAAGCGGATCGGACCAAGCGGCGTTTCGATCAGCGCCTCCAGCGCGCCGCGCTGGAAGTTCATCGCCTCGACACTGCGGCTGCGCGGCAAAAGGAGATTGCGCGACAGATGGATCGGCGTCCTCGACAGCACCATGTTGCCGAGCTGGAAGGTGGTCGTGATGGCGCGGCCGTTCTCCAGGCGCGAGCCGGCGTCGGCTTCGAAATTGCTGCCGTAGACGGCAAAATAGTCGGGCAGCGCCTCGCCGAGGTCGGCCACCATGTCGCGGCCGCCATTCTTCGGGTTGGCGCGGGTGACCTCCTGCAGCGCGATCACGTCGGCGCCGCGCACGGCATCGGCGATACGGCCGACATCATAGCGGGCGTCGAGGCCGACGCCGTAGTGGATATTGTAAGTTACCAGCTTCATTCCGACATCTCGCGCTTGGAAAGCCGAGGATCGATTTTTCGGCAAGGGTCAACCAAATGGTACGCGTCCAGAGCTACGCGCGACGTTACAGTAGCAAAAACGGCCCTCGCCCTTCGACCCGCCTTGGTTTAGAGCAATCCCGCAAAGCCAATAGCAGAAACCATACAATCCGATGAAATTTCTCGATCAAGCCAAGGTCTACATCCGCTCCGGCGACGGCGGCGCCGGTTCGGTGTCGTTCCGGCGCGAAAAGTTCATCGAGTTCGGCGGCCCGGACGGCGGCGACGGCGGTCGCGGCGGCGATGTCTGGGTCGAGGCGGTCGATGGGCTGAACACGCTGATCGACTATCGCTACCAGCAGCATTTCAAGGCCAAGACCGGGACGCACGGCATGGGCCGCAACATGACCGGCGCCAAGGGTGCCGACGTAACGCTGAAAGTGCCGGCCGGAACACAGGTCTTTGCCGAGGACAATGAGACGCTGATCTGCGATCTGACGGTCGTCGGCCAGCGCTTTCTGTTGGCCAAGGGCGGCAATGGCGGTTTCGGCAACCAGCACTTCAAGACCTCGACCAACCAGGCGCCGCGCCGCGCCAATCCCGGACTGCCGGGCGAAGAGCTCAACATCTGGCTCAGGCTTAAGCTGATCGCCGATGCCGGCCTTGTCGGGCTGCCCAACGCCGGCAAGTCGACCTTCCTGGCGGCGGTCACCGCGGCCAAGCCGAAGATCGCCGACTATCCCTTCACCACGCTGCATCCGGGCCTTGGCGTGGCCCGCATCGACGGTCGCGAATTCGTCATTGCCGATATTCCGGGCCTGATCGAAGGCGCGCATGAAGGTGTCGGCATCGGCGACCGCTTCCTTGGCCATGTCGAGCGCACGCGTGTCCTTCTGCATCTTGTCTCGGCGCAGGAAGAAAATCCGGCCAATGCCTACAAGACCGTGCGTGCCGAACTCGAAGCCTACGGCAACGGCCTGACCGACAAGGTCGAGATCGTCGCGCTTTCCCAGGTCGACATACTCGATGCCGACGCACGCAAGAAAAAGACCGCCTCGCTGAAACGTGCCGCCGGCCGCGCGCCGATGCTGCTTTCGGCAGTCACCGGCGAAGGCGTCGAGGCGGTGCTGCGCGCGCTGATCGCTGTGGTGGCCGATGCACGCGAGGCTGTCGCTGCGCCGGTCGAGACGCGCTGGAACACATAGCCATGGCCGCGCAATCGCTGAAAAATTATCGGCGCATTGCCGTCAAGATCGGCTCGGCGCTGCTTGTCGACCGCACGACGGGCCTGAAGCGCGACTGGCTGGCCTCGCTTGCGGACGACATCGCCGTGCTGGCCAATGGCGGCGCCGAAATTCTCGTCGTGTCTTCGGGCGCGATTGCACTTGGCCGCACCATTCTCGGCCTCGGCAAGCGGGCGCTGAAGCTCGAGGAGAGTCAGGCGGCGGCCGCCGTCGGGCAAATCGCGCTGGCCGGCGCCTGGTCGGATGCGCTCGGCAAGAATGGCTTGAAATCGGGCCAGATCCTGCTGACGCTCGGCGACACCGAAGAGCGCCGCCGCTATCTCAACGCGCGGGCGACGATCTCGACACTGCTCAAGATGAAGGCGGTGCCGGTCATCAACGAGAACGATACGGTGGCCACCTCCGAAATCCGCTATGGCGACAACGACCGGCTGGCGGCGCGCGTCGCCACTATGATGGGCGCCGACCTTTTGGTGCTGCTCTCCGACGTTGACGGGCTCTACACGGCACCGCCGGCGCGTGACCCGCAAGCTCGATTCATTCAGGTCGTCGACCGCATCACCCCCGACATCGAAGCGATGGCGGGTGCCGCTGCTTCGGAATTGTCGCGCGGCGGCATGCGCACCAAGCTCGACGCCGGCAAGATCGCGACCGCCGCCGGCACCGCCATGATCATCACATCGGGCACGCGGCTGTCGCCGCTGCTGGCAATCGAGCGCGGCGAGCGTGCCACCTTCTTCCGGCCGAGCGCCAATCCGGTCAAGGGCTACAAGACCTGGATCGCCGGGCAGCTCGAACCGGCCGGCCGGCTGACCGTCGATGCCGGCGCCATCGGCGCGCTGCTCTCCGGCAAGTCGCTGCTGCCGGCCGGGGTCAAACTGGTCAGCGGCAATTTTGCGCGTGGCGACACGGTGGCGATCCTGTCGCCCGAGGGCCGCGAGATCGCGCGCGGGCTGGTTGCCTATGATGCCGCCGATGCCGTAAGGATCGCTGGGCTGAGGACGACAGAGATCGAAACCGTGCTCGGCTACGAGGCGCGTTCGGCGATGATCCACCGCGACGATCTTGTGGTGAGCCATGCCGGTGGCGAGCAAGTAGTCGGTGACCAGGTTACATAGCGGAGGATGAGCCATGCTGACGCTGCATGAAAAATCCCGGGATGATACCGTGGCGCTGATGGCCGATATCGGCCGCCGCGCGCGTGCCGCGGCCCGCCCGCTGGCCATCGCTGCGGCCGAGCGCAAGCACGCGGCGCTGTTCGGCATGGCTCAGGCGATCCTTCGGCATGAGCAGGACATCCTCGACGCCAATGCCATCGACATCAGAAATGGCAGGGAGGCTGGCCTATCGGCAGCGTCGATGGATCGGCTGAAGCTCGATCCCGCCCGCATCCGCGCCATGGCAGACGGTATCAGCGAGATCGCCGGGTTACGCGATCCGGTCGGCGATGTCATTGCCGCATGGGACCGGCCGAACGGGTTGCATATCGAACGGGTGCGCACGCCGCTCGGTGTCGTCGGCGTCATCTATGAGAGCCGGCCTAACGTGACCGCCGATGCCGGCGCGCTCTGCCTCAAGGCGGGCAATCCGGTGATCCTGCGCGGCGGCTCGGATTCGGCGAATTCTTCCGCCGCTATCCATGCCTGCCTGGTCGAGGGGCTGAAGGCAGCCGGGCTGCCGGAGGATGCCATACAATTGGTGCCGACTACCGATCGCGCCGCCGTCGGCGAAATGCTGAAAGGACTTTCCGGCAATCTCGAGGTCATCATTCCGCGCGGCGGCCGCAGCCTGGTCGAGCGTGTGCAGAACGAGGCGCGGGTGCCGGTCTTCGCGCATCTCGAGGGCATCTGCCATCTCTATATCGACCGATCGGCTGATCTCGACATGGCGGTCAAGATCGCGGTCAATGCCAAGATGCGGCGCACCGGGGTGTGCGGTGCTGCCGAGACGCTGCTGGTCGACCGTGCCGCCGCCGGCACGCACCTGGTGCCGATCCTCGAGGCCTTGCGGGCGGCAGGCTGCGAGATCCATGCCGATGCCGAGGCGCTGAGGCTTTATGCCGATGCCCAGCCCGCGACCGATGCAGACTGGGTGACCGAGTATCTCGATGCCATCATTGCGGTGAAGCTGGTCGACGGCATTGGCGGCGCCATCGAGCATATCGAGACGTTTTCCTCGCATCACACCGAGGCGATCATCGCCGAGGACGCCACAGCGGTCGACCGGTTCTTCAACGAGGTCGATTCGGCGATTCTTCTGCACAACGCCTCGACCCAGTTTGCCGATGGCGGCGAGTTCGGCATGGGCGCCGAGATCGGCATCGCCACCGGCAAGATGCATGCACGCGGGCCGGTCGGCGTCGAGCAACTGACCTCGTTCAAATATCGCGTGCGCGGGTCGGGACAGGTGAGGCCTTGAATCCGTCCACAGTCCGAGCCTGAGAGGCGTGCGCCCAGCCACCCCCCTCTGTCCTGCCGGACATCTCCCCCTCAAGGGGGGAGATTGGCTGTCATTTCTGATTTCGCCAATCGGCGGCGTTGCAAGATTTGCGCCTGCGATGAAGCTGACAATCTCCCCCCTTGAGGGGGAGATGCCCGGCGCGGCAGAGGGGGGTGCCTGACGCATGCTTGCCTTGTCCGAACATGCCATATCCTCCCGCTATCTCAAGATGCCGCATGCCGGGAAAGGCGTGGCGGTCGGGCTGTTCGGCGGTTCGTTCAACCCGCCGCATGCCGGCCATGCGCTGGTCGCCGAGATCGCACTCAGACGCCTTGCGCTCGATCAGCTGTGGTGGATGGTGACGCCCGGCAATCCGCTCAAGAATGCCGGAGACCTGGCGCCGCTGGCCGAGCGGCTGCAGCTATCCGAAAAGATCGCGAAGAACCCGAAGATCAAGGTCACCGCATTCGAGGCGGCCCACCGCGTCCGCTTCACCGCCGACACGCTGGCGCTGGTCAAGGCGCGTAACCCGGGCGTCGATTTTGTCTGGATCATGGGCGCCGACTCGCTTCGCGACTTCCACCGCTGGCAGCGCTGGCGCCGCATCGTCATGACGTTCCCGATCGCGGTGGTCGACCGGCCAGGCGCGACGCTGTCGTTCCTGTCGTCGGTGGTCGCCAAGACCTTCGACTATGCCCGCGTCGACGAGGGCGACGCACCGCGGCTCGCCCGCATGACGGCGCCGGCCTGGACCTTCATCCACGGCCCGCGTTCGTCGCTGTCGTCGAGCGCGATCCGCAAGGTGGCAAAGGGCTGAACCGGCGCGGAAGGCAAGTCCGGTGATGTCGCTTTTGCCGCTGCCTTGACCTGCTTGATGGGCGATCCTCGGTCATGACGATTCTCGAGCGCGACCAGGACAAGAACGGTCTAGGGCAGCCGGCGCCGTCGATCGCCATTGCCAGCATCCTTTTGTCGATGGCGCTGATCGCCGTCGGCAATGGGCTGATGTTCGCCTATATCCCAGTCCGGCTCGGCGCCGAGGGCTTCGATCCGACATGGGCGGGGCTGATCGTCACCGGCCTTTCGGCTGGCGGCCTCGCCGGCTGCATCCTGACCGGGCCGCTGGTGCGGCGTGTCGGCCATGCCCGCGTGTTCATGGTGCTGTCGGCGCTGATCGTGCTGTCCAACGCCGCGGTCGGCGCGGGGCCGCACCCATTGCCATGGATCGCTGCACGGGCACTCTACGGCTTTGCCATATGCGGCCTGTTCATTGTCGCGCAGAGCTGGCTGAACGATGTCGTCGCCAACGCCATCCGCGGCCGGGTCATGGCTATCTTCTACGTTGCCTACGTCGCCGGGCTCGGCGTCGGCTACTCGACGCTGGCGTTGATCGATATCCGCGCGGCCGACGCGCCGCTGATCGGCATTGCCTTCACCGCGCTGTCGATCCTTCCCGTCGGGCTGACGCGGCTTGCGCAGCCGCCGGCGCCGCAAGCGGCGTCCGTGGCGCTCGGCCGCGCCTGGCGGATCTCCCCGGTCGGCGTTGCCGGTATGCTTGCCGTCGGCGGCCTGTCGATGACGATCTCGGGTTTTGCGCCGATCCATGCCACGGCCAAGGGCTACAGCCAGGCCGACGTCGCCTTGCTGCTTTCGGCAATGCCGGTCGGCACGCTGATCCTGCAGATTCCGCTCGGCTGGATTTCCGACCGCACCGACCGGCGCTTTGTGCTGATCGCGGCGTCGGCGCTTGCCGCCGCGGCGGGCCTGTTTGCCCTCGGTTTCGACGGCGGCGCGCTGGCGGTGCTGCTCGTCATCTATGTGGTCTGGGACGGCGCCTCGGAATCGATCTATTCGCTTGCCAGCGCCCATGCCGGCGACCGCGCCGGCAAGGACGACATGGTGGCGTTGTCGAGCTCGCTTTTGTTTGCCTGGTCGCTGTCCGGCTTCGTCGTACCCGGCATTGTGACCGGACTTTCCGCCGTCTACGGCACGCAGGCCTTCATCTATGTGGCAATCGTCATTGCCACAGCCTACTGCCTGTTCGTTCTCTGGCGCGTCGTCATGGTTCGGCCGGTGCCCGCCACCGAGACCGGCAGTTTCGCGCCAATGACGGCGCAGGCGCCGTTGCCTGTCGATCTCGCCTTCGCGCCCGAAGATCAGCGCGGGCGCGGAGAGCTTTGAGGGCCATCTGCCGGCCGGGTTCAAATGCTCTATTGCTGCGTGGCTGAGGCCTCCGGCTGCGGCACTTGCGGCGCCGGCGCCGGGATTGAAAGGCCTTCGGCATCGAACGCCTGCTTGACGCTCTTGGTGAGGTCGATCTGGGCGGCGAAGAAATCGGCAGCCGCCGTCCAGTAGCGCAGGGTGATGGCGACGGTGCTGTCGCCGACAGTCGCGACAAAGGCGATCGGCGCCGGCTGCCGCCTGACGCGTCGGTCGGCGGCGGCGACACCGAGCATGGTCTTCTGCGCAAAATCGATGTCGTTCCAGGAGCCGATGCTGAGCGTGATGTCGCCGCGGCGCACACCGTTGCGGGTGAAATTGCGGACCGGCTGGTTCCACAGGGTCGAGTTGGGTGCAAGCACGTAGACGCCTTCGACCGTCCTCAGCGTTGTGGCAAACAGCCCGATCTCCTCGACGGTGCCGGATATCGCGCCGACTTCGACATATTCGCCGATGCGGAACGGCCGCAGCGCCAGGAGCATGATGCCGGCGGCAATGTTCTGCAGCGTGCCTTGCAGCGCCAGGCCGATGGCCAGGCCGGCGGCACCGATAGCGGCAATGATCGAAGCCGTCTGCACGCCGAACTGGCCGAGAACCATGATTACGACCAGTCCCAGGATGGCGTAGCGGACGACCTGCGAGAAGAAATGGCGGAGCGTTTCGTCGAAGCCGCTGATATGGCCGAGGCCGGCATAGATCGAACGCTCGGCGAGGCCGGCGACGATGTAGCCGATGACCAGCAGGATGACGGCGCCGACCGCCGAAAGCGAGTAGGAGACGATCAGCGTGCTGAGTTGCGCCAGGCCGGATTGCACGGTGAGGAGAGCGTTCTGGGGATCGATCGGCATGTCGGGATTCCGGTTCGTGGATGAGCCGATAACCGCTGCGGGGCGAGGCGGTTCCGATTTTCTGGCCCGAAAAGCCGGATATTCGGCCGCTGCCGGGTGCCTGCTTGCGAGCGGTGTCTTGAAACTGCAACCTAACTCTGCCTATCTAAGCAGTGTCACCTGATTTCAGAGGTGATTTGGTTGTTCTTGCTGCGAAAGGAAATACACTGAGAACAGCACTGCGGAAGAAGGCCGACATCGTGCCTTCGCCGGCCGGGATCAGCGTAAACGACGCCGTGTCCCGCGCCATCAAGACAGTCCTTGCCAGTCTGGAAGACTCCAAGGCCGAAAACATCGTCTCAATCGACATTCAGGGGAAATCGAGCCTCGGCGACTACATGGTCGTCGCGTCGGGCCGATCGCACCGTCATGTCTCGGCTGTTGCCGATCATCTCCTCAAGGCGCTGAAGGATGCCGGGCTCGGCACTGCACGCGTCGAGGGGCTGGCTGGCGCCGACTGGGTCCTGATCGATTCGGGCGACATCATCGTCCATGTCTTCCGTCCCGAGGTCCGCGATTTCTACAATCTCGAAAAGATGTGGCAGGCGCCCGATCTCGAGGAGGAGACCCTCCACTGAGCCGTATTCGTCTTGATGCATGTCGTCGTCCGACATGCATCAGCGGCTCTTCGAGGCAGGGATGAAGATTACGGTTCATGCCGTGGGCCGAATGAAAGCCGGCCCCGAGAAGCAGTTGGCCGACCGCTATTTCGAGCGTTTTGCCAGGAGCGGTCCTGCCGTGGGCCTCGAATTCGCCGGGATCGTCGAGATTGCCGAAGGTCGCGCGCAGACGGCCAATGAGCGCCGGCGCGAGGAAGGCCAGAAACTGCAGACGCACTTGCAACCGGGCACGGCGCTGATGCTGCTGGATGAGCGCGGCAAGAACCTTTCCTCCGAGGATTTCGCCGGTCGCATAGGTTCGCTGCGCGATGGCGGGCGCAAGGCGCTGGTGATCGCCATTGGCGGCGCCGACGGCCATGACCAGTCACTGCGCGACCTGGCTGATCTGACGGTGTCGCTCGGCGCGCTGACCTGGCCGCATCAGCTCGTCCGCGTGATGCTGGGCGAGCAGCTTTACCGGGCGGCCACGATCCTTTCCGGTCACCCCTACCATCGTTCATGAAGTCGGCTCCGTCGGCGAATTGATGCCAGCCGCCCGGATTTTTGCCCCAATGCTCATCGACAGTTTGGGCTCATGGGGTTTGTCGATGACGGCCGGGGCTCGAACATGGTTGATGGTTCGTTAACGAAGCCGCGCATAGAGTTGGGCTTCAATGTCTGAAGACTGGAAATCACGAACGGGCTCCTGGCGCGTGCGCTACGGCATCGCCGTGGCGACGATCGCGCTTTCGCTCGGCGTCGCGCGGGCCGAGAACACGCTCGACCTGGCGCCCGACCCGGACCAGAGCCGCGCCGAATACGAAAAAGTATCGAAAGAGATCACGCAGTCGTCCGAGCGGCTGGCCAAGCTCGCCGCTGACATAGCGGCTGTCAAGAAGGACCACGCCTCGATCACCGCGGCGCTGATCCAGTCGGCGATGACCGAGCAGAAGCTCGGCCAGGACATCGAGGACATTGGCGGCAAGCTGGAAGGGCTGAAGGCGCAGGGGCAGAAGATCCGCGCCTCACTGGCCGCCAGACGCGACGTTCTGGCCGAAGTGCTCGGCGCGCTGCAGCGCATGGGGCTCAATCCGCCGCCGGCGATCC
Source organism: Mesorhizobium sp. M0808 (assembly GCF_040320025.1). Classification (NCBI taxonomy): domain Bacteria; kingdom Pseudomonadati; phylum Pseudomonadota; class Alphaproteobacteria; order Hyphomicrobiales; family Phyllobacteriaceae; genus Mesorhizobium; species Mesorhizobium sp. M0808. Next base: position 25,523 of record NZ_JAMYOX010000023.1, read on the forward strand.
TGGTCAAGCCGGAGGACGCATTGTCGTCGGTGCGCAGCGCCATCCTGCTCGGTGCCGTGGTGCCGGAACTGCGCCACCAGACCGACATGTTGCTGGCCGACCTCAAGGAGCAGTCGCGGGTGACGGCCTCGATCGAGGCCGAGCGGGCGCGGCTGACGGCAGCTGTCGGCGAGCAGGCGGCGGAAAAAAAGCGGCTCGGCATGCTGCTCGAAGCCAAGCAGAAGCTCGCCGCCGATACGCAAACCGCGCTGGCCGCCGAAAAGCAGCGGTCCGCGACGCTGGCGGCCAAGGCCGGCAGCCTGAAAGAACTGATCGCCTCGCTCGAGGCCGACAGAGCCCGCAAGGCGGCGGATGCGGCCAAGGCAGCCGAGCAAAAGACGGCCGACGCCGACAAGGGCCCGGCATCGGCTGCGGCGCCGACGGAATTGGCCTCGCTGCCGGTGCCGGAGAGCAACAGGCTCACCGCTGCCGCGCCGTTTTCCGCGCTTCAAGGGCAGATCGCGCTGCCGGTCACCGGCAGGATCAAGCGGCGCTTCGGGGCCGACGACGGTAACGGCGCGGTGATGCTCGGTGACATGGTTGCGACACAATCGGGAGCCATCGTCACAGCGCCGGCGGATGGAAATGTGCTTTATGCGGGGCCTTTCCGCTCTTACGGTCAACTCTTGATCCTGAATGCGGGTGACGGCTATCATGTCGTCCTGGCGGGGATGAGCAGAATCAGCGTCGCGTCTGGCCAGTCGGTGCTCGCAGGTGAGCCGGTCGGCGCGATGGGAGAGGCCCGGGTGGCGAGCACCTCGGCATCGAAGAATGGAAATGCCACACCGGAGCTCTATGTCGAGTTCCGCAAGGATGGAAAACCCGTCGATCCGGCCCCATGGTGGGCGGACCGTTTTTCTGGAAGGACGTGAATAATGCGGAAACTGTCGCTTCTGTTTGCCGGTGCGCTGATGGGTGCATCGGCGATGAGCCTGGTCTATGGCGCGCCCGGCTCGACAGCGAAGGCTGCGGGCTCCGAGACCTATAAGCAACTGGCGATCTTCGGCGATATCTTCGAACGGGTAAGGGCGAATTATGTGACGCCGCCCGACGACAAGTCGCTGGTTGAAAATGCCATCAACGGCATGCTGTCGTCGCTCGACCCACACTCCTCCTACATGAATGCCGAAGAAGCGCAGGACATGCGCGTGCAGACCAAGGGCGAATTCGGCGGCCTCGGCATCGAGGTCACCATGGAGAACGACCTGGTCAAGGTGATCACGCCGATCGACGATACGCCGGCCGCCAAGGCAGGCGTGCTCGCCGGCGACTATATCGCCAAGATCGACGGCGAGGAGGTCCGCGGCCTGACCCTCAACGACGCCGTCGAGAAGATGCGCGGGCTGGTCAATACGCCGATCAAGCTCACCATCCTGCGCCAGGGCGCCGACAAGCCGATCGAACTGACCGTCGTGCGCGATATCATCAAGGTCAAGGCGGTCAAGTTCCGGGTCGAAAACGACATCGGCTACATGAAGATCACCTCCTTTACCGAAAAGACCTATGACGACCTCGAGAATGCCATCGACACCATCAAGAAGCAGGTGCCGAACGACAAGCTCAAGGGCTACGTGCTCGACCTGCGCCTCAATCCGGGCGGTTTGCTCGACCAGGCGGTGAGCGTGTCGGATGCCTTCCTCGACCGTGGCGAGATCGTCTCGACGCGCGGCCGCGATCCGAAGGACGTCACCCGCTTCGACGCGCGGGCCGGCGACGACATCGGCGGCAAGCCGCTGATCGTGCTCGTCAATGGCGGCTCGGCCAGCGCATCGGAAATCGTTGCCGGCGCGCTGCAGGATCTGCGCCGCGCCACCGTGGTCGGCACGCAGTCCTTCGGCAAGGGTTCGGTGCAGACCATCATTCCGCTCGGCGAGAACGGGGCACTGCGGTTGACGACGGCGCTCTATTACACGCCGTCCGGCAAGTCGATCCAGGGCAAGGGCATCACGCCCGACATCAAGGTCGACCAGCCGCTGCCGGCGGAACTGCAGGGCAGGGACCTGACGCGCGGCGAATCGGACCTCAAGGGCCATATCAAGGGCGCCGACGAAAGCACGACCGGTTCGGGCTCGGCCGCCTATGTGCCGCCGGAACCCAAGGACGATTTGCAGCTCATCTATGCCGAGCAACTGCTGCGCGGCCAGAAGACCGATCCGGCGTTCCCGCCGAATCCGCAAAAGGCCGTGTTGAACCAGTAAGGGCGGGCAAGCCGGGCCAAACAGGTCTGGCTGCCTGAGCGAAGCGATGCGATGCTGCCGGGGCCGCGAGGCTCCGGCAGTTTGATTCGGGGGCCGCGGCCGGCATGCTGCGCGTCCAGTGGAGCAAGGGGACGCGCCGACATTTTGGATTTTGCGCCTCCGGAGAAGGTTTACTTCGGGGATGCACGCCGGGGGGTGCGGGCTTGGCTGATATCGGCAAGGACATAGAACGACCTCTCGGACAGGCGATCCGGCTGCCGCGCTCAGGCAGCGGGATCAGCGCCGGTGCGGTCGCGGCCGCGCTTGTCGTGCTGTCCGTGGTCGGCGTCTCCAGCGCGATCGCCTTGCGAGACAAGCCGTTCCGGAAGCTGCAAGAAGTAGCCGTTTCGACGCCGAAGACGCCGGCGGCGGATACCGTCGCCGCGCCCGCCAAGGCGACGCCCGAAATGGCTGCGCCAAGCAACGCAAGGGGGGCCAACATAAGCGGGCCGAAGACGGGCGGTCCGCAGATCATCCATGTCCAGACCGAAGAGGGCGACGGTCCACCCAATGCGGCCATCGTCATCCGCGACCCTTCGACGATCGGCCAGAACCTCAGGATCGCGCACATTCCCGACAAGGCGCTGGTCGAGGCCAGCGAAACCGGTCCGTTGCCGATCCGCGCCGCCGACGGCAGGCGCCCGTTCGATGTCTATGCGCGGCCGTGGTCCGGGGCTCGCGGTGCACGCGTCGCGCTCGTCATCGGCGGGCTTGCCGTGTCGCAGACCGGCACGCAGGCAGCCATCGCCAAGCTGCCGGCGGAAGTGACGCTGGCCTTCGCGCCGCAAGGCAACAGCATCGGCCGCTGGATGCAGGTGGCGCGGCAGAGCGGCCATGAGGTCATCATGCAGGTACCGCTTGAGCCGTTCGACTATCCGAACGTCAATCCCGGCCGTAACACGCTGACCGTGGCTGCAACGCCGGACGAGAATTTGAAGAATTTACGCTGGGCGCTGTCGCGAACGACCAACTACACCGGCGTCATGAACTATATGGGCGCCCGCTTTTCGGCCGACGCGACGGCGATGGGGCCGTTGATGGCCGAGCTTGGCAAGCGTGGTCTGGCCTATGTCGACGACGGTTCGTCGGCGCGCAGCCTGGCACCCGAACTGGCGCTGAAGGACGGCGTGCCGTTCGTCGGCGGCGATACGGCGATCGATGCGGTGCAGGACCGCGGCGCCATATTGAAGAAACTGGATGGGCTGGAAGCGACGGCACGGGCGAAAGGGTTTGCCGTCGGCATCGGCTCGGCTTTCGACCTGACGGTGGATACCGTGTCTTCCTGGGTGACCGAGGCCAAGAAGCGTGGCATCGAGATCGTGCCGGTTTCGGCGGTGGCCATAGATCCGGAAAAAGGCTGAGATGGCAAAGAACAAGCTCGTTGACCCCGAGACGCTGCCCTACCGGCCCTGCGTAGGGGTGATGGTCCTCAATGAGGCCGGCCTGGTCTGGGTCGGCCGTCGCATTGCCGAGCCGGACAGCGAATTCGCTGGAACGACGCAGCTCTGGCAGATGCCGCAGGGCGGCATCGATGATGGCGAGGAGCCGCTGCCCGCGGCGGCGCGTGAACTTTACGAAGAGACCGGCATGCGTTCGGTGTCGCTGCTGGCCGAGGCGCCGCACTGGATCAAATACGACCTGCCGGCGCATCTGGTCGGCGTCGCCTTCAAGGGACGATATCGCGGCCAGACGCAGAAATGGTTTGCCTTCCGTTTCCACGGCGACGAAACCGAGATCGCGATCAATCCGCCGCCGGGTGGCCACAAGGCCGAGTTCGACCGGTGGGCGTGGCGGCCGATGCTGGAATTGCCGGGCCTAATCGTGCCGTTCAAGCGCAAGGTCTACGAAGACGTGGTGGCGGCGTTCCGGCACCTGGTGGCGTAGCCGCCGGCCTTCCGTTAAAACAGGTCGGCATGAACGACATCTCCAGCAAATCTCTTCCGCCGACCGTCACCCTGGGCGAACCGATCAGCGAAGCCGCGGCAGGGGCGATCCTGACCATCGATCTCGGCGCCGTCCGTGAGAACTACCGGCGGCTGAAGGCGCGGCTGGGCGGCGTCGGCTGTGCTGGAGTGGTCAAGGCCGACGGCTATGGGATTGGCGCGGCGCCGGTGGCGGCGGCGCTGATGGGTGAGGGCTGTAATACTTTCTTTGTTGCGCATTTGGCCGGCGGCATCTTGCTGCGCAAGGCGCTCGGCTCAGACCCGGCCATTTATGTGCTGAACGGCATTCCGCCGGGTGCGGAAAGGGAAGCGGTTGCGGCAGGGCTTTGCACCGTACTCAACAGCGCCAGCCAGCTCTCGGCATGGCGTGAAGCGGCGGGGCGGGTGGGCCGCAAATTGCCAGCCGCCCTCCAGGTCGACAGCGGCATGTCGCGGCTCGGCATGACGCCATCCGAGGTGAAGGCAGTCGCGCAGGATCCGCAGGCTTTCGACGGTGTCGAACTGACGTTCGTGATGAGCCATCTCGCCTGCGCCGATGAACCCGAGCAGCCGGCCAACGAGCGGCAGCGGCTGGAATTCGAACGGCTGCGCCGGATGCTGCCGGAAGCGCCGGCTTCCTTTGCCAATTCATCAGGCATTTTTCTCGGGCAGCGCTATCACTACGACCTCGTTCGTCCGGGTGCCGCTCTCTATGGCGTCAATCCGACGCCGGCGAAGGACAATCCGATGCTGCCGGTGGTGCGATTGCAAGCCAAGGTCATCCAGACGCGGATATTGGAGGCCGGCGCCGGTGTCGGCTACGGTCACACTTTCCACACCAAGGCTCCGCTTGCCGCGGCTACGATTTCGCTCGGCTATGGCGATGGCTGGCATCGACGCGCCGCTTCCTCCGCCTGGCTCGAAAATGTGCGGCTGCCCTTCGTCGGCCGGGTTTCGATGGATTCGATCATCCTCGACATTTCCGCATTGCCGCCCGGCAGGCTGAAGGCCGGCGACCTCGTCGAACTCATTGGACCGTCGTCGCAGACGGTGGACCAGGTAGCCGGCCAAGCCGGCACCATCGGCTATGAGGTCTTGACCAGCCTCGGCCACCGTTTCCACCGGCGCTATGTGAATGGCTAGGACGCAAGGTTGTTGTCCTCACGCATGTCTTTTCCCTAAGCATCGGCACTTGGCTGACGCCACAGAATCCGGCAGACATGAGGCGGCGATGATCCCGGTCTCGAATCCCGACGAGATGCCGCCGCGGAGAACCAAACGATGAAGATCTTCGTGCTGGGCGGCGGCGTGATCGGGGTCACCACCGCCTATTTTCTTGCCGAGGCCGGTCATCAGGTGACGGTGATCGATCGCCAGAAAGGCCCGGCGCTGGAAACCAGCTTTGCCAATGCCGGCGAGATCTCGCCCGGCTATGCCTCGCCCTGGGCCGGGCCCGGCGTTCCGCTGAAGGCCATCAAATGGCTTTTGATGAAGCACGGTCCACTGGTGGTGCGACCGGCCCTCGATCCGCATATGTGGATGTGGCTGGTCAAGATGCTGCGCAATTGCACGGCTGAACGCTACGCGCTGAACAAGGCGCGCATGGTGCCGCTGGCCGAGTACAGCCGCGACACGCTGAAGGCGCTGCGCGAGGCGACCGGCATCGCCTATGACGAGCGCGCCAAGGGCACGCTGCAGCTCTTCCGAACGCAAAAGCAGCTCGACGGCGTCGGCGGCGATGTCGAGGTGCTGAAGGCCTATGGCGTCCCCTACGAGGTCCTCGACCCCGACGGCTGCATTGCGGCCGAGCCTGGGCTGGCCGGCGTGCGCGAAAAATTCGTCGGTGGCCTGCGGTTGCCCGGCGACGAAACCGGCGACTGCAAGATGTTCACCGACAGGCTTGCCGAGCTTTGCGCGGCACGCGGCGTCACCTTCGAATACGACACGGAGATACGGCGCGTCGTCAAGAAGCGCGATCGCATCACCAACGTCAGCACCAGCAAGGGCTGGATGGTCGCTGATGCCTATGTGATGGCGATGGGCAGCTATTCGGCACGGTTCATGCGCATGCTGAAGCGGCCCATCCCGGTCTACCCGGTCAAGGGCTATTCGATCACCCTGCCGATCAAGGACGCCGCCGCCGCACCGGTCTCGACCGTGATGGACGAGAGCTACAAAGTAGCGATCACCCGGCTCGGCGACCGTATCCGGGTCGGCGGCACGGCGGAGATTTCCGGCTTCGACCTGCGGCTGCACGAATCGCGGCGGCGCACGCTCGAACATTCGGTCGGCGACCTGTTTCCGGGCAGCGGCGACATGCGATCGGCGACCTTCTGGTGCGGGCTGCGGCCGATGACACCGGACGGGCCGCCGCTGATCGGCCGCACCGATTTCTCCAATCTCTATCTCAACACCGGCCATGGCACACTCGGCTGGACCATGGCCTGCGGCTCGGCCAAAGTTCTGGCCGACATCATCTCCAGCCGGGTGCCCGAGATCGACGTCGGCGATCTCGGGCCCGGACGGTACGCCAAGTAAGACGCCCACCAGCTAAGACAGCCAGCGGCCGGCAGGGCTCACGCGAACAAACCCCTGTCCCGTTCGACGGCCTTGGTAATGAAGCTCGCGACGACCTGGACGCGGCGCAGCGGCCTGACCGATTCGTGGTAGACCAGCCAGTAGGCGCGGCGGATGGGCGCAACGATATCGAGAGGCACCAGCTCCGGCATCGAGCGGGCAACGAAGGTGTGCAGGATGCCGATGCCGGCGCCGGAACGCACCGCTTCGGCTTGGCCGAGCGCCGAGGAAATGGCGAAGCTGGTGCGCCAGTCGGGGCTGAATTCGGCCGCGTAGTCGAGCGAGCGACTGACGATCAGGTCCGGCACGTAGCCGATCAGCGTATGCTGGCCTAGCTCGGCGGCGGTTCCGGGCAGGCCATGGGTGTCGGCGTAGGCCCGCGACGCGAACAGGCCGAGCGTGTAGTCGACCAGCTTTCCCGCCACCAGGCGGCCTTCCGTCGGCCGTTCGACGGTGATGGCAATGTCGGCCTCGCGCCGGGACAAAGAGAAGGAGCGTGGCACCGGCACCAGCTGGATGGTGAGCTCACGGTGCAGAGCGGTCAGCGCGCCGAGGCGCCTGGCCAGGAAGGCGACGCCAAAGCCATCCGGCGCGCCGATGCGCACGGTGCCCGAGACGTCGTCGCCTTCGCCTGAAACGGTCGAGCGCGCGGCGATCATGTCGCCCTCCATGCGTTCGGCAATCTCGAGGAAACGCTCGCCCGCCGGCGTCAGCTCGCTGCCGGTGGTAAGCCGGCGAAACAGTTTTGTCCTGAGCGCATCCTCGAGGGCGGCAATGCGGCGCGAGACGGTCGCGTGATTAAGCTCCAGCCGCCTGGCGGCGCCGAGGATCTGGCCGGCCCGCGCTACGGCAAGGAAGATACGGGCATCATCCCAGTTCATGAGGGTGGTCCTGGCGATAACGATCAAAACCGCGTTCCTTCGCGCCCCCCTCTGTCCTGCCGGACATCTCCCCCTCAAGGGGGGAGATTGGCAGTTTCGCCGCAGGCGTCTTTCTTGCCGCGGTGAAGATTTCCGAAGGCGGGCGTGACAGCCAATCTCCCCCCTTGAGGGGGAGATGTCCGGCAGGACAGAGGGGGGCGGTGAAGGAACTCAATCTCAATCCTTGCTGCTGGGGACCTGCATTCTTCCTATTTGCGAGAATTGATGCTCTGCCGTCAACCGCTATCTATTCTCCGCACAACGGTTGCGTTTTCGCTCGCGTTGCCATCGCTCCCGCAAAGGCGGACAATGCCTCATCACGAACCAGGGAGAGAGACCATGATCGAATACGGTCATTTCATCGGCGGCAAGCGCGTCGCCGGAACCAGCGGCCGCAAGCAGGACGTCATGCAGCCGATGGACGGCACGGTGCGCGGCACGGTGGCGCTGGCTTCGCAGGCGGAATTGCGCGCGGCGGTCGAAAACGCCAAGGCCGCACAGCCCGGCTGGGCGGCGACCAATCCGCAGCGACGCGTACGCGTCCTGATGCGGTTCCTCGAGCTGGTCGCCAAGGAGTATGACGCGCTGGCCGAGATATTGGCGCGCGAACACGGCAAGACCATCGCCGACGCCAAGGGCGACATCCAGCGCGGCCTCGAAGTGGTCGAGGTCTGCATCGGTGCGCCGCATATGATGAAGGGCGAGTTCACCGATGGCGCCGGCCCCGGCATCGACGTCTATTCGATGCGCCAGCCGCTCGGCGTGGTCGCCGGCATCACGCCGTTCAATTTTCCGGCGATGATCCCGTTGTGGAAGATCGCGCCGGCCATCGCCTGCGGCAATGCCTACATCCTCAAGCCGTCGGAGCGCGATCCGGGCGTGCCGATGCGGATTGCCGAACTGTTCATCGAGGCCGGTCTGCCGGCGGGCATCCTCAATGTCGTCAACGGCGACAAGGAAGTGGTCGACGCCATCCTCGACGATCCCGACATCAAGGCCATCGGTTTCGTAGGTTCGACACCGATCGCCCAGTACATCTATTCGCGCGGCTGCGCGGCCGGCAAGCGCGTGCAGTGCTTCGGCGGCGCCAAGAATCACATGATCATCATGCCGGATGCCGACATGGACCAGACCGTCGACGCGCTGATCGGCGCCGGCTACGGCTCGGCCGGCGAGCGCTGCATGGCGATCTCGGTGGCCGTCCCGGTCGGCAACGACACCGCCAACCGGCTGATGGAAAGACTGGTGCCGCGCGTCGAGAGCCTGAAGGTCGGTCCGTCGACGGATTCTTCCGCCGATTTCGGCCCGCTGGTCACGGCGCAGGCGCTGGAGCGGGTCAAGTCCTATGTCGACACCGGCGTCAAGGAAGGCGCCAAGCTGGTCGTCGACGGCCGCGGCTTTTCCATGCAGGGCTACGAGAACGGCTACTATATGGGCGGCTGCCTGTTCGACAATGTGACCGCCGACATGCGCATCTACAAGGAAGAGATCTTCGGGCCGGTGCTCTCGGTCGTTCGCGCACCGACCTACGAGAACGCCATCAAGCTCGCCAACGAGCACGAGATGGGCAATGGCGTCGCCATCTTCACCCGCGACGGCGACGCGGCGCGCGACTTCGCCTCGCGGGTTCAGGTCGGCATGGTCGGCATCAACGTGCCGATCCCGGTGCCGATCGCCTACTACACCTTTGGCGGCTGGAAGGCGTCCTCCTTCGGCGACCTCAACCAGCACGGGCCGGACGCGTTCCGCTTCTACACCAAGACCAAGACGGTAACGTCGCGCTGGCCGTCCGGCGTGAAGGATGGTGCCGAGTTCGTCATCCCGACGATGAACTGATCCAAATCGCAGAAAGCAAGAAAAGGCCCGGGCACCAAGCTCGGGCCTTTTTGTCGCGGTCTTCATCGGCATGAACACTAATGTGATGGAACCAAGAAGGCAGCAATCTTCTTAGGTTGCAGTCCTGCCGCGAAGGAGACGCTGGCAGATCAACCAACGGCGCTGGTGACGGCTCCGGGGGATATGTCCGGCGCAAAGGAGGTGTCAGATGGCACGTCTCATGGCGACAATAGCTTGCGCTGCAGTGGCAGTTTCCGCGATACCGGCAATGGCTGCCGAGCAATGCGCGGCTCGCGCCGATATGGTCAAGGCGCTCGGCGAGAAGTTTCATGAAAACCCGAGCGCAGTCGGCGTCGTCAATCCGAATGTGGTGCTTGAAGTCTTCGTTTCCGACAAGGGCACATGGACCATCCTCGCCAGCGACACAAAAGGTCAAAGCTGCGTGATTTCAGTCGGCGAAGGCTGGGAAAGCGCGATGACGACAGCGGCGCTGCCAGGCATCTGAACGATTTATCACGGGTCTGCGCGCCTCGGCATGGCCGCGCGGCCTGTGGCTCATTCTTTCGGCGACAACCGTAAAACGGATCTGCAGGCGCCCGCTTGGGCGCCTGCTTGCGCTTTTCCATTGCCGATACCATATATCGAGAACATAATGGGAACATCTGGAATCGTTCCCACCAATGGCAGACCGGAACACAGAAAGGAACGACGCGATGATGATGACGTCGGAACCGGCCTGGATCGCTCCGGCAAAATGAGGCCGTCAAACCCCTCCTTTGCCGGAACGTGATGGCAAAGGAGGTGCCCTATGGCACGCAAATCGCTGTTGAGATGGGTGAAAACCCTGGTTTTTGCTGGCGCATTGGCGGTGGGTACGAACACCGCAGGCGCGCAATATCAATACTGCGTTGAACATGGCGAGATCGTCGCCCATTTGAGCGAGAAGTTCCAGGAAAGGCAGTTTGCTTTGGGGCTGATCGGTCATGAGGCGGTCATGGAAGTCTTTGTCGCCGAGACCGGAACCTGGACCATCGTCGTCACCGATATCGCTGGCAGAAGCTGCATCGTCGCGGCCGGCGACAATTGGGAAAACGTGATGGCCCTGCCCGGCCAGGGCGCATGACGAAATGGCAGGCTCAGCGCGTAGCAGCCGCCTCGGCATGGCCGCGCAAAAGCGCCATCAGCCGCTTGGCGTCCTTGGCCGCGGCCTCTTCGTCGCCGGCGAGGATCGAGCGGATCAGCGCGACATGGTGCTCGGCGGATTCGGCCAAGCCGGTATCGGCCTTGTAGCGAAACCAGAAGCGGCGGCTGTGGGTTTGCAAGGGTGCCGCCAGGCGCGCGGCGAACGGGTTGTCGGCAGCCAGCGCCAGCGCCTCGTCGAGCGCCTTGTCGGCCTGGATGAAGTAGAACACATTTTCCGAAATCACCGCCTTTTGCATGGCAAGGGCAGCGTCATGGAACAGGTCGGCGGCCTCGCGGGTAACGAAGCGGGCGGCCGAGCGGGCAAGCACCACCTCGACGCCACGGCGGGCGTCGAGGACACGCAGCCAGTCGCCGGGGTGGAGCGGCGCGATGGCGATGCCGGCGCGCGGCCGGACCTCGAGCAGCCCCTCCCAGGCCAGCCGCTGGATTGCTTCGCGAACCGGGGTGCGGCCGAGGCCGAGCCTGTCGATCAGCGCCCCCTCGGTGATGAAGCTCGCCGGCGCCAGTTCGAGAGTTACGATCATGTGCTCGAGCCTGCGGTAGGCCTTCGCGGTCGCCGGCTCGGAGCCCGGTCTGTCATATACCAATGCGACTTCTCCTGATATATTGTTGATATATCATATCAGATTCAATGTTGACAGCCGGCTTCTTAAGAAATATACGGCTGATATATCAGATGGAGTGATCGACATGTGGGCCGGAGTCTTCCCCGCCGTTACGACCAAATTCACCGAGGACGACGGCCTCGACCATGCCGAGATGGAGCGCTGCTTTGCGCTGCAGATGGAGGCCGGCTGTGACGGCATCATCGTCTGCGGGTCGCTCGGCGAGGGCCCGATGCTGTCGCACGACGAGAAGATCGCGGTGCTGAAGACCGCGCAGAAGATCGCCGGCAAGAAACCGGTGCTGTTGACGGTCAACGAGGCCGGTACACGCGAGGCGGCGGCGATCGCGCGCCGCGCCGCCAAGGAAGGCGCCAACGGTTTGATGGTGGTGCCGAGCCCGATCTACCATACCAATGCCGAGGAGACGGTCGCGGCACTCAGCGCCGTCGCCGCGGCCGGCGACCTGCCGGTGATGATCTACTCCAACCGGCTTGCCTATCGCGTCGACGTCACCGTCGACCAGATGGAGGAACTGGCGAAGGACCAGCGCTTCGTCGCCATCAAGGAGTCCTCCGACGATATCCGCCGCTCGACCGAGATCATCAACCGCCTCGGCGACCGCTACGATTTGTTCACCGGCGTTGACAATCTCGCCTTCGAGGCGCTGTCGGTCGGCGCTATCGGCTGGGTGGCGGGCCTGGTCACCGCGTTCCCGCGCGAGACGGTCGCCATTTACCAGCTGATGAGACAGGGCCGTCGCGAGGAGGCGTTGAAGATCTACCGCTGGTTCCGGCCGCTGCTCGACCTCGACGTCTCGACCTATCTGGTGCAGAACATCAAGCTCGCCGAAGTGTTGGCGATCAACACCAACGACCGCGTGCGCATGCCGCGCCAGCCATTGTCGGGCGAGCAGCGCAAGGCAGTCGAAAAGATCGTCAGGGATGCGCTGGCGGTGCGGCCAGAGCTGCCGACATTCTGATCCGGTCGCTTTGAAGGCATTTGCAGATGTGCAGCGCGGCGCATGGCAATGAATGATAATGCTACGCTCGATGTCGCCATCATTGGTGGCGGCATCATCGGCATCTGCGCCGCCGCCTTTCTGGCCGAGGCGGGCCAAAATGTCACGATCATCGATCGGACGGGGATCTGTGAGGAAACCAGCTCCAGCAATGCCGCTGCCTTTGCCTTCTCCGATGTGCTGCCGCTCGCCCACAAGGGCATGATCAAGCAGTTGCCGAAATGGCTCGCCGACCCGCTCGGCCCGCTCAGCATCCCACCCGCGTATCTGCCGAAGCTGCTGCCCTGGCTGGTCCGCTTCTGGCGCGCCGGCCGAAGCGACCGCTATGAAGCCGGCCTTGCCGCGCAGGCCGGGATGATGAAGCTCGCCGAGGCGGAATGGATGGGCTTGCTCGACCGCTCCGGCACACGGCCGATGCTGCATGAGGACGGCTCGCTCGAACTCTACGACAGCGAGGCCGAGTTCAAGGCCTCGCTGACCGGCTGGGCGGCAAGGCAGCGCTTCGGCATCGGCTTCAGCCATGTCGAGGGGAGCGCTCTCACAGCCCTGCAGCCCGGTCTGTCGCCGCGCTTCGTCAAGGGAACGTTCGTGCCGGGGTGGAAAACCGTTGCCGATCCCAAGCTGCTTGGAAAGGCCTTGTGGGCCTATGCCGAGAGGTTGGGCGCCGGGTTCGAAAGGGCCCGGATCGAGCGTGTCAAGGCGGGACAGGACGGCGCGATCTTGACCACGGCCGACGGCACGCGGCGACGGGCGAAGCACGTCGTCATCGCTGCCGGGGCCTGGTCGCATCTGCTGGCGAGACATCTCGGCGACGGAATCCCGCTGGAGACCGAGCGTGGCTACAACACGACGTTGCCGAAGACTGCCTTCGACGTAAAGCGGCAATTGATCTTCTCCGGGCATGGCTTCGTCATCACGCCGCTCGAGACGGGCCTGCGAGTCGGCGGCGCGGTCGAACTCGGCGGCCTTGAGAGGCCGCCCAATTATGCGCGCTCGAAAGCGCTGCTCGAAAAGGCGCAGAAATTCCTGCCGGGACTGGATCCGGCCAATGGACGCGAATGGATGGGGTTCCGGCCGTCGCTGCCGGATTCGCTGCCGGTGATCGGGCGATCGCAACAAACGCCGTCGGTGGTGTATGGTTTCGGCCACGGTCACCTCGGCCTGACCCAGGCCGCGGCGACCGGGCGCTTGATCCGCGAGCTCGTTCTCGAGCAGAATCCATCGCTCGATCTCGGCCCGTTCAGCCCGCAACGGTTTTGAGTTCGAAGACATTCAGTTGGGAGCCGGCATGGCCAAGAATTCCTTCTTCTGCATAGACGGCCACACCTGCGGCAATCCGGTGCGGCTGGTCGCCGGCGGTGGGCCTTTGCTCAAGGGCTCAACGATGATGGAGCGGCGAGCGCATTTCCTGGCCGAATATGACTGGATCCGCACTGGGCTGATGTTCGAGCCGCGCGGCCATGACGTGATGTCCGGCTCGATCCTCTATCCGCCGACGCGTGAAGATTGCGACATCGCCATCCTGTTCATCGAAACCTCGGGCTGCTTGCCGATGTGCGGCCACGGCACCATCGGCACGGTAACTCTTGCCGTCGAGCATGGGCTGATCAAGCCGAAGACACCGGGCGTGCTCAGGCTGGATACGCCGGCGGGCGTGGTCGTAGCGGAGTACAGCCAAGTCGGCGACTATGTCGAGGAGGTGCGCATCACCAATGTGCCTTCCTTCCTCTATGCCGAGGCACTGACGGTCGAATGCCCCGGGCTCGGCGAGATCAGCGTCGATGTCGCCTATGGCGGCAATTTCTACGCCATCGTCGAACCGCAAAAGACCTATCGCGACATGGCCGACCATTCGGCCGGCGAACTGATCGCCTGGAGCCCGGTGGTGCGGCAGCGGCTCAACGAAAAATATACCTTCGTGCATCCGGAGAATCCCGGCATCAATACGCTGTCGCACATATTGTGGACCGGCGCGCCGACCAACCCGCAAGCCGATGCCCGCAACGCCGTCTTCTACGGCGACAAGGCAATCGACCGGTCGCCCTGCGGCACCGGCACCTCGGCGCGTATGGCGCAGCTTCACGCCAAGGGCAAGCTTGGGGTTGGCGACGACTTCGTCCACGAATCGATCATTGGTTCGCTGTTCAAGGGCAGGGTCGAGGAAGAGGTCACCGTCGCCGGCAAGCCGGCAATCATTCCCTCGATCGGCGGCTGGGCACGAATGACCGGATTGAACACGATCTTCATCGACGACCGCGACCCGTTCGCGCACGGCTTCGTCGTCAAATAGAAAAAACACTGACGCAAGGGAAAGAGAGAGCGCAAGCGGATTGACGTCAACGGCGCAACGATCCCGCTCATCAACTTATTTTGACGGCGATTTCTTCGAAATGGAGCGCATGCTGCGATTGAATCGTCAAAGACATTGCGTTAGGCCAATGGTAGGGTCCGCGATGGTCCAGGGGGCGGACGGGAACAAAACGGGCAATCGAACGGCGTGCGGCGAAAACACGCATAATGATCGAAAAATCACGTTGCAATCCGGGCTCGAAACTTTACGACTAGGGGAAATACGAAAAGGAATGCGTCTGCATGGGCGACATTCCAGGGGAGCCACGACAGCATGCAGTATTTTGTCCAGCAGCTTATCAATGGGCTGACGCTGGGATCGATCTATGGGCTGATCGCGATCGGCTATACGATGGTCTACGGCATCATCGGCATGATCAATTTCGCCCATGGCGACATTTTCATGATCGGCGCTTTCACCGCGCTCATCGTTTTCCTTATCCTCGGTGCGTTGTTCTATTCGCTGCCGATCGTCGTTGCGCTGCTGATCATGATGATCGTCGCGATGCTGCTGACCAGCCTGTATAATTGGACGATCGAGAAGGTGGCCTACCGGCCTTTGCGCGGTTCATTCCGGCTGGCGCCGCTGATCACCGCGATTGGCATGTCGATTGCGCTGTCCAATTTCGTCCAGGTGACCCAAGGGCCGCGCAACAAGCCGGTCCCGCCAATGGTGTCCAAGGTCTACAACATCGAAGGCATCAGCGTCTCGCTGAAGCAGATCATCATCGTCCTGGTCACCATAGTCCTGCTGGCGCTGTTCTGGTACCTGGTCAACAAGACCTCGCTCGGTCGGGCGCAGCGCGCCTGCGAGCAGGACCGCAAGATGGCCGCACTGCTTGGCATCGACGTCGACCGCACCATCTCGATCACCTTCATCATGGGCGCCGCCCTTGCCGCCGTCGCCGGCACGTTGTTCCTGATGTACTACGGTGTGGTGGTGTTTTCCGACGGCTTTACGCCCGGTGTGAAGGCATTTACTGCCGCGGTGCTCGGCGGCATCGGCTCACTGCCCGGCGCCGTGCTCGGCGGGCTGATGATTGGCTTCATCGAAAGCATGTGGTCGGCTTATTTCTCGATCGATTACAAGGACGTCGCCGCCTTTTCCATCCTGGCGATCGTGCTGATCTTCCTGCCTTCCGGCATTCTCGGCCGGCCAGAAGTCGAAAAGGTCTGAGATCATGGCGGTTACCGTGTCTCCGGAAAGCACCGTCGTCGCCACCCCGGTCCAGCGCGCTTTTCGCGAAGCGCTCTATGCCGGCGCCATCTCGCTTGGCCTGTTCGTGCTGTTCATCGGCCTGAAGACCGACCAGAACATCTCCAACGAACTGATCCTGGTGCAGCGCTGGGGCTTGCTCGCCGGCGTCGTGATCGCCACCATGGCCGGACGCTTCCTTTACGTCGCCTATGGCCAACCCTTCCTGGCGAACCAGAAGATCGTCGACGTCGCCACCGGCCTGCTGCCGGTCAGCCTGGCTTCGCGATTCTTCCGCTTTCCCGCGTTCATCGTGGCGCTCGCCGTCGCCGTTATTCTGCTCGCGCTCAGCGGCTTTCTGACCGACGCCTTAGGGCCGGAACTTTCCGATTTCGTGCGGTTCGTGCGGGCGCTTGCAATCATCTATGCGCTGGCCTGGCTGATTTATCATTTCCGGGCCTTCATTCATGCTCATTTCTCGGCATTGGGCATAACTGCACTGGCGCTCTACCCGATCGTGGTGGTGTTGGTGCTGGCGCTATATGCCGGGTCGATGGCCGCCGGTTTCCAGGGCTCGCTGAAATATGTCGACAATTACGGCATCCAGATCCTGATCTACGTGATGCTGGCCTGGGGGCTGAATATCGTTATCGGCTTGGCCGGCCTGCTCGATCTCGGCTATGTCGCCTTCTACGCCGTCGGTGCCTACGCCTATGCGCTGCTCGGCACGCATTTCGGCCTCTCCTTCTGGATCCTGCTGCCCGCCGCCGGCCTGATGGCTGCGTTTTGGGGGGTGATGCTAGGCTTCCCGGTGCTGCGCTTGCGCGGTGACTATCTGGCGATCGTGACGCTCGCCTTCGGCGAAATCATAAGGCTGGTGATCATCAACTGGCGCGAGGTGACCAACGGCTCGGCCGGCATTTCCGGCATCCCGAAGGTGTCTTTCTTCGGCCTGATGTCGTTCAACGTCTCCGATCCGAACTACATCTCGAAGGTGCTCGGCATCGCCCAATCGGGTGCCTACTACAAGATATTCCTCTACTATTTGATCCTCGGGCTCTGCCTGCTGACGGCCTTCGTCACCGTGAGGCTCAGGCGGATGCCGGTCGGCCGTGCCTGGGAAGCGCTGCGCGAGGACGAGATCGCCTGCCGTTCGCTCGGCATCAACACCACCACCACCAAGCTCACCGCCTTTGCCACGGGCGCGATGTTCGGCGGCTTCGCTGGCTCGTTCTTTGCCGCGCGGCAAGGCTTCGTCAGCCCGGAATCCTTCGTCTTCCTGGAATCGGCGATCATCCTCGCCATCGTCGTGCTTGGCGGCATGGGCTCGCTGGTCGGCATTGCCGTCGCCGCCATGGTGATGATCGGCGGCACCGAAGTCCTGCGCGAACTGGATTTCCTCAAGACCGGCCTCAGGTGGGGCAACACTACGGTCATACCCGGTTTCGGGTCCGGCTTCACGCCGGAACTGTACCGCATGCTGCTGTTCGGCATGGCGATGGTCATCGTCATGCTGTGGAAGCCGCGCGGCTTCGTCGGCAGCCGCGAGCCGACAGCTTTCCTCAAGGTGCGCAGGGCGGTGTCTGGGTCCTTCACCAAGGAGGGACACGGCTGATGAACGCGAGCCCCTCCGTGAACAATGCCATCCTGCAGGTCGAGCATTTGTCGATGAAGTTCGGCGGTCTCGTCGCCATCGGCGACCTTTCCTTCCAGGCCAAGCGCGGCGAGATCACCGCCCTGATCGGTCCCAACGGCGCCGGCAAGACCACCGTGTTCAATTGCATCACCGGTTTCTACAAGCCGTCGGAAGGCATGATCACGCTCAACCGGCGCGACGGCTCCACGTTCCTGCTTGAACGCTTGCCGAACCATGAGATCCCGGCGCGCGCCAAGGTGGCGCGCACCTTCCAGAACATCCGCCTGTTCTCGGGCATGACGCTACTGGAGAACCTTCTGGTCGCTCAGCACAACAAGCTGATGAAGGCCTCCGGTTACACCATTCTCGGCCTGTTCGGCTACAGCGGCTACAGACAGGCTTCGGCGGAATCGGTTGAACTGGCCGAGCACTGGCTGGAGAAGGCCGACCTTGTCGACCGCGCCGACGATCCGGCCGGCGATCTGCCCTATGGCGCGCAGCGGCGGCTCGAAATCGCTCGCGCCATGTGCACCGGGCCTGAGCTTCTGTGCCTCGACGAGCCGGCCGCTGGTCTCAATCCGAAAGAATCGGCGGGGCTCAATGCGCTGCTGATGGACATCAAGGACAACACCGGCACGTCGATCCTTTTGATCGAGCACGACATGGCGGTGGTGATGCAGATTTCCGATCACGTCGTGGTGCTCGAATACGGGCGCAAAATCTCGGACGGCAACCCGCAATCGGTGCGGACCGACCCGCGCGTCATCGCCGCTTATCTTGGCGTCGACGACGAGGAGGTCGAGACGGTGCTCACCGAAGTCGGCGACGAAGATGTCATCGAGCAATTGGATACGGGCCCGGATGCCGCCCACGGCCCAGGCACATCGGCTTCGTATCTCGCCGGACCGGTTGCCGACACGGTCGGCCACAGCGAGGGCGAGCGCGTCACCGTGTCGAAAGGTGCCTCGAAAGCCGGGCAGTTCGATGCGAGGTCGAGTGCAGCAGCAAGCAAGGCGGCAGCGCAGGCCAAAGCCAAACCGACGGCGAAATCTTCTGCCGCGAAATCCTCTGCAGCAAAGCCGGCCACCAAGGCTCCGGTGAAGCCGAAGACGCCGCGCGTCTCCAATCGGCGCGGAGGGCGTAAATGATGGCCGGTACAACGCTGCTCGATATCAAGGGCGTCCAGACCTACTACGGCAACATCAGGGCGCTGAACGGCGTCGATGTCACGGTCAAGCAAGGTGAGATCGTAGCGCTGATCGGTGCCAACGGCGCCGGCAAGTCGACGCTGATGATGACCATCTTCGGTGCTCCCCGCGCCCGCGCGGGTACCATCACATTCGCCGGTACCGACATCACCCAACTGCCGACCCACGAGATCGCGCGCATGCGCATCGCCCAGTCGCCGGAAGGGCGCCGCATTTTCCCGCGCATGACGGTGATGGAAAACCTGCAAATGGGCGCCAGCCTCGACAACCTCGAGCATTATGACGAGGACGTCGAGAAGGTGTTCACGCTGTTTCCACGCCTGAAGGAACGCATTGCCCAGCGTGGCGGCACGCTGTCCGGCGGCGAGCAGCAGATGCTGTCGATCGGGCGCGCGCTGATGGCGCGGCCGAAGCTGCTTTTGCTCGACGAGCCGTCGCTCGGCCTGGCGCCGCTGATCGTCAAGCAGATATTCGACGCAATCCGCGAGTTGAACCGGACTCAAGGCCTGACCGTGTTCCTGGTCGAGCAGAACGCCTTCGGCGCGCTGAAGCTCGCCACGCGCGGCTATGTCATGGTCAACGGCAATGTGACGATGAGCGGCACCGGCAAGGAGTTGCTCGCCAATCCGGAAGTGCGCGCCGCCTATCTCGAAGGCGGCCATCACTGAGTTTCAGGAGACATCAATCATGCAGGGCATTCTCTATGAGGAACCCTCGATCTGGCAGTTCTTCTTCGTCACCTGCCTGCTCGGCGGCTGGGCGGCGTGGATGACGGGGAAGGCGTGTGCGCAGACGTGGCGCAGCTTCGCCCAGTTGTTCGCCTTCATGCTGGGGCTCGGCATCGGCATGAGGTTCATTCATCACGCGCTGTTCGGCGGAACGATGTTCTCGCTGCATTACTACATCGTCGATACCATTGTGCTGATGATCTTGGGCTTCATCGGCTACCAATACACGCGCACCAACCAGATGGTAACGCAGTATAATTGGCTTTACGAAAGAGCCTCTCTTTTGAGCTGGAAACCAAAAGGTTGACATTTATCATTAACGGCGTTTCAGGGATGAATCGGCGTGACAAGTGCCTGAAAATCGGCAAAGTACTCTTTCTGCGAGCAAGAGTGGGCATCGCATGAAAGCAACATCCACGCCCACTCGGTAAATGGGAGCGTTTCAATGAAAAAGTCACTTTTGTCTGCCGTCGCCCTGACCGCGCTTGTCGCGTTCAGCGGCAACGCGTGGGCTGACATCCTGATCGGCGTCGCCGGTCCGATCACCGGTCCGAACGCAGCGTTCGGCGCCCAGCTTCAGAAGGGTGCCGAACAGGCAGTCGCCGATATCAATGCGGCGGGCGGCGTTCTTGGCCAGCAGCTCAAGCTTGAAGTCGGCGACGACGTCTCCGATCCCAAGCAAGGCATCTCGGTCGCCAACAAGTTCGTCGCCGACGGCGTCAAGTACGTCGATGGCCACTTCAACTCCGGCGTCTCGATCCCGGCGTCGGAAGTCTACGCCGAGAACGGCATCCTTGAGATCACGCCGGCCGCGACCAATCCGAAGTTGACGGAACGTGGCATGTGGAACACCTTCCGCACCTGCGGACGCGACGATCAGCAGGGCAAGGTCGCTGGCGACTATCTCGCCGCGAACTTTAAGGATGCCAAGATCGCTGTCATCCATGACAAGACGCCTTATGGCCAGGGCCTCGCCGACGAAACCAAGAAGGCGCTCGCAGCCAACGGCGTGACTGAGGCCATGTATGAAGGCATCAATGTCGGCGACAAAGATTTCTCGGCCCTCATCGCCAAGATGAAGGACGCGGGCGTCTCGGTCGTCTACTATGGCGGCCTGCACACCGAAGCCGGCCTGATCATACGCCAGCTCGCTGACCAGGGCCTCAAGGCAACCTTCATGTCCGGCGACGGCATCGTGTCGAACGAATTGGCCTCCATCGCCGGCGACGCCGTCGAGGGCACGCTGATGACGTTCGCTCCGGATCCGCGCAAGAATCCGAACGCCAAGGAACTCGTCGAGAAGTTCCGTGCGGCCGGCTTCGAGCCCGAGGCCTATACCCTCTATTCCTACGCAGCGATGGAAATCATCGCGGCCGCCATCACCAAGACCGGTTCAGCCGATGACGCTCAGAAGGTAGCCGAGACCATCAAGTCGGCCGGCCCCTGGAAGACCGCGATCGGCGAGATCGGCTACGACGCGAAGGGCGATATCACCCGTCCTGACTACGTCATGTACACCTGGAAGAAGGGTGACGACGGCAAGTACACCTATGTCGAGAACGCACCCGGCAAATAACCGGACGTTGCTACATGAGAATGCCCGGCGCCTCGCGCCGGGCATTTTTTATGAGAGTTCCCGAAAGCCTGGATCGGAACTGCCCAGGCGTTCTTCGGATCGACACGCAATGTGTCAGCGCGATAGATCAAATTAAATCGGTTTAATCCTCTTTTCGATTTTGTTTGCACTGCAGCATTTTCGCGCTAATCATGTCCGGCAGTCCCCTTCCCCGCGTCCGGAGCCCTGTCCTTGGCAATCTCGAAGATCCTTGTCGCCAACCGCTCCGAAATAGCCATCCGCGTTTTCCGCGCGGCAAACGAGCTCGGCCTCAAAACCGTGGCGATCTGGGCAGAGGAGGACAAATACTCCCTGCATCGCTTCAAGGCCGACGAAAGCTACCAGGTCGGGCGCGGGCCGCATTTGGCCAGGGATATGGGGCCGATCGAAAGCTATCTGTCGATCGAGGAGGTTATCCGCGTCGCCAGGCTATCGGGCGCCGATGCCATCCATCCAGGGTACGGCCTGCTGTCGGAAAGCCCGGAATTCGCCGAAGCCTGCGCCAAGGCCGGCATCATCTTCATCGGGCCAAAGCCGGATACGATGCGCAGGCTGGGCAACAAGGTCGCCGCCCGCAATCTCGCAATCGAAGTCGGTGTGCCGGTAATTCCCGCTACCGATCCCTTGCCGGACGACATGGCGGCGGTAAAGGAACTCGCCAAGACGATCGGCTACCCCGTGATGCTCAAGGCGTCCTGGGGCGGCGGCGGCCGCGGCATGCGCGCCATCCGCTCCGAGGCCGATCTCGCGCGCGAGGTGATGGAAGGCAAGCGTGAGGCGAAGGCGGCTTTCGGCAAGGACGAAGTCTATCTCGAAAAGCTGATCGAGCGCGCGCGCCATGTCGAGGTGCAGGTGCTGGGCGACACACATGGCAACGCCGTGCACCTGTTCGAGCGCGATTGTTCGATCCAGCGCCGCAACCAGAAAGTGGTCGAGCGGGCGCCGGCGCCCTACCTCGAAATGTCACAGCGCGAGGAGCTTTGCGGCTACGCGCTGAGGATCGCGCGCGAGACCAGCTATATCGGCGCCGGCACAGTCGAGTTCCTGCAGGATGCCGATACCGAAAAATTCTATTTCATCGAGGTCAATCCGCGCATCCAGGTCGAGCACACCGTCACCGAACAGGTGACCGGCATCGACATCGTCAAGGCGCAGATCCACATCCTCGACGGCTTTGCCATCGGCACGGCGGAATCGGGCGTGCCGGCGCAAAAGGACATCAGGCTGAACGGCCACGCGCTGCAGTGCCGCATCACTACCGAAGATCCCGAGCATAATTTCATCCCGGACTATGGCCGCATCACCGCCTATCGCGGCGCCACCGGCTTCGGCATCCGCCTCGACGGCGGCACCGCTTATTCGGGCGCGGTCATCACCCGCTTCTACGACCCGCTGCTGGAGAAGGTGACGGCATGGGCGCCGACGCCGGCCGAGACCATTGCCCGCATGAACCGGGCGCTGCGCGAGTTCCGCATCCGCGGCGTGGCGACCAACCTCACGTTCCTCGAGGCGATCATCAATCACTCGAGCTTCGCCGACAATTCCTACACCACCAAGTTCATCGACACGACGCCGGAACTGTTCGCCAGTGTGAAGCGGCAGGACCGCGCGACCAAGCTGCTCAACTACCTTGCCGACGTTTCGGTCAATGGTCATCCCGAGACGCGCGGCCGGCCGCAGCCAAAGGCCGATGCGGCGCCACCGGTGGTGCCATATCTCAACGGCAATGTGCCTCAAGGCAGCAAGCAGAAGCTCGACGTGCTCGGGCCGGAGAAATTCGCCGCGTGGATGCGCGAGCAAAGAGAGGTGCTGGTCACCGACACGACAATGCGCGACGGGCATCAGTCGCTGCTCGCCACAAGGGTACGCACCTATGACATCGCCGGCATTGCCGGCACTTATGCGCGCGCGCTGCCACAGCTTTTGTCGCTCGAATGCTGGGGCGGCGCCACATTCGACGTCGCCATGCGCTTTCTCACCGAAGACCCATGGGAGCGGCTGTCGCTGGTGCGCGAGGCAGCACCCAACCTTGTGCTGCAGATGCTCCTGCGCGGTGCCAACGGCGTTGGCTATACCAACTATCCCGACAATGTCGTCCAGCATTTCGTCCGCCAGGCCGCTGCCGGCGGCATCGACCTGTTCCGGGTCTTCGACTGCCTGAACTGGGTCGAGAACATGCGCGTGGCCATGGATGCGGTCGGCGCCGAGGGCAGACTGATCGAAGCGGCGATCTGTTATACCGGCGACATACTCGATCCGGCGCGGGCCAAATACGATCTGAAATACTATGTCGGCCTGGCCAGGGAATTGCAGGCGGCAGGCGCCCATATCATCGCTGTCAAGGACATGGCTGGGCTTCTAAAGCCGAGCGCTGCCCGCGTGCTGTTCAAGGCACTGCGCGAGGCGACGGACCTGCCGATCCACTTCCACACCCACGACACATCCGGCCTGTCGGCGGCAACCGTGCTGGCGGCGGTGGAGAGCGGCGTCGACGCCATCGACGCGGCGATGGATTCGCTGTCCGGCAACACCTCGCAGCCGTGCCTCGGTTCGATCGTGGAGGCGCTGAAGGGCACCGAGCGCGATCCAGGCCTCGACCCGCAGTGGATCAGGAACATCTCGTTCTACTGGGAGGCGGTGCGCAACCAGTATTCAGCCTTCGAAAGCGACCTGAAGGGGCCGGCATCGGAGGTCTATTTGCACGAAATGCCGGGCGGTCAGTTCACCAACCTCAAGGAACAGGCGCGCTCGCTCGGGCTGGAGACACGCTGGCACGAAGTGGCGCAGACCTATCACGACGTCAATCTGATGTTCGGCGACATCGTCAAGGTGACGCCGTCGTCCAAGGTCGTCGGCGACATGGCGCTGATGATGGTGAGCCAGGACCTGACCGTCGCCGACGTCGAGAATCCGGCGAGGGACATCGCCTTCCCGGATTCGGTGGTGTCGATGTTGCGCGGCGATCTCGGCCAGTCGCCGGGCGGCTGGCCAAAGCCATTGCAGAAGAAGGTGCTGAAGGGCGAAAAGCCGATCACGGTGCGGCCGGGTTCGCTGCTCAAACCGGCGGACCTCAAGGCCAGTCGCACGGAGGTCGAGGAAAAGCTCGAGCGCAAGCTCAGTGAGTTCGAGTTCGCGTCGTGGCTGATGTATCCGAAGGTGTTTTCCGATTTTGCCGCCGCGCAGGAGACCTACGGGCCGGTCAGCGTGCTGCCGACGCCGACCTATTTCTACGGCATGAAGCCGGAAGACGAGATTTTCGTCGACATCGAAAAAGGCAAGACGCTGGTGGTGCGCTGCCTTGCCATGGGCGATGTCGACGAAAAGGGCATGGTCACCGTGTTCTTCGAGCTCAACGGGCAGCCGCGCCGGGTGAAGGTGCCGGACCGGGCGCATGGCGCCTCCGCCGCCAAGGCACGGCGCAAGGCGGAGCCGGGCAATGAGGCGCATGTCGGCGCGCCGATGCCTGGCGTCGTCTCGGCGCTTTCGGTGGCTGCCGGCCAGCCGGTGAAGGCGGGTGACGTGCTGCTGTCGATCGAAGCGATGAAGATGGAAACGGCGCTGCATGCCGAACGCGACGGCACCATAGCCGAGGTGCTGGTCAAGGCCGGCGACCAGATCGATGCCAAGGATCTGCTGATCGCGTTCGGGTGAAATAGGCCGGCATCAGACAGCCTTGTCGGCGCCTGGCAGCAACCCTTCATGCCGCATCGATAGCACCTTGACCCGCCGCGCCCGGTCGGGCATCGAACCGCTGCAATTCGCCGCTCGGGTCACCCCGAGTCGCGGTGAGAAAACGACGCGGAGAGAAGACTATGGCCGACGACATCATCGAGACCAGCCAGACTGTTGCCGCCGGCCAGCTGCGCGCCTTCATCGAACGCATCGAGCGGCTCGAGGAAGAGAAAAAGACGATTGCCGACGACATCAAGGAAGTGTTCGCAGAGGCCAAGGGCACCGGCTTCGACACCAAGGCGATGCGGTCGATTATCCGGCTGCGCAAGAAGGACCAGGCCGAGCGGCAGGAAGAGGAATCCATCCTCGATCTGTACAAGGCTGCGCTCGGCATGGTGTAAAGGCCGGCCTCGGCGCCGGAGACGATCGCGGGAGAAGCGGTTCTGACCATGGATTCCAGCCATGAGCGAATTCGATTTTGGCGCCCGCCGCGCCTCTGAATTCCGCCAACGCAGCTTCTGGACGCTGTTCGCGGAACGGCATCCGGATGAAAGGGCTCTGCTGGCGAGGCGCGGACCGTGGTTCTGGCAGCGTGGGCTGCCCGATTTCGCATTGGTCCTTTCCATGTACGTCGCGCCTGCGCAGAATCATGTCGGCGTCTTCTTCGGCCGCAACGAGAAGTTCGGTGCCACGCAAGCCTGGTCGCGGTTGAAGCCGTTCCAGCCGGCCATCGAAGACAGGCTGAAGCTCAGGCCAGAACAAAGTTGCGACGGCCTCGGCATCAATTCGATGTGGCGGGTGAATTGTCTTGCCGAAGACAATTGGCCGGCGATGACCGACTGGCTGGTGACGGAAGCCTCGCGTTTCGAGCGCGCGATTGCCGAAGTTCTGGGTCAGGAATAAAGCAGGGTTTCCAGACGCAATCCTTAGAATCGCTCTGGTGAGCAGAGCGAGGGAGCCGGTCGATCGATGACGATCATGTCGCGCGTTGCCGCCTTCTTCCGCTCACGCTGGTTCGGCGGCGTGCCGCTCGATCGGCTGTTCTGGCGCGACCTGGTCGTTGTCGGCACAGCGATCAACGTCGCGTCGTCGGTGGCGGCACTCATTCTGCTCGGGCTGAAGCTGCCGCTTGCGCTAGTCCTGGCGGTGCATTTCGCGCCGGTGCCCTACAATATCTTCCTGACCTTTGCCGTTTGGCGAACTGCCGGAAAATCGAGTGGCGTCATGGCCTCGCTGATGACGCTTGGCGCCACGTTGTGGCTGATCCTGGTGGTTGTGGCCTGACGATCAGGCGGCCGGATCGAATTTGAGCGCCACGCCGTTGATGCAATAGCGCAGACCGGTCGGCGGCGGGCCGTCGTCGAAGACATGGCCGAGATGGCTGCCGCAGCGGGCGCAATGGCACTCGGTGCGGACCATGCCATAGCTGCGGTCGACGGTGGTCTCGAGCGAACCCGGCACTGGGTCGTTGAAGCTCGGCCAACCGGTGCCGCTCTCGAATTTCAGCTTGGATTCAAACAAGGGCTGGTCGCAGCCGACGCAGGAGAAGGTGCCGGCGCGCTTCTCGTGCAGCAGGGCGCAGCTTCCCGGCCGCTCGGTGCCGTGGTTGCGCATCACCGCATATTGCTCGGGCGTCAGCCGGGCGCGCCATTCGGCATCGGTGCGGGTAACGGGGTAGGTGTGGCTGTCCATTTTTTCCTCTTAGCTTATCTCGCTATTTGGGTTGCCTTCCCAACTTCGCCTGAAATAGGCATTTGTTACGGCGTTTGCCCGTATTTCCTATCCCGTTGCAAAGAATTCCTCAGGCGATGGCCGCGAGATAGCGCGCAACCGATGCTGAAAATGCCGCCTTTGCATCTCCGATGACGTTCTGGTTCCACCATGCGCCGTAGATATGGTCGAACGCGAAAGGCTCCAGCGCGGCCTTGATGCCGTGCACCTTCGTCGCGTTGAGCGGGATATAGTTCGGATAGCTGTACATGAAGCTGACATGACGGCGGGTCGGCGTCACCTGCAGGGTGTCGCCGGCCAGGATGGCATTGCCGGCATCGCGCTTCCAGTGCAGCACCTGGCCACCGGCAAAGTGGCCGCCGCAGCGGATGAGCGTCAGCGACGGGTTTATGGCGCGCATCTCGCCCTCCCAACTGATGATTGCCGGATGCGGCCGCATGATCCACTGACGATCATCGGCGTGCAGATAAATCGGCAC
This sequence comes from Mesorhizobium sp. M0808, assembly GCF_040320025.1. Lineage (NCBI taxonomy): Bacteria > Pseudomonadati > Pseudomonadota > Alphaproteobacteria > Hyphomicrobiales > Phyllobacteriaceae > Mesorhizobium > Mesorhizobium sp. M0808. Next base: position 52,492 of record NZ_JAMYOX010000023.1, read on the forward strand.
GCCGCCAAACGCCGCGCTCCATTCGACCATTGCCGAATAATAATGGCAGTGCGAAATGGCGATGGCGGCCAGGCCGCCCCGGCGGTTGATCTCCGCCACCGCCTCGTCGCTGACCATCGAGATGCAGTCCCACAACACATTGCCGTGCGGCGTTTGCGCCAGCAATGCGCGCTGGCCGATGGCGAAGCGCGGCTCGATGCCGAAGGCGAGCACGCCGGCATCATCCTTGATCACGAGCCGATGCCCGGCGGCGAGCTCTTCCGGCGTGGTCCAGGCCTGGCCCTCCCAGCGCACATATTGCCGCTCGTCCTCGCAGATCGGGCAATGTCGCGGCGGCGTCGCTGTCGCCGCGAACTGGACACCGCATTGCAGGCAAAGGAAACAGGTCGACCGTCCTGTTTTGCGTGGATCCATTCAGTGCTTCCTTGAAAGTTGCTTCGTCGCGGCTTCGAGGCCGGCGAGCGTCAGCGGAAACATGCGGCCGCCAAAGATATCGCGGATCATGGCAATCGAATGGGTATAGCCCCAGTTCTTCGCGTCTTCCGGATTGAGCCAAATGGCGTTCGGCCATTGCTGCAGCAGCCTGTCGAGCCAGACGGCACCGGCCTCCTTGTTCCAATGCTCGACCGAGCCGCCGGGTTGGGCGATCTCATAGGGGCTCATCGAGGCGTCGCCGACGACGATCACCTTGTAGTCGGGGCCATATTTATGGAGGAGATCGAAGGTCGGAATCACCTCGGCATGGCGGCGGCGATTGTCCTTCCACACGCCTTCGTAGAGGCAGTTGTGGAAATAGAAATATTCGAGCTGGCGGAACTCGGCGCGGGCGGCCGAAAACAGCTCCTCGACGCTCCTGACATGGTCGTCCATCGAGCCGCCGACATCGAAGAACATCAGCAGCTTCACGGCATTGCGACGTTCGGGTTGTGTCTTAACGTCAAGATAACCGTGCTCGGCGGTGGCGTGGATGGTGCCGGGCAGGTCGAACTCCTCTTCGGCGCCTTCGCGCATCCAGCGGCGCAAGCGCTTCAGCGCGACCTTGATGTTGCGGGTGCCGAGTTCGACGGCATCGTCGAAATTCCTGAACTCGCGCCTGTCCCAGATTTTTACCGCGCGGCGGTTGCGGCTCTCGTGCTGGCCGATGCGCACGCCTTCGGGATTGTAGCCATAGGCGCCGAAGGGCGAGGTGCCGCCGGTGCCGATCCATTTCGAACCACCCTGATGTCGGCCCTTCTGCTCCTCCAGCCGCTTCTTCAGCGTCTCCATCAGCTTTTCGAAGCCGCCCAGCGCCTCGATCAGCTTCTTCTCCTCATCGGTCAGGTGCTTTTCGGCGAGCCTCCGCAGCCATTCCTCCGGGATGTTTGCGACATCGACCGGGTTTTTGCCAGCCTGCGCCTCGACACCTTTGAAGATGTGCGAAAAGACCTGGTCGAAGCGGTCGATGTGGCGCTCGTCCTTCACCAGAGCGGCGCGGGCGAGATAGTAAAAGCCCTCGACATCATAGTCGACCAGCCCGGCTTCCAGCCCCTCCAGCAGCGACAGATATTCGCGGAGCGAGACCGGAACCCGCGCTGCCTTCAGTTCGAGGAAGAAGGGGATGAACATCTCACCGTCTACAGCAGATCGTACTCGATGAAGCCGGTCCTGCGCGCCACGTGGTCGTAGAGCTTGCGTGCGGTGGTGTTGGTCTCGTGGGTCATCCAGTAGACGTTCTTGACACCGATCTTGCCGGCTTCCTGTTTGACCGCTTCGATCAGGGCGGCGCCGACGCCCTTGCCGCGCACATCGGGGTCGGCGAACAGGTCCTGCAGATAACAGTTGTTTATCTCTGACCAGCAGGAGCGATGGTAGAGATAGTGCGTCAGGCCGACGGCCTTGCCGTCGAGGGTGGCGATGAAACCTTTCGGCTCGAACTCGCCCGCCGTGAACAGCCGCTTCCAGGTGACGGCATAAACCGCTTCCGGCAGCTTGGTTTCGTAAAAGGTGAGATAGGCGGTCCACAGACGCCGCCAATCGGCATGGTCGGATTGCGCCAATGGGCGGACGGTGATCTCGGTCATTTCGTTTCCCTCTGAAGTCGGCAACCCGAAGCTGCCTCCGTGCCCGGCTAGAGGCAACGGTCCAGCACCGGGAAAGCGCTGTCCGGTGACTTCGTGGGCTTCCGGCCGACCGCCCCTCACCCCTGCCGTCTCGCCATGAAGGCCAGGCGCTCGAACAGATGCACGTCCTGTTCGTTCTTCAGCAAGGCGCCGTGCAGCTTGGGCAGCGCGTTCTTCGGCTCGGCGCGCAGGTCCTCGGGCGCGATGTCGTCGGCGACCAGCAGGCGGATCCAGTCGAGTGCCTCGGAGGTCGACGGCTTCTTCTTGAGGCCCGGCACGTCACGGATTTCATAGAATTGCGTGAGTGCGGCGCGCACCAGGTTCTGCTTGATGCCGGGATAGTGCACGTCGACGATTTTGTGCAGCGTCTCGACGTCGGGAAAACGGATGTAGTGGAAGAAGCAGCGGCGCAGGAAGGCGTCCGGCAGCTCTTTTTCGTTGTTGGAGGTGATGATGACGATCGGCCGGACGGTGGCACGGATGGTCTCGCCGGTCTCGTAGACGAAGAACTCCATCCGATCCAGTTCCTGCAACAGATCGTTGGGGAACTCGATATCGGCCTTGTCGATCTCGTCGATCAGAAGCACGACTTTCTTGCCGGCAGCAAAGGCGTCCCACAGCTTGCCGCGCTTGATGTAATTGCGGATGTCGTTGAAGCGCTCGTCGCCGAGCTGGCTGTCGCGCAGCCGCGAGACGGCATCATATTCATAGAGGCCCTGCTGCGCCCGCGTGGTCGATTTGACGTGCCATTCGATCAGATCCAGGCCGAGCGCCGCTGCCACCTGGCGGGCAAGTTCGGTCTTGCCGGTACCGGGCTCGCCCTTGATCAGCAACGGCCGCTCCAGCGCGATCGCCGCGTTGACCGCCACCATCAGATCCTTGTCGGCAACATAGGCTGCCGTGCCTTCGAAACGCATTTTTGCTCCCGGGTTCATCGTGCGACCCTAAGGACGCGGCCTTCGCTGTGCAAGGCGCTGCTGGCAAAGCGGGGATCTTGCCGGCGCGACCCTCGTCGAGCGGTTCTGCGTCGATTTAAGACTCGAAACATGTCGTCTCTCTGGCGCTTGGTCTGCCGTCTGCCTATATTGGCGGAGACGGTCTGCGCTTCCCGGCAGGAGAACATTTTCCCCGGGGCCTTAATGATCCCTAGGGAGCTGTCCCTGGGAAGACCCGTGGGTTTTCTCATACGGCGCCCACCTACTTTGTAGGTTCCCGGGATCGCTCTCTCCACCGGTTGTGTGGATCGTCACCTATCGAAAAGGCCATGTCTGGCGGATCTTGTGGTCGCGCCGCTTTGTGCGGTGCTCTCACGAACGAAAAGTTCGCCCCGCTCCTCCAAAACGTCGCTCGTAAAACTCCATCCAAATCTGACCTTTTCTAACGTCGGCGCATGACATCCCCAAAAGACCTGAAAAAAAATCTCCGCAACCAAGCCCTCGGGCGTCGCGACGCGCTCGATCCTTTCTGGCGGGTGGAGGCAGCACTCGAAATGGCCGAGACGGCGCGCGACCGGATCACGGTCGAGCCGGGCCAGATCGTCTCAGGCTTCTGGCCGATGCGCTCGGAAGTCGACGTCCGGCCGCTGATGTTTGCCTTGCGCGAAAAGGGGGCAAGGCTCTGCCTGCCGGCCATCCTCGACAAGACCACCATCGTTTTTCGGGAACTGGTGCGCGGCGCGCCGATGGTCGACATGGGCTTCGGCACCGTCGGGCCACACGAGGAAGCCGAGGTGCTCGATCCCCAGCTGATGCTGGTGCCGCTTGCCGCCTTCGATGCGCGCGGCCACCGCATCGGCTACGGCGCCGGCTATTACGACCGGGCGATCGCGCGGCTGGTCGACAAGGGGCAGCAGCCGCGGCTGATCGGCATTGCCTTCGACTGCCAGGAGGTGGCCGTGGTGCCTGACGAGCCGCATGACGTGATCATTCCGGAAATACTCACCGAGAGCGGGTTGCGTCGCTTCGCGCCGAAATTGTAGATAAGTTCCTGGACGCATGGTCTTTTCCGAAAGTCATGCAGCTTTTTGCTTCGCTGACCTTCGGGTTCGGGATCACGCTTATATGAGACTTCTCTTCCTCGGCGACATGGTCGGCAAGACAGGACGTACGGCGGTGTGGGAACAACTGCCTGGCCTGATCTCGGATTTCAAGCTCGACTTCGTCATCGTCAATGGCGAGAACGCCGCCGGCGGCTTCGGCATCACCGAGGAAATTTTTCGCGAGACGATCTCGGCCGGCGCCGATGTCGTCACCACCGGCAACCATGTCTGGGACCAGCGCGATGCGCTGATTTTCGCGCCGCGCGAAGAGCGCTTCCTGCGTCCGTCCAATTTCCCCAAGGGTACGCCGGGGCGCGGCTCAGGCGTCTACATCGCCAGGAACGGCGCGCGTGTGCTGGTCGCCAACATCATGGGCCGGGTGTTCATGCATCCCGAGCTCGACGATCCGTTCCAGGCCGGCGAGCGCGAACTTGCCGCTTGTCCGCTTGGCGAGCAGGCCGATGCGATCGTCATCGATTTCCATGCCGAGGCGACCTCGGAAAAAATGTGCTTCGCTCATTTCGTCGACGGCCGTGCCAGCCTTGTTGTCGGCACCCATACGCATCAGCCGACCGGCGATCACCAGATCCTCAATGGCGGCACCGGTTATATTTCCGATGCCGGCATGTGCGGCGATTACGATTCCTCGCTCGGCATGGACAAGGAGGAGCCGCTCAACCGATTCTTGTCCAAGGTGCCGAAAGGCCGCTTCGAGGCGTCGACCGGACCGGCGACATTGTGCGGCGTCGGCGTCGACATTTCCGACCGTAGCGGCCTGACCGAACGGATCGCGCCGTTTCGCCGCGGCCCGCGGCTGGAGGAAACGGCTCCATCCTTCTGGTCGTGACATTGATATAGACGCTTGCAATACCAATTGCCGGCGAAACTGCTCTAGATCGTAGAGGGGACGACCTCCATGCAGCTAGTCGAATTCCTGGCGCCGCATTTCGCCTTTGTCTCCGACCCGACGGCATGGGTCGCGCTGCTGACGCTGATCGTGCTGGAAGTCGTGCTCGGCATCGACAATCTGATCTTCATCTCGATCCTGACCAACAAATTGCCGGTAGCGCAGCGGGCCCGCGCCCGGCGGCTCGGCATCTCGGCCGCGCTGGTGATGCGGCTGATCCTACTGGCCACCATCTCGATCATCGTCCAACTGACGACGCCGATATTCACCGCCTTCGGCCACGGCTTTTCATGGCGCGACCTGATCCTGATCGCCGGCGGCCTGTTTCTCGTCTGGAAGGCGACCAAGGAGATCCACCACACGGTCGATCTCGATGATCACCAGGACACCATGATGGGCGAGACGCTGCAGCTTTCGCTGGCCGGCGCGATTTTCCAGATATTGCTGCTCGACCTCGTCTTCTCGATCGACTCGATCATCACCGCCGTCGGCATGACCGACGAAATCGCGATCATGTACATCGCGGTGATCGTGGCGGTGAGCGTGATGATGCTGGCGGCCGGGCCGCTGGCCGACTTTATCGCCAGGAACCCCAGCATCGTCATGCTGGCCCTCGGCTTCCTGCTGATGATCGGCATGACGCTGATCGCCGACGGCATGGGTTACCACGTGCCGAAAGGCTACATCTACGCCGCCATGGGCTTTTCGGCACTGGTCGAAGGGCTCAACATGCTGGCGCGGCGGCGGAAGAAGGCAAAAGGCGGCGGGCACTGAGGATGGCCCACCGCGGCTGACCTAATTCCCCGGCACACCCTTCGGATGGCGGTCGCCGATCAGGCCGAGCATCACGCCTTGCTCCAGCCACGCCTTGGCGCCGGCGAGCACCAGCGCAAAACCGCCGGTCGAGCCGATCGCCTGCTTGACCTGCTCATCGGGGCTGCCGACAAAGCCGAAATTGCGGACCTCGACAAAGGTCGTGCCGCCCGGCATCTCGGCGAAAGTCCACACTACCGTGGTCGGCGGATCGCTCCATTGCATGACGATCTTCTTGTTATCGACGATCTCACTGACATTGACCGTCGTCGAGACGCCATAGATGCGCCATTCCCAACTGATTTCCTTGCCGCTGTCCAACCTGTCGCTGCCATGGGTGAACCAGAATTTCGTCGTGATCGCCGGATCGACGAAGGCTTCGAATACGTCGGCGACCGGCCGCCTTATCAGCATGCCGGCTTCGGCGGTCGGTGTTTCACGGATTTTCATAGCGTCCTCCTTTCCACGGCGCCGCCCTGTTCACCAGGCATCGGGTTCGCGCACGAGGTGAATGATGTTGGCCGGATTGGTGATCCAGCCGCCGCGAAAGCCTTCACCCAGTGCCTCAATGGCATCGCAGCGCACGACGCCGGCCTTGGCGAGATGGTCCGCAGCGCCTGGAAAATCATCGGTGAACAGTTCCAGCCAGATCTCGGCCTGGCTAAGCGTCGGCGCTTCGTCGATCCACAGGCGATTGGGGCCGAGTTCGAAGCCGACGGCCGGCGGCTTGGCCGTGAATGGCTTCAGGCCGATGACGTCGCGATAGAAGGCGATCGTCGCCTGGTATTGATGCGGCGGGACTTTCATGGCGATGTTGATGCCGCCGGTGATCTTCGCGGTCATTCTTACTCCATTGCTCTCAGATGTTGTTCTCGTTAGCCGGCTCGCCCTTCATCTCGCTGCGGTAATAGCCGTCGCGCAGATTGATGCCGTATTCGACATAGGCCTTCATGCAGGCCAGCATCTGCGACCAGCCCTCGCAATTGAGGTAGGATTTCTTCAGGCCGACCGCGTTCTCGTGCCAGCCGGTTTCGGCGATGGTGACGAAGGTGCCGCCATCGTCGAGCGGCTCGAAATTCATCTCGATGCGGGTCTTGTAGGCTGGCTTGCCGTCGGCGTCGGTGGCATCCCAGCGCAGCACGATGCGGCTGTCCTTGGCCACCTCCTCGACCTCGACGGGAACCTTGCCCCACCAGATGACGGTGGCGCCCGCCACCAGCAGTGCGCTGGCGCCGCCGATCGTGGTGAAGTAGCCGCTGAGTTTCTTCGGATTGACGACCGCATCGAAGACTTCGGCGACGGGTTTGCCGATGCGGCCAGAAACCCTGAATCCAAGAGACATATCCACAGCTCCTTCCTTGAATGGCTCAAGGATATGTTATAGAAATATAACATGTCAAGCCAATCGCGAGACGACAATGTTTTCAAGGCGCTGGCGCATCCGCGCCGGCGTGCGTTGCTGGACCGGCTGAAGGATGCGCCGCAGACCACCGGCATGTTGTGCGATGCCTTCCCCGACATGGACCGCTGCACGGTCATGCTGCACCTGAAGGTGCTGGAGGAGGCCGACCTGGTCGTGGCGCGGCGCGAGGGGCGCGAACGCTGGAACCATCTCAACGCGCTGCCGATCAAGCACATCCACGACCGCTGGATCAGTCAATATGCCACGCACGCGATCAGCATCCTCGACCGGCTGAAATCCGATCTTAAGGGATGAAAGGTTTGCCGAAGCCTGCCGATTTTCGGATCTTGAAAGCCTTGCGTGCCGGCAGCAATGGCGCGGCTGGACGAATTGAGCCGATTTATCTATAAGCCGGCCATTCCGACAGCGAGCGCCGTCCGTCCGTCAGGGACGCAGCAGGACGTTCTGAAATTTTGAATTCGAGCATTTTTGCAAGATGCCGGGTGGTTCACCAGGCGGCAGATGCTCTAGCCGAGAAGACGACAGGGGTGCCATGGCTGGCCATTCACAGTTCAAGAACATCATGCACCGCAAGGGCCGCCAGGATGCGGTGCGGTCTAAAATGTTTTCCAAGCTGGCGCGCGAAATCACCGTCGCCGCCAAGAGCGGCACGCCCGATCCATCGATGAACCCGCGCCTGCGCCTTGCGGTGCAGAACGCCAAGGCGGTGTCGATGCCGAAGGACAATATCCAGCGCGCCATCAACAAGGCGTCGATGGGCGATGCCGAGACCTACGAAGCCGTGCGCTACGAGGGTTACGGGCCAGGCGGCGTCGCGCTGATCGTCGAGGCGCTAACCGATAACCGCAACCGCTCGGCGTCGAATGTGCGCGCCGCCTTCACCAAGGCCGGCGGGGCGATGGGCGAGACCGGCTCGGTATCGTTCATGTGGGACCGCGTCGGCGAGATCTACTATCCGGCATCGGCCGGCAGCGCCGAGAAGGTGATGGACGCGGCGATCGAGGCCGGCGCCGACGATGTCCAGTCGGACGAGGACGGCCACACGATCTATTGCGCCTTCGAGAATCTCGGCGAAGTGTCGAAGGCGCTGGAAGGCGCGCTCGGCGAGGCTGAATCGGTGAAGCCGATCTGGAAGCCGCAGACCAATATCGCGGTCGACGAGGAGCGGGCACAATCGCTGATGAAGCTGGTTGCGACGCTCGAGGACGACGACGACGTGCAGAGCGTCTACGCCAATTTCGAGGTCGACGAGGAGACCTTGGCGAAGCTCAGCGCGGCATGATCCAACAGGCGCTGCCCACAGTCCGCATCACCTATTGCACCCAGTGCCAGTGGCTGCTCAGGGCCGGCTGGATGGCGCAGGAGCTGCTGTCGACCTTCGGCACCGATCTGGGCGAAGTGACGCTGGTGCCCGGCACCGGCGGCATCTTCACCATTTCCTGCAATGACACGCTGGTCTGGGACCGCAAGCGTGACGGCGGTTTTCCCGACGCCGCAAAGCTCAAGCAACTGGTTCGCGACGTCATCGATCCGGATCGCGATCTCGGCCATGCCGACCGCAAGGGCGATAAGTCAAAAGACCCTGCCTGACGGCCTTTTAGGACTTCCGTCCTGCATTCACCGCCATGCGAAGATGAAGCAGCCCAGCGCCATGATGGCGGTGATAGTGCGGACGTGGTTCCACATCACCCAGTCCCTGAGATAGGTGGCCCACACGGCGGCGCCGTTGGCGCTTGCCGGATCGACGGCGGCCAGGGCGTTGTTGAGCGGCACGTTGAACATCATCGTCACGATCGGATTGCCGACGACATAGATCAGGGCGCCGGCGAGAAGCCAGAACGAACCCGGTTGGCTCCAGCCGATAAGAGCGCCGGCGGCGAGGACAAGACAGACCAGCCCGGTGCCGAAAAGTGCGGTCATGAATGTCGGCGTGATCACGGTGATGTTGATGGAATTCATGGCGGCGATGCCGCCTTCGGCAGGCAAGCGGGCGAGCGCCGGCATGATAAAGTTGGAGAAGGCGAAGAAAACGCCGCCGACAACGCCTGAGCCAATGGCAGCGACGAAAGCAAGGGTGGGAAGCAGTTTCATGATCATGTCAGTTGCTCCGGTTCGGGGTTCGACAGTTTGATTGGCGTGTCGTTTAAAAAATGTGAGCGATCCTCACATTTGCAAAACGTGATAAACCCTCGTATTTTGTCAGTCAAGCCATTTTTCTGGAGACAGTCATGGAAGGCACCGCTGCACCGGGTTCCCGCAACGAGCAGGCCGCATCGCCGCGCCGGGCGCCGAGCCAGCAGCGCAGCCGCGAGCGGGTCGAGCGCATGCTGGCCGCCGCCTCGGCGCTGATCGCCGAGCAAGGCAGCGACGCCATGCGCATGGGCGAGGTTGCGGAGAGGGCCGGCGTGTCGATCGGCTCGCTCTACCAGTTCTTCCCCGACAAGAGAGCGATCATCTGGGCACTGGCCGAACGTTATACCGCCGAAAGCCAGGCCTGCATTGCCGCGGCACTTGCCGAGGTCAGTGACGCCGACGGCTTGCGCAAGGCGTTTTCGGAGTTGGTGGATATCTATTACCGGTTGTTCCTGGCGGAGCCGGTGATGCGCGACATCTGGTCGGGCACGCAGGCCGACAAGGCGTTGCGCGAACTCGAGCTTGCCGATAGCCGGGCCAACGCCGAATTCCTCACCACAGTGCTGAAGCGGCTGCGGCCGTCCGCCGATTCGGAAGCGCTCGAAACGACGTCATTTCTCATCTGGCAACTGGGCGAGGCCACCATGCGGCTGGCGATCTCGGTCGGGCGGCAAGAAGGCGACAGGCTGGTCGCAGCCTACAAGCGCATGGCGCTGCGCGAGTTGCTCGGCGAGTAGGGCCGTATTTTCGCAACAAAAAACCCGCCACGAAGGCGGGTTTCTCGATCTGCGAAACGCCAATGCGGCTTAGAGGCCGAAACCTTCGAAACGCTTCTTGAACTTCGACAGGCGGCCGCCGCGGTCGAGCAGGGTCTGCTGGCCGCCGGTCCAGGCCGGATGGGTGGTCGGGTCGATGTCGAGGTTCATCGTATCGCCTTCCTTGCCCCAGGTCGAACGGGTCATGTACTCGGTGCCGTCGGTCATGACGACCTTGATGGTGTGGTAGTCGGGATGGATATCGGTCTTCATGGGTCTGTTCCTGGCTGCCGGGTGCTGCCGACGGGCTGAAGCCTGCGTCGATGCGCCCCTTTTTAAAACTCGAAGCCGCAGCTATTGAGGAGCCACGGCTTCTAAAACGGTCGGCGAGCCTATACATCAGCCGGAATTGAATCACAAGGCCGCGGCAAGCGCATATTGATGGCGCAAACCTCAAAGGGCCAAAGGAAACGGTCATGGCGAACATCAGCGGCGATGCAGACGAGCGCAGGCGCTCGCTGAGGCCGCTGCAGCGCCTGTTTCCCTACATCACGCATTACCGCAAAATGGTCATCGGCGCGATCGTCTCGCTGGCCGTCGCTGCGGCGACGACGCTGGCGCTGCCGCTGGCCGTGCGGCGGATGATAGACCACGGCTTTTCCGCTTCCGATTCCAGCTTCATTGCCGAATATTTCGCCATGCTGGTGGTGATGGCCGCCGTTCTGGCGGCGGCGTCGGCCAGCCGCTACTATTTCGTCATCACGCTCGGCGAGCGCGTCGTTGCCGATATCCGCCGCGATGTCTTTGCCCACGTCACCACGCTGTCGCCCTCCTTCTTCGACACGGCCCAGTCGGGCGAGATCGTCTCGCGGCTCGCCGCCGACACGACACAGGTCAAATCGGCCGTCGGTGCTACCGCCTCGGTGGCTTTGCGCAACGTCATCCTCGGCCTTGGCGCCGTGGCGATGATGGTCTTCACCAGCCCAAAACTGTCCGGCCTGGTCATCGCGGCCATTCCGCTAATCGTGCTGCCGCTGGTCGCCTTCGGCCGCTCGGTGCGGCGCAAGTCACGGCTGGCGCAGGATACGCTGGCCAATGCCACCGCCTACGCCAGCGAGCAGATCGGCGCGGTGCGCACCCTGCAGGCCTTCACCAACGAGAAGCTTGTAACCGGGTATTTTTCATCCGCCGTGGAAGCAGCGTTCGAAGCGGCGCGGGCCTCGATCTTTGCCCGCTCGTTTCTCACCTTCTTCGCCATCTTCATGATCTTTTCCTCGGTCGTGGCGGTGCTATGGTTCGGTTCGCGCGACGTGCTCGACGGCACGCTGTCGCCAGGCACGCTTGGCCAATTCCTGCTCTATTCGGTGTTCGCCGCCGGCGCGCTCGGCGCCCTGTCGGAAGTCTGGGGCGAACTGTCCCAGGCAGCGGGCGCTGCCGAACGGCTGACCGAGATCCTGGCCGAGAAACCGGCGATCCAGGCGCCCGCCGATCCGAAGCCGCTGCCGGCAAAGGCGAGAGGCGCGATCAGCTTCGACGATGTCTCCTTCTCCTATCCGGCCCGGCCCGACCGCGCCGCCGTCCATGGCCTGAGCTTTCAGGTCAAACCCGGTGAGACGGTGGCGATCGTCGGGCCATCCGGCGCCGGCAAGAGCACGGTGTTTTCGCTGCTTCTGCGCTTCTACGATCCGGAGGCCGGCAGGATCGTCATCGACGGGGTCGATCTGCGCGAGGCCGATCCGGCCGCGATCCGCGCGCGCATCGCCATCGTGCCGCAGGACGTCACCATCTTTGCCGCAAGCGCGCGCGACAATATCGGCTTTGGCCGGCCTGGCGCCAGCCAGGCCGAGATCGAGGCGGCGGCGAAGGACGCGCTTGCCGACGAGTTCATCCTGAAACTCGAAAAGGGCTATGACAGCCAGGTCGGCGAGCGCGGCGTGACGCTGTCGGGCGGCCAGCGCCAGCGCGTGGCGATCGCCCGCGCCATTTTGCGCGATGCGCCCATCCTGCTGCTCGACGAGGCGACCTCGGCGCTAGATGCCGAAAGCGAGACGCTGGTGCAGACGGCGCTGGACCGGCTGATGAAGGGCCGCACCACGATCGTCATCGCCCATCGGCTGGCAACCGTGCTGAAGGCCGATCGCATCCTGGTCATGGATGGCGGCCGCATCGTCGAGGAAGGCACGCATCAGAGCTTGGTCGCCAAGGGCGGCATCTATGCGCGGCTGGCCAAGCTGCAGTTCGATACCGGGGCGAATGCTTTCAGGGGCGCGGCCGAGTAGCATCGCTCCATCCGATGAAATCGGGATGAGGCTCCATCTTCTTGTTTGACCATGATCTTTTCCGAAAACCGGCATCCACTTTTCGGGATCATGGTGCCCAGCGGCCGCCGAGTTTCTTCAGCTACCGAAAGCTCGGCGTTTGCCGCGTCGATAGGCTATGAACAGGGGAACGCCGACAAGCAACGACAACAAAAGCATGCTGGCGACGGTCTGTCGCTGCTCCTTTGCCGGATCGCTGAGCTGCACATCGGCAGGCGGCTCTTCATAGGTAAAATCGTACTGCCAGCGAACCTGGTCTGCGAGGTCATCGACGGTTTTCAGATAATCGGCAATCGCCTTGGCCGGTACTTCAGTCGCCAGCGTCTGAAAGTTCCATTCAACTTGCAATTCGGTGGGCGTGTTGGACCAGGATGCCTTGAGAGACAGATAGGGCGTCACGACGTTTTTCATCGACTCGCCGGAAAACCTCGCCTTGAGGTTGCGCACGGTCACCTTGTGGCGGCGGTAGAACTGGGGGCCGAGGGAGACGGGCCCGGTTCGGTCGACGATTGTCGGGGTTGGAAGAGAGTTGTTGCCGAGATCGGCCGCGCGGATCGGGAAATTCTTTGCCAGATCGTTGGCCGTCAGCGCCTCCGCCGGCAAGCGATAACTTTCCTTCACGCTCACTATGTTGCCGTCGCGGCGATCCACTATTTCCGGCTTGGCGATGGTTTGGATGCCTGGATATTGCTTGTTGTAGTATTTCAGGTAGGCGTCCGACACCTCGCTCAGCGACCGGCTGGCGAAATTGCCGCGCATCCAATCGGCATCGGCGTCCTCATATGTCGAGAAGACCGTCAGCACGAGGGGATCGCCCGGTTTCCGCGGAAAGTCGAATTCCTCGGCGATCTGGATCGACGGGCTGGTAAGCACAGGGCTCGGCATCTTCTCCAACCCGCCGGTGCTGGAAAGCGGCAGCGCGAAGCCGTAGTCCGGCTGTGCGAGATTGTGCGCCCTGCCGCCCTGAAGATAGTTCGTGGCGTCCAGCCAATATGTCTTTGCTCCGATCCTTGCCTTGACGATGGCATGGTCGAAATCGCGGAGCGCCGGCAGATGCTGGTCGAGGGCCCGTCCCTCGTCGAGATCGGCCAAGGCAACCTCGGCAGCAATGCCAAGCCGCACAAGCGACGAAACCAGCAGCAGGGCCTTGTCTTTGCAGTCACCGAACCCGCTCAGGATGACCGTCGCGGGATCACGCGGAACGTAGGAACCGGCACCCATCGACAGGCTTACATAGCGGATCTGGTCCTGCACCAACCGCATTGCCTCGACCATCCGGTCTTCGGGCACCGGATGCCGCAGAGCGATGTCGTCGAGCTTTGCCGCAAAAGCCGGGGGAAAAACGGTCGCTGGCTTGTAATAGGGCGCAACGGCATCGACCACACTTGGCCAATTCGCGGTAGACGCGACATCGATGGAGCCCCAGCCTGGATAGGTCACGGGCAGGTTATCTTCGACATTGACCGGTTTCGGGTTTGGAATTTCCCATAGATAGGTGGTCTCCGGCCCAGTCGGGGAGATTGAAGGCTTGAGTCGGGTTCCCCTGGTTTTGATCTCGAGCGGCTGGCCCGAAGGCCAAATGATGCTTGTGCGGATAAGCGCTACCGGCTCTTCCCATTCGGTGGAGAAATTCTTGAAGAAAAGGTCCTTGCCGATCAGCGGTGTTATCTCGTAGGTCGACCCGTAGTCGACGATGTCGCCGGTGCGCACATCATCGATGTTGACGTGTGCTGTCAGCCAGCCGTCGAAGACACCCTTCTCGGCGTCTCTTTCCCTGCGGAAGATGTCGAATTCGACGCCTTCCAGCCGGTCCAGAACGGCACCATCGCGGATGATGTGAAGATGGTTGAGCGTGACCTTGTGCCGGGACGGATCGAACTGCAGATCGATACTCGCGCCACGATCCAGGCCGGGACGGTCGACGATCTTATAGACGGTGCGCGAGTACTCGACATAGCCGCCGGCGCGATGCTTGATCTGGTCGTCCGAGAGCAGCCATGAAACGCCATTCTTGATTTGATCCGATCGGGTGGGATCGGCAACCGGAATATCAAGCTGCTTTACCCAGCTTTCTGCCGGACCCTTGAGAACCATGTCGTCGGACATGGCCGGAGAACTCAGGCCGATCAATAAGATCAAAAATACCAAGCGGGGCCAGAAAGACTTCATCCTATGAAAACTGTAACAGACAGACATCTACGCTCGCCCAACTTGGAAGAACTCCTTTTTCAGAGGCTTTCCCACCAAAGTAAAGGCCAGTTTCGCGGATTTCTGCAGTCACCGCGGCAAGAACCTGGAATAGACGAAGCGGCTCAGTTCCCGTACCGCTTCTTCAGGTGATCGGTGAAATGCACGGAATCGAGCTTTTCGCCGGTAGCGCGTTCGAGCAGTTCCGGTGTCGACCAGCGCGAGCCTTGCGACCAGATCCTTTTGCGGCGCCAGTCGTTGATCGCGGCGAAATCTCCCTTGGCGAGGTCTTCGTCGGCTGAAGGATGATCCCTGGTCAGCTCCGCCCATTGCTGCGCCGCCATCATGGCGCCCAGCGTGTAGGAGGGGAAATAGCCGAAGGCGGCACCCGGCCAGTGGACGTCCTGCATCGGACCGTCAGCCGGATTGTCTGATGTCGACAGGCCGAGATAATCGCGCATCTTGGCATCCCAGGCTTCGGGCAGGTCGGCTGCTTCCAGCCGTCCCGAGACAAGCTCCTGCTCCAGCTCGTAGCGCAGGATGACGTGCAGCGGATAGGTGACCTCGTCGGCATCGACGCGGATCAGGCCGCGCTCGACCCGGTGTACATGCGGCAGGATGTCGTCGATCGTCCAGCTCTCGCCGAGGTGTCTTTCGACCACCGGCAGCGCCCAGCGCCAGAATTCTGGATTGCGGCCGATCTGCTTTTCGACGAACAGGCTCTGACTTTCATGCACCGCCATGCCGCGCGCTCTGCCCAGAGGCCAGTGCGCCCACGCCTTCGGCAGGTTCTGCTCGTACAGCGCATGGCCGGTCTCGTGCAGCACGCCCATCAGCGCCGACAGGAAATCCGAGGTCTTGTAGCGGGTGGTGATGCGCACGTCGCTCGGCACGCCGCCGCAGAAGGGATGGTGCGAAACCGACAGCGAGCCGTGGGTGAGGTCGAAGCCGACCGCCGCCATCATGGCGAGGCCAAGCTCGCGCTGCTTGTCCAAGGGGTATCTGCCGGAAAGCGGCTTCAGCGGATGTTTCGCCAGCCGCTCTTCCTGCACGGCCAGTGCCTCCGGCACGAAGCCTTTCAGGAAGGTCTTCAACGCGACAAACACAGGCGTGATGTCGGCGGCGCGATTGCCCGGGTCATATTGCTCCATCAGCGCGTCGTAAGGCTCGAGCCCGAGCACCTCGGCGCGAAGGGCCGCCTCCTCGCGGACCAGCGCCACGACGCCTTCGAGCGCTGGTAGGAAACCCGCCCAGTCGTTCTTGGCGCGCAGGTCGCGCCAGAGCTGCTCGGAGCGCATGCGCGCGGTCGTCTGGCGCTCGACGAACTCGACCGGCAGGCAGGTCAGGTTGGTGTATTGCCGGCGGAATTCCCTGACCGCGGCCTGCTGCTCTTCGTTCAGCGCCTCCTGCTCGGCCGCCGCGATCCAGTCGGCAATCTCCGGCGCAGTCGCCCGGGCATGGTGCATGCCGGCAAGCGCCGACATTGCCTCTGCGCGCTTCTCGCCGCCGCCGACCGCCATATGGGTCGCCTCGTCGGCGCCGAGGATGGCGAGGGCGTGTTCCAGCGCTTCGAGCTTGTGGCCGAGGTCGTCGAGTTTTTGAAAGGACATTGTGGGTTCCGCTGATTTGACGGCGGGAAAAGATACCAATGCAAAACTGTTGGCAACCCCGAAAGCCGCCCGCGACCGACGCATCGACTGCCGGCCGCAACGGCCGAAAAGCATCTTGTGGAAGCGGTGGCGTGCGTGATCAATGTCGTCCGGCGGCGGCAGACCGCGATGCGGAGACGAAACATGATCGCCAATGTGCTGGTCGGGCTGGTGGCCGTGATCCACCTCTGCATCGTCTATCTTGAGATGGTGCTGTAGGACACGCCGCGCGGCCATATGGTATCCAGGCTGACGCCGGAATTCGCCAGGGCCTCGAAAGTGCTCGCGGCCAATCAGGGGCTTTACAACGGCTTTCTCGCAGCCAGCCTGATCTGGGGCTTTACCTCGGCGAAGCCGGTTTCCAGTAGTCTTCTTCCTGCTCTGCGTCGCCGTCGCCGGCCTTTACGGCAGCGACGGCGGGCCGTAAAATCCTGTTCATCGAGACAGTGCCGGCAGCGCTGGCGCTGATTGCACTGGCGGTGGGCTAGCGCATGATCCCTGAACCGAAAGCTGGAACGGGATCATGCGCAAATCAATTGCCACAGCGCCGGGCACTGCGGCCGATTTCAGCCGCCTGGATAAGTTGGGCCATAGCCGTTGGGATAGTATCCGCCATCGGCGCCGTTGCCGATGAGGAAGGCACTGCCGGTGTCAGCGCGCAGCTTTTGGCTGACATCGTCGAGCTGCGCCAGCAACTGCTGATATTGCGTGCTCGGCATGGTTCCATCGCGTGCGGCCCTCTGGGCGGCCCGATCGAGTTGAGCGACCTGCGTGCGCAAGTCACGTGCCTCGCCCGGCTCGAGCTTGTTCGCCCGGATGGCGCCCTGGATACCCGTCTCCACGCTCTGGATCTGATTGATCAAGGCCGTCGCACGCGGGCCGGCGTAAGCGCCAGCAAACGGAACGGCGAGGAGCAGTGTGGCGAGCGTAGCAGTCCTGAGATTCCTGGGAGCGAAGAAGCGCATGGTTGCGTCTCCTTTACTGGGGAAGGCGGTGGTTGGGAGGGTCCTGCCTTCCGGCCGCGGGCCGTCAGGTTCCGTCGCGTCGCGATGAGCGGTTCCACCGCCGGCGGTTCTCGGCCCATGACCAAGGCTAAAAGGCCATGGCGGCAAAGTGTAATTAAAAAAAGGTAATTTTTTTCAGCTCTTGCCGCTGCCGCACCAGTGCCCTAAATGCCGCCGACTTGAGCCGGCTCGAGCCGGCTCGACCTGGCCCGACCTGGCGCATGATACAAGCCAAAGGCCTGCAGATCACCGCTCGGTCAGCTTCAACTCGATGCGGCGGTTCTTGTTGCGCGCCTCTTCGGTATCGGCGGGGTCGAGCGGCTGGAATTCGCCGAAGCCGGCCGCGACCAGCCGGTTGGCCGGCACGCCGTTCTCGATCAGGAACTTGACCACCGATGTCGAGCGCGCCGTCGACAATTCCCAATTGTCGCGGTAGCGGCCGGTGCCGGAGAGCGGCTTGTTGTCGGTGTGGCCATCGACGCGCAGCACCCAGTTGATCTCCGGCGGGATTTCCTTTCGCAATTCGATGATGGCATCGGCAAGCTTCTTCATCTCGACCTTGCCGGCATCGTTGATCACCTCGGAGCCGGTCGGGAACAGCACTTCCGACTGGAAGACGAAGCGGTCGCCGACGATACGGATGTTCTCGCGGTCGGCGAGAATTTCACGCAAGCGGCCGAAGAAATCGGAGCGGTAGCGGTTTAGCTCCTGCACGCGTTGCGCCAGTGCGACGTTGAGGCGGCGGCCGAGATCGGCGATCTTGGTGTTGGATTCGCGGTCGCGCGTTTCGGACACGTCGAGCGCTTGTTCGAGCGCTGCGATCTGCCTGCGCAGTGCCGAAATCTGCTGGTTGAGGATCTCGACCTGGCTCAGCGCCTGCTGGCTGATCTGGCGCTGGCTGTCGAGCTCGCCGGAAAGTGCCGTCGCGCGCTGGTTGGCGGCATCGCCGGCACCGGCGCCTTGCGCCAGCAATTGCTCGAGCCGGCTCTTTTCCGCCTCCGACGCGGACAGCGACGCCTGCAAATTGGCAAGGGTGTCCTCCTTGTCCTGCGTCGTCGAGCGCTCCAGCGCCAGAAGCTGGGTCAACTCGTTGATCTGCGAGTTGAGGCGGTTGAGCACCGTGTCCTTGCCGGAGATCTCGCGGCCGAGCAGGAACTGCGCCAGCACGAAAACCGTGAGCAGGAACATGATCGCCAACAGCAGCGTCGACAGCGCATCGACGAAGCCCGGCCAGTAATCGATGCGGCGGTCGGAGCGCCGGCCTCGTGCCAACGCCACGTCAATGCACTCCAGGCTTCTTCAAGGCGTCGGCGATCTTCTCCAGGGTGTTGCGCATCGCCTTCTGCTCGTCGGACTGGGCCTCGACCCAGTCGCGCATGATCTGCTGCTCCGAGCGCATGTTCTTGACCAGGCCGGAAATGCCGTCGGCGAGATTGGCCATGGCGGTGGCGACGCGCGGATTGGAGCCGCCGCCATTCTCCTGCAGAGTGCGCAGCTTTTCCGACAACAGCCGGATTTCCTCGGAGGGTTCGGTCTTGGCCGCGTCGGCAACGACGATGTCGGAGGACAGGTCGGTGACCGAGGACAGCCAGTTTTCGAGTTCGGTATAGAAGCGCGTCTGGGCGCGGCCGGCCTGCAGGTCGAGGAAGCCGAGCACCAGCGAGCCGGAGAGGCCGAACAGCGAGGACGAGAAGGCGGTGCCCATGCCGGCCAACGGAGCGGAAAGCCCCTGCTTCAGGGATTCGAGCACGGC
Source organism: Mesorhizobium sp. M0808 (assembly GCF_040320025.1). Classification (NCBI taxonomy): domain Bacteria; kingdom Pseudomonadati; phylum Pseudomonadota; class Alphaproteobacteria; order Hyphomicrobiales; family Phyllobacteriaceae; genus Mesorhizobium; species Mesorhizobium sp. M0808. The sequence goes on from NZ_JAMYOX010000023.1 coordinate 71,571, forward strand.
CGCGGCATCGCCGGTGCCGGGATCGAGCGACTCGATGGTTTCGCGGATCGAGCCGATCGTGTTGAGCAGGCCCCAGAAGGTGCCGAGCAGGCCGAGGAACACCAGCAGTCCGACAAGGTAGCGCGACGTGTCGCGGCTTTCGTCGAGCCGGGTGGCGATCGAATCCAGCATGGTGCGCATCGAACTGGTCGAGAAAGCAATCGTCGAGGAGCGGCCGATCATCGCCTTCATCGGCGCCAGCAACACCGGTTCGGTGGTTTCGGAACCGGCGCGGAACGAGTTGACCCAGCGCACCTCGCGGAACAGCCGGCCGACCTGGACGAAGGCCAGCAGGATGCCGACCGCCAGCACGCCGATGATCAGGCCGTTGAGGCCGGGATTGGTGACGAAGGCGGTCGAGATCTGGCGGGTCAGGATGGCGGCGATGAAGGCCACGATGAACAGAAAGATCACCATGGTCAGCAGAAACACCTGCGGGCTCGACAATTTGTGCGGGTCGTAGATCAGAACGTCGGAGCGCCTGCCCATGCCGAAGGATCTGAGAAGAGTCATCCGTGCCCCGTTTCCGATGCCGTCGCCGCCGATCAATTTGTGTTTGCGACTCTAAACGGAATTGTGACGAAATTGAATGGCGCTTGGCAATATTGCCACTGTCCGCGACCGGAGGTCAAAGCCGGTTGATGACCAGGCAGTCGACCATGGCGGCCAGATGCAGGCCGGCGCCGGTGACGACAAAGCCATGCCACAGCGCATTGTGGAAGCGCAGGCCCTTCCAGGCGAAGAAGATCACGCCACAGGAGTAAACGATGCCGCCGGCAACGATGAGCGCGATCGATGTCGCCGGCAGCGTCCGCACGAGCGGCTCCACCAGAACGATACCGCTCCAGCCGATGGCTAGGTAGAAGACGATCGCCAGCCGGTCGAAACGGCCGGGAAGAAAGACCTTGATGGCGATGCCGACCGCCGCGGCGGTCCAGACCAGGACGATCATGGAAACGGCCAGCGGCGAGCCGCCGAGCTGGGCCAGGAAAGGCGTGTAGGTGGCAGCGATCAGCAGATAGATCGCGGCATGGTCGAAGCGCCGCAATATCCATTTTGCCGGCGACGACACCGGCCAGACATTGTAGGCCAGCGAAACCGACAGCACGGTGAGCAGCGAGACTACATAGAAGGCGGCGGCGACGTATTCGCCGGGGCCGGTTCGATAGGCGGCCAGTGCCAGCAGCGTCGAGCCGGCAGCGATCGCCAGCACGATGCCCACGGCGTGGACAATGCCGTCGGCGATGATCTCGGCGCGCGAGTAATGCCAGCGCCCCATAAAGGGAATGTCGAGCTGGGAGAGTTCGCTCTGGGGTTGGGGCCGGCTGTTCGTCATCGATGATCCTGCGCCACCTTATCTGGGCGGCCGCGGGACAGTATTTCAAGCTTTGGTTGCGGTTTTGCGACTGCGGCGGTTCAGCGCGGCGTGCCTCTATCAGCCGGCTGAGAGTGGCCTTTTGATAGTCTTCAACAGCGCGCGCTGGATGAGTTCGTTGCCGGCGACCAGTGAACCGGCGTTCAGCACATCCTGTCCCCCGGCGAAATCGGAGACGAAACCGCCCGCCTCGCGGATCAGCAAAATGCCGGCGGCGACATCCCAGGCCGACAGGCCGGTTTCCCAGAACCCGTCCATGCGGCCGGCGGCGACGTAGGCGAGATCGAGCGAGGCGGAGCCGAGACGGCGGACGCCAGAGACCTCGGCCATGACATTGCGCAACTCGATGAGGAAATTGCCGTGCTGGCCACGCCCGAGATGCGGCATGCCGCAGCCGATCACCGCATCGACCAGCTTGGTGCGGCCGGCGACGCGCAGCCGGCGGTCGTTCATGAAAGCGCCGCCGCCGCGCTCGGCGGTATAGAGCTCATCCATCGCCGGATTGTAGACGACGCCGGCGACGATCTGGCCCTGGCGCTCCAGCGCGATCGAAACGGCAAAGAGCGGAATGCCGTGCAGGAAATTGGTGGTGCCGTCGAGCGGGTCGACGATCCAGCGGTGCTGGCCGTCGTCGCCCTCGATCACGCCGCGTTCCTCCATCAGGAAGGCGTAGCCGGGCCGCGCCTTGGAGAGTTCGGCAAAGACGATGTCTTCGGCCTTGCGGTCGGCCTGGCTGACATAGTCGCCCGGCCCCTTCATCGAGACCTGCAGGTTCTGCACTTCGCCGAAGTCACGCGACAGCGAGCGGCCGGCCTTCATTGCGGCCTGGACCATGACATTGAGGATCGCGGAACGCGCCATTGCTGTTCTTCCTGTCGCTGCGCCTATTTGCCTTGACGCATGATCTTATCCAAAAAGTCTGCAACTCTTTGGGATCACGCCTTAGTCGGCGCGGCGCACGTAAGTGATTTCGTTGGTATCGACGATGATGCGCTCGCCCGAGCCGATGAACGGCGGCACCAGCACGCGGATGCCGTTTTCGAGTATCGCCGGCTTGTAGGACGAGGCTGCCGTCTGGCCCCTCACCACCGGGTCGGCCTCGGTGATGGTCAGCGTCACCTGGTCGGGCAGCGAAATGCCGATCGGCCTTTCGTCATAGAGCTGGACCGTCACCATCATGCCGTCCTGCAGGAAGGCGGCGCGATCGCCGACGAACTCCTTTTGCAATTCGAGCTGCTCGTAGCTTTCGGTGTCCATGAACACCAGCGCGTCGCCCTGCTCGTAGAGGAAAGAAAAATCCTTCAGATCGAGCCGGATCTGCTCGACCGTCTCGGCCGAACGGAAGCGCTCGTTGAGCTTGGTGCCGTTGATCAGGTTCTTGAGTTCGACCTGGTTGTAGGCGCCGCCCTTGCCGGGCTTGACGGTGTTGGTCCTGACCGCCACCCAAAGGCCGCCATCGTGCTCGATGACGTTGCCGGGACGGATTTCGTTGCCATTGATCTTGGCCATGGTGAGGTGATCCGGAAATGAGATGATCGCCGCAAAGGGCAATTTGGCGCCTCCAAGACCACAAATCGCCAGCAGAGGCAAGGAGCGCCTTCCGATGAAGCGGGAACGAAGCTGGCCCGGCAGCGCGCCATCGCGGCCTCAGTCCGCCCTGACAGTCGCGGTGACGGCCTCGGTCACTGCGTCGGCGACCTCTCTCAAAAGATGCAGGTGCGGCGAACGCAGGACGACAATTCGCAGCGACAGCTCGAGGCCGGGAGCGTCGACCAGGGCAATGCCCTCCGGCAGCTTTTCCCGCAGCAGCCGCTTGGGCAGCAGGCCAAGGCCTTGGCCTCGACGAACCCAGTCGATCTGCAGCGCGCTGTCCTGAATCTCGGCGCCGACCATCAACCTGTGGCCGCCCTTGGCCAGGGCAGCCGCCAGCCGCCGGCGCGCGTCGCAGGGTTCAGGGCTGAGGACCCAGGGCATGGTCTTGACGTCGGCTTGCCGGCTGGTGTTTTCGGCAGCGATGATGCCGAGGGGCTCGGTTCCGACAACGCCGTCGCCAGCTTTGGAATTGCTGCCGTCCAGGATGAAGGCGAGGTCGAGCTGTCCGCGCTTGTGCTGGTCGGCCAGCTCAAGACTCCAGCCGCTCTTCAGACGCAGCGAAACCTTCGGAAACCGCGCCACGGCATCACCAATGGCGGCGGCCACGGCTTTGTCGCAAAGTCCATGCGCGAGGCCGAGCCGCAGCAGGCCCTCCGGCTCGTCGCCCTTGGCGAATGATCTCAGCGCGGCGACGGCGGCGAGAATTTCCTTGCCGCGTGCCAGCACCTCTACGCCGGCCGGGGTCAGTCGCGACGGCTTTAGCCGGCGGTCGAGCAATTCCGTGCCGAGCATCTCCTCCAGCCGCTGGATCTGGCGGGTGACGGCCGGCTGCGTCAATGGCAGGCGTTGCGCCACCTTCTGAATCGAACCCTCCTCGGCAAAGAGGGCCAGTGTTTTCAGTTCTTCAAGCACGACACACCCGAACATGTCAGAGAAGCATAATTATCCTGAACATTATGAATTTGAAATCCGATGGATGGCAAGCGATTTTCTTCCGGCAGGACCCAGCTGGAAAGGAACGACGATGAAGGCGATCGAATTGGAGAGCCCGGGCGGCCTCGAGAACCTCAGAATGGTCGAGCGGCCGATGCCTGAGCCAGGGCGCCAGGAGATGATTGTGAAGGTCAAGGCGACGGCGCTGAATTACCGCGATGCCGAGATCGTTCGCGGCAGCTATCACACGAAGTTTGCATTGCCGCTGGTGCCGCTGTCGGACGGCGTCGGCGAAGTCGTTGCCATCGGCGCCGAGGTCAGCCGGTTCAAGATCGGCGACCGGGTCTGCGGCACGTTCTGGCAGCGCTGGGTCGGTGGCAGTTTCGCGATGGCCGAGCTCTCCTATCAACGCGGCGGCCCAATCGACGGGCTGCTCAGCGAATTTGCCCGGTTCGACGAACAGGCGGCGGTGCTGGCGCCGGCCAATCTGAGCGACCTCGAGGCGGCGACGCTGCCATGCGCCGGCGTGACGGCATGGCACGCGCTGTTTACGGAGGGCAGCGTCAAACCCGGCGACACCGTGCTTTGCCTCGGCACCGGCGGCGTTTCGCTGTTTGCGGTGCAGTTCGCCGCCGCTGCCGGGGCGCGCGTCATCGTGACGTCGAGCAGCGACGAGAAGCTTGCACGGGCAAGCCAACTTGGCGCGCAGGACGGCGTGAACTATCGCAGCGTCCCCGATTGGGCATCGGCCGTGCTGGGATTGACGGATGGCCGCGGCGCCGACCATATCATCGAGGTTGGCGGACCGCAGAGTTTTGCACAATCGCTGAGGGCAGCGGCGCGCGGCGCCCAGATCAACGTCATCGGCTATCTCGGCGGCAGTGACGGCGCCATCAACCCGCTCGACATCTTCCGCCGGCAGGTCCGGGCGCGAGGCATACCGGTGGGCTCACGCGAATCCTTCGAGGCGATGAACCGCGCCATTGTCGTCAGCCGGTTGAGACCGGTGATCGACCGGGTCGTGCCATGGAGCCGGGCCGCCGAAGCCTTTCGGTACCTTGAACACGGCTCTCCCTTCGGCAAGGTCGTGCTCGATCATACGCAATGAGCCCGCCTGACGAGCTTGGTGCAATGAATCGCGATATCGCGGTCAGGGCAGGCGGTTGGCCCGTTGCAGCGCCTGCTGCGTCTGCTCGTCGGTCAGGCCCTGCAGGAAATCGTCCATCTCTTGGTCGATCAGCCCGGCGCGGCGGGCGACAACATACCAGGCGCCGGCGAGGATCAGATCCGGGTCGGTGCCTATGCCGTTCATGTAGAGCTTGGCGAGACGGTTCTGGGCGGCGACATTGCCGCCTTCTGCGGCCTGCTTCATCCAGTTGAAGCCGGATTTCAGGTCGCGGGCGCCGCCGCGCCCCTCGATCATCCAGGTGGCGAGATCGATCTGTGCCGTGTCGTAGTTCTGCCGCGCGGCCTGTGCCAGCAGGCCGCGGGCGCGGACATCGTCGCGCGGCTTGCCGCCGGCGCCATTGGCGTAGACCTGTGCCATCGCATATTGTGCGTCGGCAAGCCCGGTCGCGGCAGCGCGCTCGTAATAGGATACGGCTTTGGCAATACCGGCATCGCCGGGCTCCTGTTCGACCATCAGCTGCGCAAAATTGAACTGCGCCAGGCGGTTGCCGGCCTCGGCGGCGGCCTGCATCAGCGCATAGGCCTCCTTCTCGTCCTTTTTGACGTAGCGGCCGTCGAGCAGCATCAGCGCATACTGGAATTGCGATTCCGGCACGCCCTGCTCGGCGGCAAGCGCATACCACTTCGCCGCCCCTGCCGCGTCGACCGGCACGCCGAGGCCGCGCGACAGTATCTCGGCCACCAGCGTCTGTGCCGCCGGATCGCCGTTTTGAGCACGGGAGAGCGCAAGGTTGTAGGCCGTCTTGTAGAGCCCGCGCTGAAAGGCGCCGTAGGCAGCGTCGGACGGCTTTGCGCCGAAGCGGTCGGGGTTGATGGTGTCGGCCGACGGCAACGGGGTGGTAGTGGCGGGCTGCGGCAATTGTGCGGCGATCGGCTTGTCGGCAGGTTCGCTGGAATCCGGCCTGGGCTGCGGCAGCGGAACGGGTTCCGCCGCTATCGCCTGCGTCACGGCCGTTGCGAGAAAGGCGCTGAAAAGGATTTTCCGCGAGAGCACGTCAGTCCTCGAAGCGCGGCGCGGTTTCGTCGAGCAGCGCGTTGGCGGCGGCGACCGCCATCTTCGGATCGACGTCCTCGGCGAAGACGGCGCTGGACAGCGCCACGAATTCAGCGCCGGTGGCGGCGACCGCTTCCACCGAGGCAAGATCCGATCCGGCCATGACGATGCAAGGGATCTGGATCACGTCCGCCCACCATTGCCCGAGCGACAGGTTGCGCGGGTGCGGCTCAGGCTTGTTGTCGTAGCCGAAGCGGCCGAAGAAAATGTAATCAGGCCTGACCTCGCCGAGTTCCAGCGCATCGTCGCGGGTCTTGGCGCCGCCGGTGCCGACCATCATCCTGGCCTGGAAGTGTTCGATCGTTTCGGCGAGCTCGTCCTTGCCGACCTCGACATGGATGCCGTCGGCCTGGACACGGCCGGCGATGCGGGTGTCGCCGGCAATGATGGCGGCAATGCCGGCCGCTTGCGCCACCGGCACGATCTGTTCGGCAAAGGCTTGGAAAGAGGCCTCGTCCATACCGTTTTCCGGCAGAATGAGCGAGGCGACGTCACCGCCGTCGAAGGCCGCGGCGATGCGCTCGGCCGACACGTTCGGCGGCGCGATCAGCACGATACGGCAGCGGTTGGGCGGCGTTGCGTCATTCATTGGTGTTCGGTCCCGGTTATCGCCTATGCCGGGCGAAGATGGTTGCATTGCGGCATAGAGCAAAGTGCGGGGATTGAACAGGCGGCAGGGGGATCACGTTTGCCGTCAACGATTCCATGGGGCTCGGCGCATGACTGCCGTTGGCCGAAATTCTCCTCGCCTGGTCGCTTGCGGCCTACGCAGGCACCTTCGATTTCCACAGCGACCAGCCGAGATTCATGCCGGCGGCGGCGACCAGGATGGCGGCGGCGCCGACGATCTGCGCCGGATGCAGCCGATGGCCGAAGGCGACGACATCGACGAGGATGGCGACGACGGGATAGATGAAGGACAGCGATCCCTGCAGATGCGTCGGCAGCTTCTGGATGGCGCCGTACATGAGGATGTACATCAGGCCGGTATGGACGATGCCGAGTGTCGCCAGCATGACCCAGCTCCGCGCATCGACCGGAAGGTGGGTGAGATTGGCGAAGGGTGCCAGCATGAGAACGCCGACGCAGACCTGGATCAGGGCGATCAGGTGCGGCGGCGTGCCTTTGAGCTTCTTGGTGACGATAGCCGCAACGGCCCAGAAGAAAGCCGCGGCCAGCGCCATCGCAATGCCGGTAAAGTAATCCGTACCATGATCGCCTCCATCGGGCGCGGCCTGCACGATCAGCAGCATGCCGGCGAAGGCGATGCCGAGCCAGGTCAGCTTGGTCACCGTCAGCCGTTCGGAGAAGAAGAGCGCGCCAAAACCCACCAGCATGAAGGGCTGCGTGTTGTAAACGGCCGTGGCGATCGAGATCGACGCGCGGGAAAACGCGCTGAACAGCAACAGCCAGTTGATAACGATGGCAGCACCGCCGAGAGCCGCGATCGCGACGATGCGAAGCGACAGCCTGCCACGCAGCAGTCCCAGCGCCGCGCAGATGATCAGCAGCGTTACCGCCCCGAAAGCACAGCGCCAGAACACCACGTCCATGATGGGCTGGCCGGAAAGGACGACGAACCAGCCGATCGTGCCGAGGATCGCCATCGCCGCCGTCATTTCGATCGTGCCGCGTACCGTGTTGTCCATGGATGCTCCTGAAACCCGTTGAGATTTTATAATCCCACAGCGGATCGGGTCTTTCCATGACTTCTAGCCGGTGATATGCAGGACGAACCTCATTAAATTAGGTAAACATCGGCTTTTTCTTGGAATTGTAAAATGCTGGACGAGCTCGATAGAAAGCTCCTCGATATCCTGGTCAAGGATTCACGGACCTCGCTGAAGGAACTGGCGCTGCAGGTCGGGCTGTCGTCACCAAGCGTTTCGGAGCGGCTTCGGCGGCTAGAGGATCGCGGCGTCATCCGCGCGTTCACCATCGACATCGATCCGCAGGCGCTCGGCTACGCCTTGCAGGCGATCGTTCGCATCCGGCCATTGCCGGGCAAGCTGCACATCGTCCAGAAGCTGATCGAGGAAATCCCGGAATTCGGCGAATGCGACAAGGTGACGGGCGATGACTGCTTCGTTGCCCGGCTGTTCGTCCGCTCGATCGGCGAGCTCGACGGGATTCTCGACCGCATCGCCGACAAGGCCGAAACCAGCACCGCCATCATCAAGGCGCAGCCGATCCGGAGACGCCCGCCGCCGCTCGACATGCCAAACATGTGACGGGTTTCGGTGGCGTGGCCCACATATTTGCGGTCGCGGCCTGACCATTTCTGGTCTATTCCAGAGTTCAACTTTCCCTCCAGCGTCCCTTCCCATGTCAGGCCTGCTCGTCGATCCCTGGTTCTATGCCGCGGCCATTCCGGCCGTCATCCTCGTCGGCCTGTCGAAAGGCGGCTTCGGCGGCGCCGTCGGTTTTGTCGGCGTGCCGTTGATGGCGCTGACCATGCCGCCGGTTCAGGCTGCCGCAATTCTTCTGCCAATTCTGTGCCTGATGGACATTGTCTCGGTGTGGACGTGGTGGGGTATCTTCGACCGCAAGATGCTGGCCGACATGATGCCGGGCGCCGTGATCGGCATTGCCCTTGGCTGGCTGACGGCGGCACTTGTAACCGAAGAGATGGTGCGGCTGATCGTCGGCGCGGTTGCCCTGATCTTCGTGCTGCGCTGGCTCTATTTGCAGCTCCGCCACGGTGCCGGCCACGCGGCGGAGCCCAACCGCGTCGCCGCGGGCTTCTGGGGTACTGTTGCCGGGTTCACCAGCTTCGTCGCCCATGTCGGCGGCCCGCCTTTTCAGGTCTATGCGCTGCCCATCAGGCTCGATCCGAAGGTGCTGTCGGGCACCGCGGCGATCTTTTTCGCCGTCACCAATGCGCTGAAGCTCATCCCTTATTTCGCGCTCGGCCAGTTCGATACCACCAATTTGACTGCGTCGGCGGTGCTGATGCCACTGGCGCCGCTGTCGACAATCGCCGGTGCCTGGCTGGTGCGGAGGATGCGGCCGGAGCTGTTCTATCCCTTCACCTATGCGACCGTGGCGGTCGTCGCGGTCAAGCTTCTGTGGGACGGCATCGCCGGCCTCCTGTAAGACGGCGGCCCCATTCGGCCGCCGCCGGATTCCTTACACCTCAGGCGGCACTCGGCAGCAGCTGCCGCGTCCTGCCAAGCGCCAGGGCAATGCCGGTTGCCAGCACGAACGCCATGCAGCCCAGAATGGTGATGTCGTGCAGCGTCGGCTTCAGCACCATGTCCGCGATGATCACCAGCATCACCGAATAGTCGAAGCGCGCGGCGCTGAGGACGCGCTGGCCCTGGGCAAGCACTGCCGGCGTCACGCCCTCCTTGGCGATCATGCCTGCCATGCGGTCGGCAGTCGGCTTGAAGATGAACATGCCGATGCAGAAGGTCGTCGCATAACCGGCAAGGCCGATCAGCACCCACAGATCGGAAAAGCCGACCCAGAAGCCGCACATGATGAGGCCGAAAAGCAATGTCAGCATCGACATCGGCGCGAAGAACCGGTTGCCGAGCTCGCCGGTGGCGCGCATCGCCTGCAGCATGCCTTCGACGTTTCCAGCGCGGTCGGCGCGTACCGCGAGCAGCATCAGCGTGAAGCCGCCGCCGACCCAGAGGAACGCCGAGACGATGTGCAGAAATTTAACGGCCGAGTACCAGTCCATTGTTCGCTCCTTGAGAGATTGTCATGATTGCCGGAGCGCAAGGTTTGCTCCGCCTCGTTGCGAGGAACGGGCGTTTAGCGCGGCGCCTGTTTCGGAACGATGTCGCGCGCAGTGCCGTTTTGTTTCGGTAAGCCGGTCACCATTTGGAGGAAACCATGGCGCAAGCGTCGCCCCTACTTTCCAGGCGGTGGTGTGAACGGCGCCGTGGCCAGTCAGCTGTGCTGTTACGGCACAGTTGCTGGGCGCTTGATCGAAAAATATGCCCCGCGTTAAGGCTTCGTTAAGCTTTACAGGCGTTTACTATGTCCATCCAGTGATCTGGATTCTTACCGAGTGGTTGGAGCCACTTTGTTTGACGCCTCCCTGTTAAACTCCTGAGAGCCGCCTTATCCGCGGCTCTTTTTTTGTGCGCCGGCATGGGCGTCCTTCCGGCTAAATGCGGCCGTTAACCGTTTGTTAAACATGTGCTTGCCTTCGCTGGCAGCGAAGCGCATTTTCAAGCTTCAGTCGTTTAGGCTGCCGGATATGGCGGCCAAGAGCCGAATCGGCCGGCTGTCAGGCAAGTGCAGGGGCGTAGCGATGAACGAGCCTTCGAAGGCGAGCGCGAAAACCATCAAGCTGGCGGAGCGCCGGGTTTTCTCCCAATCCTTCAAGCCGCTCTATCAGGAAGGCATGGGCCTGGTCGAGCAGGCGGCCGAATATCTCGACGGCAAGGGCCGCGCCGAGGCCAAGAAGCTGTCGAGGCTGGCGGCGACGCTTTATGCGGCCGAATCGATGCGGCTGACTACCAGGCTGATGCAGGTCGCCTCGTGGCTGCTTTTGCAGCGGGCGGCGAATTCCGGCGAGATGACCCGCGATCAGGTGGCCTCAGAAAAATCCAAGGTGCGTCTCGACACCGCCTCCGCGCATGAGGAGGCGCCCGGCTGGGCCGAGCTGCCGAAGGATTTCATCGACCTCGTCAACCGTTCGCTGCGGCTGCAGGCGTTGGTGCGCCGGATGGACGAGGAGATCTATGGCGGCCTCGCCGAGGTGCCGCCGTCGAGCCGTCGCGTCAATCCGGTCTCAGACCAGATCACGCTGCTAAACACGGCTTTCGCCCGCGGCTGAGAGAACGTTTCATAATTCTACTCCGGCGACCATCTAGACTAACCGCGAAGGGATGGGCTCGCGATCATCAGGCGGGGAGAATCACGCAGCAGCAGGCGCGATCCGACCTCCACGATAGACCTGATCGCTGGGAGCAGCTCCTGCCCCAATGACGTCAGCTCATACTCCACGGTCGGCGGCGATGTCGGCATCACGTGGCGTGCGAGGACGCCGCGCTCCTCGAGATCGCGCAACCTGCCGGTCAGCACCTTCGCCGAAATGGCTGGGATATCGCGGCGCAATTCGGAGAACCGGCGCGGGCCGTCGCTCAAGGACCAGAGCACCTCGGGTGTCCAGCACCCGCCAAGCAGCGCCATGCACCTCGACATTGGGCAGCCGGGAAGCGCCTTCACCTTCGTTCGCATCCTGAGGACCATCGCGCATCTTCCATGGGAGTTTCCAGTTGGTTACCGGAAAATGATGGTAACTACAAGATACGTGGTTTCCGATGGTAACGAGAGCCGCTATCTGAGGCTCTCAATCCATCCAACCACGAAATGGACAGAACGATGTACGCAATAACTGGAGCAACAGGACAGCTTGGCCGTCGCGTGATCGACGCACTGCTGAAGACAGTTCCGGCCAGCCGGATCGTTGCGGCGGTTCGTGATCCGGCAAAGGCCAGCGATCTTGTCCAACGCGGCGTAGTCGTGCGGGAGGCGGACTATAATCGTCCCGACACGCTCCCGATGGCGCTGGCCGGCGTCGATAGACTGCTGCTGATTTCCTCGACCGAAGTCAGCGGCCGCTTGCCGCAGCATCGGTCAGTGATCAAGGCCGCCCAACGGGTGGGGGTTTCGCTGATCGCTTACACGAGCATGCTGCATGCGGACACGTCTCCCGCGAGGCTCGCGGTCGAACATCGGCAGACGGAGGAGGTCATCGCGGCCTCCGGCCTACCCGCCGTCATCCTGCGCAACGGCTGGTACACCGAGAACCATCTGATGGCGCTCCCGGCGGCTCTGCAGCACGGCGCCTTCATCGGCGCCGCAAATGAGGGGCGCTTCTCGTCCGCGGCGCGGCAGGATTATGCCGAGGCCGCGGCCGTGGTGCTGACGAGCGAGGATCAAGCAGGGAGGACTTACGAGCTCGCCGCGGACCAAGCCTTCACGCTCGCCGAGCTTGCGGCGAAGGTCTCGCGGCAATCGGGCAAAGCGATCGCCTACAACGATCTTGCCGGGGCGGCCTATGAGGGTGTGTTGACAGGCGCCGGGCTGCCCGCCGATCTCGCCGCTATCCTGGCCGATGCCGACATTGCAGCCTCACGCGGAGCGTTGTTCGATGACGGCGGCGCCATGAGCCGGCTGATCGGTCGACCGACAACGCCACTGGAGAGCGTCGTTGCGGCAGCATTGCGCGGTTGAAACCGAGATGGCTGTCACATCCGCCAAAGGATCAGAGGACCGTCTGTCGCTCGCGCCAACAGTTATTCAAACGGCTAGACTAGCGCAGCCTTCTGCGCTTCCGGCCTTCGCCGGCCGGAGCATTCAGAGCGGTCGTGGCAGTTAAGGCTATGGCCGGCGTAGGCCGGTGCTCGCGTACTTATGTACGCTCCGCTCCGGTTCTCGAAAACCACGCTATCTGTCTCGCCAGAGCGAATTCTCAAACATTCTCTAAACCAGACTCGGCTTGCTGTTTCTGGTTTGTTCACATTTCGCTGGCATCGCTGCTCGCCGGGGTTAAAGTTGACGGATGGGGGAAGCGATTCGCATCATCGGCATCGATCCAGGGCTGAGGCGCACCGGCTGGGGCATAGTCGAAAGCCTCGGCAATTCGCTTCGCTTCGTCGCTTCCGGCACGGTGCGGTCCGACGACAAGGCCGCGCTGGCGGTGCGTCTTTGCCAGTTGCATGACGGGCTCGCCGAGATCCTGCATGCCGCGATGCCGCACGAGGCGGCGGTCGAGCAAACTTTCGTCAACAAGGACGCGGCGGCGACGCTGAAACTCGGCCAGGCACGCGGCATCGCCATGCTGGTGCCGGCGCGTGCCGGCCTTGTCGTTGCCGAATATGCGCCAAACGCCGTCAAAAAGGCGGTGATCGGCGTCGGCCATGGCGACAAGAAACAGATCCACATGATGGTCAAGGTGCTGATGCCGAAGGCGACTTTCGACACCGACGACGCCGCCGATGCGCTGGCCATCGCCATCTGTCACGCGCATCACCGGCAGAGCATCGCCTACAGGATGGCGGCGCTGGCCGGATAAGTATGTTCTTGACTTGTTCTCCAGTGGGCAATAAGTAATACCAACGAGGTATTACCATGCGCGTTACCACCAAGGGCCAAGTGACCATCCCGAAGGAAATACGGGATCATCTCGGTATCGGCCCGGGCTCGGAGGTGGAGTTCGTCCCCACCGAGGACGGCGCTCGTGTCATAGCCGTCGACGAAAACATGTCGGAGGAGGAAGCCTCGCGCAGATTCAGCCAGATGCTCGATGGTATGGCCGGTACGCTGGATCTGGGAGGCTTGACGGCGGATGAATATGTGGAATGGCTGAGGGGCCCACGTGAAGATCTCGACATTGATTGACACAAATGTCTTGATCGACGTTTGGGGTCCTGCCGGACGGGAGACGAAATGGTCGGCATCCGCGATTACCGCATGCCGGCGCGACGGCGCACTCGTAATCAATGCAATCGTCTGGTCCGAGCTCGCGCCGTTGATTGCGACCGAACAGGCTCTTCGTCAAGCAGCCGACATGCTCAAGATGGATCGCGAATTTCTGCCGTGGGAAGCAGCCTTCCTCGCTGGTGTCACGCACTCGCGCTATCGCCGCGCCGGCGGCATTCGCGAACGAACCTTGCCGGATTTCTTTATTGGAGCCCATGCGGTTGTCGCTGGGCATCGCCTGCTGACGCGCAATGCTGCGCGCTATCGCGGCTATTTCCCGGACCTCGATATCATCTCTCCGGAAACCCACCCGGCATGATCGGCACGCTCAAATGATCGGCAAGCTAAAAGGCACGCTGGACGAGATCGACGAGGATTTCTGCATCGTCGACGTGCATGGCGTCGGCTATGTCGCCTACTGCTCGGCGCGCACGCTGGCGGCATTGCCGCGGCCGGGCGAGGCAGTCGTGCTGTTCATCGAGACCTATGTGCGCGAGGACATGCTGCGGCTCTATGGGTTCCAGTCGGTGCTGGAGCGCGAATGGTTCCGGCTGTTGATGAACAATGTGCAAGGCGTCGGCGCCAAGGTGGCGCTGGCCATCCTGTCGACGCTGGCGCCGACCGATCTCGCCAATGCGATTGCGTTGCGCGATATTGCCATGGTCAGCCGTGCGCCGGGCGTCGGCAAGAAGGTGGCGGAGCGCATCGTCACCGAATTGAAGAACAAGGCGCCGGCCTATGCGGGCACTGCCTCCGGCACCATCGGCCTGAAGCAGGAGCTCGGCGAGGGCGTTGCCTCGGCGCCGATCACCGACGCCGTCTCGGCGCTGGTCAATCTCGGCTATTCGCGCGACACCGCCGCCAATGCGGTGGCGGCAGCGCTGAAGACGGCAGGCGAGGAGGCGGACGCCTCGAAGCTGATCCGCTTCGGCCTGAAGGAGCTGGCACGGTGAGACGTTGCTGGAAAGTGAAATTCCAACTACTATCTGATCGGTAAGAATTTTTTGCAGGAGTAAGAATATGAGCGCATATGCCAGTCTGACCTCCAAGGGACAGCTCACGATTCCAAAGGACGTCCGCGACGCCTTGTCGCTCAAGACGGGCGACACCATCGCCTGGACGGTGATGGATGGCTATTTGGTCGGGACGCCGCGCAATCTCGACTTCGCCGACCTAGCCGGATTTCTCGGCGATCCACCCGGCGGTCCCGCTTCCCTGGAAGAGATCGATGCGGCTGTGAGGGAGGCCGTAGGCCAGCACGTTGTTGGTGACAAGCCACAGGGCGGAAAAGAGGGCGACGCGTGACGTCGATAGGTATCGATACCAACGTTCTGCTTCGAATGGTGCTGAACGATGATGCCGAGCAACAGGCCAAGGCTCTCGCCTTCGGTAGGAGCCTCAGCGGCGACAAGCTCGGCTTTGTGAGTTTGATTGTGCTGGTGGAATTCAGTTGGTCACTGCTTTCGCGTTACCGGCAGCCAAAGGAGCAGATACTGGCCGCGATCCAGAGATTGCTCAAGATCAAGACGCTGGTGTTTGAGGATTTCGATGCCATCGTGATCGCGCTCGAACGATCGAATTCGAGCCAGGTCGACTTTGCTGATGCGCTGATAGCCGAGCACAATCGAAATTTCGGTTGCTCGCATACGGTCACGTTCGACCAGCGGGCTGCAAGGTCCATTACCGGTATGGAACTGCTCGCATGAGCCTTTCGCCACGCCTCATTGCTCCCGACAAACGCGGCGAGGACGCCGAGCAGACCTTGCGGCCGCAGACGCTTGGCGACTTTGTCGGCCAGGCGGCGGTGCGGGCCAATCTCAAAGTGTTCATCGAGGCCGCCAAGGGCCGCAGCGAAGCGCTCGACCATGTGCTGTTCGTCGGCCCGCCCGGCCTCGGCAAGACGACGCTGGCGCAGATCATGGCGCGCGAGCTTGGCGTCAATTTCCGCTCGACCTCGGGTCCGGTCATCGCCAAGGCCGGCGATCTCGCGGCGCTGCTCACCAACCTTGAAGACCGCGACGTGCTGTTCATCGACGAGATCCACCGGCTCAACCCGGCGGTCGAGGAAATCCTCTATCCGGCGATGGAGGATTTCCAGCTCGACCTGATCATCGGCGAGGGGCCGGCGGCGCGCTCGGTCAAGATCGACCTGGCCCGCTTCACGCTTGTCGCCGCCACCACCCGGCTCGGCCTTTTGACCAACCCGCTGCGCGACCGGTTCGGCATTCCGGTGCGGCTCAATTTCTATTCGGTCGAGGAACTCGAGCAGATCGTGCGGCGCGGCGCCCGCATCCTTGCCATGCCGCTCGGCGACGACGGTGCTTTGGAGATCGCCCGGCGGGCGCGCGGCACGCCGCGCATCGCCGGCCGACTGTTGCGCCGGGTGCGCGACTTCGCCAGCGTAGCCGGCGACGGCCATGTCGACCGCAAGATCGCCGATGAGGCGCTGACGCGGCTGGAGGTCGACGGGCTCGGCCTCGACGCGCTCGACCGCCGTTATCTGTCGATGATCGCCCGGAATTTCGGCGGCGGGCCGGTCGGCATCGAGACCATCGCGGCCGGGCTTTCCGAGCCACGCGATGCCATCGAGGACATCATCGAGCCCTTTCTGATCCAGCAAGGCTTCATCATGCGCACCCCACGCGGCCGCGTGCTGGCGGCCAATGCCTGGCGGCATCTCGGCCTCGACGCGCCGAAGGACCTGGCGCAGCAGCAGATCAGCCTGTTCCAGGAAGAACCGTAAGTTCCGCTGCTTATGGCTTCGGTGCTGGCAGTTCCCTGGCCCAGCCCTCCAGGTCTTGATCATCGCCGGTCTATGCGCAAAACAGGTGTTGCTTGAAACAGGGCCTGTCGGGCCAAAAGGACAGCGCAATGGACGATCACGGTGAATCGGCATTGTCCGCCGGACTTTCCGGCGCGCTGACGGAATTCGGCCATCGATTGATGGCGCGGGTCTATTATGCCGATACCGATTTTTCCGGCGTCGTCTACCACGCACGCTATCTCGAATTCTTCGAGCGCGGCCGTTCCGATTATCTGCGGCTGGCCGGCGTCCACCACACCGAGCTTGCCGAGGGCAGACATGGCGAGAAAATAGTCTGGGTGGTGCGGCGCATGGAGATCGATTTCCGCGGTTCGGCCCGCATGGACGACATCCTGACCATCGACACGCGCACCGACGAGATTTCCGGCGCCCGCATCGTCATGGCGCAGCAATTGAAGCGCGGCAGCGAAGTGCTGGTCGAGGCGCGGGTCGAAGCGGCGATCGTCGGCGAGAACGGCCGGCCGCGGCGGTTTCCCAAGGACTGGATCGCAGCCTTCATGCCCGGAACGCGCAAATAAGGGTTCAGAGGCGGACGATCCCGAGCTCCCGGTCCAGGCCAGAATCGCCAGGCGGCCTATCAGGGCGCGGCAATGCGCCGCGCTGTACGTCCTAACCCATCCTTAACCATAACGGTCCATGAAGGGATTGGTTAAGATTGGAAGAATCCAAGCGCCTTCCTTTCACCAATATTTGCCCCGAAAAGGCCGCCAACGGTGCATTTGGGGTTATTCCGCAAGCTTAACGCGAACGGACCACAAGGGATGCCCATGGGCCAGCCGCCAGCCACGCCCGGAAAATCTTTAAGGACGTAACATGGAAAACATCGCTCTCGCCGAACCGGGCGCGCATTTATCGATTTGGGCCTTGTTCATGCAGGCCGGTTGGGTGGTCAAGCTGGTCATGATCGGCTTGCTCTGCGCCTCGATCTGGACCTGGGCGATCATCGTCGACAAGCTCGTCGCCTATGCCCGCATGCGGCTGGCGCTCAACCGCTTCGAACAGGTGTTCTGGTCGGGGCAGTCGCTGGAAGAGCTTTACCGCACGCTCGCCGACCGAAAGACGACCGGTATGAGCGCGATCTTCGTCGCCGCCATGCGCGAATGGAAGAAAAGCTTCGAGAAGGGCGCGAAATCGCCGCTGGGCCTGCAGACCCGCATCGACAAAGCTATGGATCTGGCGTTGACCCGCGAGATGGAAAAGCTGGAAGGGCGGCTCGGCTTCCTCGCCACCACCGGCTCGGCGGCGCCCTTCATCGGCCTGTTCGGCACGGTTATCGGCATCATGACCTCGTTCCAGGCGATCGCCGCCTCGAAGAACACCAGCCTGTCGGTGGTCGCGCCCGGCATCGCCGAAGCGCTGCTGGCGACAGCCATCGGCCTGCTCGCCGCCATCCCGGCCGTCATCGCCTACAACAAGCTGTCGTCGGACGCGAGCAAGATCGCGGTGCGCATGGAAGGATTCGCGGATGAGTTCTCCGCCATACTCTCGCGCCAAATCGATGAAAAAGTCGCGCAGAAGGCCTGAGGAACGATCATGGGAATGTCCGTAAGCGCAGGTGGCGGAGGACGCGGCGGGCGCGGCCACAGGCGGCGCGGCCGCCATCACGCGATGATATCGGAAATCAATGTCACGCCGATGGTCGACGTGATGCTGGTGCTGCTGATCATCTTCATGGTCGCCGCACCCATGTTGACGGTCGGCGTGCCGGTCACCCTGCCGGAGACGAAGGCCAAGGCGATGAACGCCGATACCCAGCCGATTACGATTACGATCGACGGCACAGGCAAGATCTTCGTGCAGGAGACCGAAATCCCGCAGGAGGAGCTGATCGCCAAGCTGAAGGCGATTTCTAAGACCGGCTACGAAGAGCGCATTTACGTCAAGGGCGACAAGACCACCAATTATGGCGACGCGATGGTGGTGATGGGTCTCAT
This sequence comes from Mesorhizobium sp. M0808, assembly GCF_040320025.1. Taxonomy (NCBI): domain Bacteria; kingdom Pseudomonadati; phylum Pseudomonadota; class Alphaproteobacteria; order Hyphomicrobiales; family Phyllobacteriaceae; genus Mesorhizobium; species Mesorhizobium sp. M0808. The sequence continues at coordinate 89,957 of NZ_JAMYOX010000023.1, forward strand.
CCAGGACGCAGGCTACAAGAACCTCGGCCTGATTACACTGCCGAAACAGGATCAATAAACGCGAGATGAGGACCGGCCTCACCACATCGGTGATTTTGCATACGGTGGCGATCGCCTTTGGGCTGTTCACGTTGTCCTCGCCGCCCGCGATGCCTGCGTCCGATGCGGAATCGGTGTCGGTCGAGATCGTGCCGATGGAAGCGACGGCACAGGTCCTGCAAGGCGACAAGAAGGCTGTAATGCACGACAAGCCGGCGCCGGTACCGACGCAGCGTCCCGACATCGTTCCCGATGCCCAGAAAGTCGGCGATAACAGCGTCGACACCGACAAGCCGCCGACACCTGAGCCCAAGCCCCAGCCAGTCGACATGACGGCGGCTCCGCCACCCGCGCCGACGCCGGTCGAAAAGCCCAAGCCCGAGGACGTGCCGAAGCCGAAGGAAGAGCCGAAGCCTATTCCCGCTACGGAGGTGGCGCCGGTGCCGCAGCCGAAGGAAGAGGTCAAGCCCGAACCTGTCAAGCAGACCGAGCCCAAGCCGACGCCGGCCAAGGAGCCGACGCCCACGCCGCCGCAGGACAAGACTGCCGCGATCGATCCGCAGCCCGAGGTCAAGCCGGATGCCGTCGCCGAGGCGATTGCCAAGCAACCGCCAACCGAGGAGGCGCAGCTTCCGGACTCGGCGCCAGCACCCGAGGCTCGGCCAAAGCCGCAGCCGGCCCAGGCCGAGAGCGCCAAGGCACCGGAGCGCAAGGACGCCGACAAGCCGGTCAAGGAAGCCTCATCCAAGCCGAAATCGGACGACAAGCAATTCAACGCCGACGAGATTTCGGCTTTGCTCGACAAGCGCAAGCCGTCGGGCGGCGGCGCCAAGCGCTCGACGCAGCAGGCATCGCTCGGCGGCGAGAAGGATCAGGGCCAGAAGCTTTCGAAATCGGAGCAGGGGGCATTGGAGGCCCAGCTTGGTGGTTGCTGGACGCTTCCGGCAGGGCTCGAGGGTTCGGAGAATTTCGTCGTCGTGGTCCGGTTTAATCTGGACGCCTCCGGCAAGCTGGATGGCCGGCCGAGCGTTGAAAAGTCGAGCGGAAACCGCCCGTTTGACGAAAGCGCAGTGCGCGCGGTTCAGAAATGCGATGTGGCCGGCCTGCAGGTTCCGGCGGGCAAGCAAGACATCTGGTCCGACGTTCGGGTCACTTTTGACCCCAGGGAGATGCTCGGTCTTTAGGCCCGGCGCTACAGAATCAGCGAAAGAAGCGAGAAGACATGAAATCCATCCTCAAGCCGCTCCTGACGATCGCAGCGATGGCGCTGGGTATGACTGTTGCTGTCACCCTGCCGGCGCGGGCGCTCGTTGAGCTCAACGTCAACAAGGGCAATGTCGAGCCGTTGCCGATCGCCATCACGGACTTCCAGGGCGGCGATGCGCTCGGCGCCGAGATTTCCGGCATCGTCAGTGCCGACCTGAAACGCTCCGGCCTGTTCGCGCCGATCGACAAAAGCGCTTTCATTGAAAAGATCTCGAACCCGGATGCCACGCCGCGCTTCGAAGACTGGAAGGTGATCAATGCGCAGGCGCTGGTCACCGGCAGTGTCGGCAAGGAGGCTGACGGCCGCATTCGCGCCCAGTACCGGTTGTGGGACACGTTTGCCGGCCAGCAGATGTCGGGCGAGCAGTTCTTCGCCAACGACGCCAATACCAGGCGCGTCGCCCATATCATCGCCGATGCGATCTACGAGCGGCTGACCGGCGAGAAGGGCTATTTCGACACGCGCGTTGTCTTCATCGACGAGTCCGGTGCCAAGAATGCGCGCAAGAAGCGGCTTGCCATCATGGACCAGGACGGCGCCAACGTCCGCTATCTCTCGAACGGCAAATCGATCGTGCTGACGCCGCGCTTCTCGCCGAACCGGCAGGAAATCACCTACATGTCCTATGAAAGCGGTCAGCCGCGGGTGTATCTTTTGCAGATCGAGACGGGGCAGCGCGAGCTGGTCGGCAATTTCCCCGGCATGACGTTTGCGCCGCGCTTTTCGCCCGACGGCCAGAAGGTGATCATGAGCCTGCTGCGCGATGACGGCAATTCCAACATCTTCGCCATGGATCTGAGAAGCCGCTCGACGACCAGGCTCACCAACTCGACCGCCATCGACACCTCACCGTCCTACTCGCCTGACGGCAGCAAGGTGGTGTTCACCTCGGATCGCGGCGGCCGTGCGCAGATCTATGTGATGGGCGCCGACGGCTCGGGCCAGACCCGCATCTCGTTCGGCGACGGCGTCTATTCGACGCCGGTGTGGTCGCCGCGCGGCGATCTCATCGCCTTCACCAAGCAGACCGGCGGCGAATTCCAGATCGGCGTCATGCGCACCGACGGTTCGGGTGAGCGCATCCTGTCCACCGGCTTTCAGCAGGAAGGGCCGACCTGGGCGCCCAACGGCCGGGTGCTGATGTTCTTCCGCGATTCGAACGGTGGACCAAAACTTGTTTCGGTCGATCTCACCGGCCGCAACGAACAGTCGATCCCGACGGCGAACTTCGCCTCGGATCCGGCCTGGTCGCCGTTGCTCGAATAGTCCCGGGCAAGGATGTTCAACTCGAGCATCCTTTGCTCCCAGTTGCACGCCGGCAACGGTGCCCGAAAAGCGCCGTTTCCGGCCTGTTTTCCACGTGTCGGTCGCGTTTTGGCCGCATTTCCGCCTACGGTCCGCGCTCATTGTGGCTCATCGGGGTGGCTCCTCAGGATATCCCCTGCATAAGGGCTGCGGACGGCAGCCGAAACCAAATTTTAACCGTGTTTCTTGAGCGCCGGTTAACCCAAACGTGGTTACTGGACGATCAATGAAATCACTCGAATTGCGAAGGAGAGGCGGCATGGGCCGTATCGCAGCACTTACCACAAACCCGGTCATGATCGCGCTGGTCGCGATGCTCGCGATCACCGGTTGCGCCTCGAAGAAGACGCCGAACAGCGCCGCCGATCTCGGCCTCAACGGCGCCGGCGCGGCAACGCCCGGGTCGGCCCAGGACTTCACCGTCAACATCGGCGACCGCATCTTCTTCGACACCGATTCATCCTCGATCCGCGCTGATGCGCAGACGACTCTGTCGCGCCAGGCGCAGTGGCTGAACCAATACAAGCAGTACGCCATCGTCATCGAAGGCCATGCCGACGAGCGCGGCACGCGCGAATACAATCTGGCGCTCGGCGCCCGCCGTGCTGCCGCCACACGCGACTTCCTGGTCGCCAAAGGTGTTTCGGCGCAGCGCCTGAAGACCATTTCCTACGGCAAGGAGCGTCCGGTCGCGGTTTGCGACGACATCTCCTGCTGGTCGCAGAACCGCCGCGCCGTAACCACGCTGGGCGGCGCCGGTTCTTGATCGGCATAAATGCAACACTTGGTGCGAAAGGCGGCCAAAAGGCCGCCTTTTTCATATCTGCTCGCTCCAAACAAAATTTGGCCGAAGTCTCACGTCCTGTTAAGAGCCGAGAGCGTCTGGCTAGTCCCCAGTTGACTGGTCTACTTCGAATGAGAGGCGCGCAACAATGGTTTCACGGCGAGAGGCACATGCATTTCAGATCGGTCTTGAGCGGCACGCTTGCGCTGCTGCTCGTATCAAGTATCGCGGCACTTGCTGACGGGGCAAACGGCACCGGGCAGTCATCGGAAAGCGGTTTTTCCTTCCACCTGCCGACGATCAAACTGCCCGGCATTTTCGGCGAAAAGAAAAAGCCGGATCAGGTTCAATTCGCGCAACAGGATGGCACCGGCACTCCGGCGCTGGAGGAACAGCTCCGGCAGATGAATGGCAAGATCGAGGAACTCAATTTCCAGGTCCTGCAGATGCAGGAGCAGATCCGCAAGCAGCAGGAAGACAACGAATTCCGCTTCCAGCAGTTGGAAGGCGGTCCGCAAGGCGCGCAGCAGCCGGCCGAGCAGAAGAAGTCCGAGGTGGCGCCTAGCAGCGACAGCCCCAACGGCGACAGTAACGTGGCGGAGGCGCCGGGGACGCCGGCTCCGGCCGATGCGGGCAAGGCGGCAGACGGCGACAAGAGCGTCGAGGACGTCATCGTCGAATCGCCCAACGGCGATCCCGGCAAGCTGATCCCCGGCGCGCCGCCCAAGACGTTCGGCACCATCACCGTCGACAAAAACGGCAATGTCGTCGAAGCCGACGGCAATGCGCAAGCGAATGCGCCGCAGCAGAATACGGCCCCAGCCAACGGCGCCAGCGCAGCCGGCAACAAGGCCGGTAAATCCGATGATACGGTGGTCGCGGCACTCCCGTCGACCAACGACCCGGAGGAGCTTTACCGCAATTCTTACCAGTTCATCCTGTCGGGCGACTACAGCACCGCCGAACAGGGTTTCCGCGACCACATCGCTCGTTTTCCCAGAGACGCCAAGGCGGCGGACGCGCATTACTGGCTCGGTGAATCGCTGCTCGGCCAGCAGAAATACCGCGATGCGGCCGAGACTTTCCTCGCTGCCAGCAAGGACTATCCCAAGGCCAAGAAGGCGCCCGACATGCTGCTGAAACTCGGCGTTTCACTGGTCGGGCTGAAGCAGCGCGACGTGGCCTGCGCCACTTTCAGCGAGATCGGCAAGCGCTACCCCGATATTTCCGGCGCGCTCAAGGAGCGGGTCAAGCAGGAAAGGGCACTCGCGGCGTGCTAGTTTTTCTGTTGCATGTCGTAGCCCCAAAACCGGGTCCACTTTTGGACGACATGCATGACGCTCGACACCGAGCCTGACCTTTCGGATTTTTCGCAGATCGACTTTTCCAACGGCGCTGTTGCCGCCGTGTCCGGCGGCAGCGACTCGACCGCCCTCCTCCTCCTCCTCAAAGCCCATCTCGACCGTACCGCGCCGGCAACGAAATTGCTGGCGGTGACGATCGATCACCAATTGCGGCCGCAAGCGGCAGCGGAAGCGCAAGCCGTGGCCAGGCTGTGCGCGGCGCGCGGCATTGCCCATCGCATCCTCGCCTGGTCGGGGCACAAACCATCGACCGGCCTGCCCGCCGCCGCGCGCGAAGCCCGATACCGGCTGCTCGCCGAGGCCGCCGAAGCGGCAGGCATCGGCCTGATCCTGACCGGCCACACCGCCGACGACCAGGCCGAGACCGTGCTGATGCGGCAAGCACGTGACGACGGGCCAGGTGAGGAGAGGCCGCGCGACGAAGGGCGGGGCCTTGCCGGCATGGCGCCGGCAACCCTCTACGATTGGCGGCACTGGATCGTGCGGCCGCTGCTCGGCGTGCGGCGTGCTGAGCTGCGCGAATTGCTGCAACGCGAACAGGTCGCCTGGATCGAAGATCCGACCAATGCCGACACTGCTTTCGAGCGGCCGCGCGTCCGCGCAGCACTTGTTGAAGGCGACGATGCGCCTCGCATGGCTGAAGCTATGGCGCTGGCCAGAAAGGCGGCGGCCGAGCGTGAGCAGCTGGGCAATCGCGCGGCCATGCTGATCCGCAGCTTGGCCTCCAGGCCGGCCGCCGGCCTCGTCCGCCTCGATCGGGATTTTGCGACGGCCGCCGACAGCCGGGCGGCCATTTATGCGCTGCGCATCCTGCTGGCGGCGACCGGCGGCACCGCCTTCCTTCCCGACCAGGCCCGCAGCGAAGCCCTTTTCGGCCGGTTCCGCACCGGGCCGCTTTGTGCCACATTGTCGCGGACCGTGATCGATGCCCGGCGTACCGGCATCTTTCTGCACCGCGAATTGCGGGATCTGCCGCCCGCTGTTGCGGTTTCCGACAATGCCCTGTGGGACGGCCGCAGACGGATCACATTGGGCGACAGTTCAGGTGCATTGTTGATCGCGCCGCCGTTGGTGGCACCGCTCGGGGCGGCTCTTGCCGCAAAGCGGGCAATTGAAGGGCATGGCACGCCGGCAAGCCTTGTACGTGCCGCCCTGGCCGCCGAGCCGGCGCTCTGGCGGGACGGCGAATGCCTTGGTTTGCTCGGGGAAGGCCCGGGTTTGCCCGGGGAAGGCCCGATGCCGGCGGCTGTCGCCGCATATCCGGCAGTCGCGCCCTTCGCCCGTTTCCTGCCGTCCTTCGATCTGGCGCCGGCCGATGCCGTCGCCGCGTTGCTTGGCGCGGCGCCCGTTCCAGCCGTGCCATTCGGCGGCCACAGTGCCGGCCTACCACGGGCGAAAGCTTAACCGAGACCTGCTGTTATGCTTGGCAAGGGGGAACGCTCTCCCTATGTTAGGGCCAAGTTTCCTCTCACGACGCGTGTCCGCCCAGCGGGCGCCAACGGGACAATTGATGAATCCGAATTATCGCAACCTCGCGCTCTGGGCGATCATAGCGGTCCTGCTCATCGCGCTCTTCAATCTTTTCCAGACGCCGCAGACGCGTGGAGCCTCGAGCGATGTTCCCTATTCGCAGTTCCTGCAGGAAGTCGCGGCGGGACGGATCAAGTCGGTGACCATCGCCGGCGCCCGTATCTCCGGCAATTACACGGACAGTTCCAACGGCTTCCAGACCTATTCGCCTGGGGACCCGTCGCTGGTTTCGCGCCTGCAGGACAAGAACGTCACCATCAATGCGCGTCCTGAATCCGACGGCTCCAATTCGCTGTTCGGCACCCTGATCTCCTGGCTGCCGATGATCCTCATCCTCGGCGTCTGGATATTCTTCATGCGCCAGATGCAGTCCGGTTCCGGCCGCGCCATGGGCTTCGGCAAGTCGAAGGCCAAGCTTTTGACCGAAGCACATGGCCGGGTCACCTTCCAGGACGTCGCCGGCGTCGACGAAGCCAAGGAAGATCTGGAAGAGATCGTCGAGTTCCTGCGCGACCCGCAGAAATTCCAGCGGCTCGGCGGCAAGATCCCGCGCGGCGTGCTGCTCGTCGGTCCTCCCGGAACCGGCAAGACGCTGCTCGCCCGCTCGGTCGCCGGTGAAGCCAACGTGCCGTTCTTCACCATTTCGGGCTCGGACTTCGTCGAGATGTTCGTCGGCGTCGGCGCAAGCCGCGTCCGCGACATGTTCGACCAAGCCAAGAAGAACGCGCCTTGCATCATCTTCATCGACGAAATCGACGCGGTCGGCCGCCATCGCGGTGCCGGCCTCGGCGGCGGCAATGACGAACGCGAGCAGACGCTGAACCAGCTGCTGGTCGAGATGGATGGCTTCGAATCCAACGAAAGCATCATCCTGATCGCCGCCACCAATCGGCCAGACGTGCTCGATCCGGCGCTGCTGAGGCCGGGCCGCTTCGACCGCCAGGTGGTGGTGCCGAACCCCGACATCGTCGGCCGCGAGAAGATCCTGAAAGTGCATGTGCGCAACGTGCCGCTGGCGCCCAATGTCGACCTCAAGGTGATCGCGCGCGGCACGCCGGGCTTTTCCGGCGCCGACCTGATGAACCTGGTCAACGAATCCGCCCTGATGGCGGCGCGGCGCAACAAGCGCCTCGTCACCATGGCCGAATTCGAGGACGCCAAGGACAAGATCATGATGGGCGCCGAGCGCCGCTCGTCGGCGATGACGCAGGCCGAGAAGGAGCTGACCGCCTATCATGAGGCCGGCCATGCCATCCTGGCGCTCAACGTGCCGTCGGCCGATCCGCTGCACAAGGCGACCATCATCCCGCGCGGCCGGGCACTCGGCATGGTCATGCAGCTGCCGGAAGGCGACCGCTATTCGATGAGCTACAAATACATGATCTCGCGCCTCGCCATCATGATGGGCGGCCGTGTCGCCGAGGAGTTCAAGTTCGGCAAGGAGAACATCACCTCCGGCGCCTCCTCCGATATCGAGCAGGCGACCAAGCTGGCGCGTGCCATGGTGACGCGCTGGGGCTTCTCCGACAAGCTCGGCCATGTCGCCTATGGCGACAACCAGGAGGAGGTGTTCCTCGGCCATTCGGTGGCGCGCACGCAGAACATCTCGGAAGAGACGGCGCAGATCATCGACGCCGAAGTGCGCCGGCTGATCGACGAGGCCTATTCGACGGCAAGGTCCATCCTGACCAAGAAAAAGAAGGAATGGATCGCGCTGGCGCAGGGCCTGCTCGAATACGAGACGCTGTCCGGCGAGGAGATCAAGCAGCTGATCGCCGGCAATAAGCCCGCGCGCGACCTTGGCGACGACACGCCGCCGAGCCGCGGCTCGGCCGTGCCGAAGTCCGGCCGCCGCAAGAAGGGCCCCGAGCCCGAAGGCGGCATGGAACCCCAGCCATCAAGCTAGGCTCCGGCCCAGGACAGATCGACTTCGAAACGCCGCGGCTCTAACCGCGGCGTTTTCTCTTGGGGAATGCGACCCTTCCTGCATCGCTGGAAATTGGCGAAAGTGACGATGACGGCCAATCTCCCCCTCGTGGGGAGATGTCCGGCAGGCCAGAGCGGGGCGCGAAGGAACGGGGCCTTCTATCGTCCTCGTTGACGATTTCGGGAAGATCGACAAAGCGCGCCGGAGAATGAAGCTCGCATTTTTTGCCGGCGGCGCCACATTTTGTTCTTGCTTTGTGCCGGCAGCTATGCTACTAATTTAGGTATGGTGCCAATTGGCGCTGATGACCCGCCCGCCGAGGCGGGTTTTTTTTATTTCAGGCTCCTTTTCGACCAAGCGTCGCGCGTGCTGGCGACCATCGATGTCGGCGGGACAGTGTCCCTCTCTGTTCTTCCGGACATCTCCCCCGCACGAGGCTAGGGCGTATACACATCTTGCTGCGACGGATTGACTCGGTTGTGACGTGTCGGATTCCGCCGGCGTGTGCTGTATGATTCTTCTGTGACGTTCTGATTTGG
>NZ_JAMYOX010000024.1:0-93436 GCF_040320025.1 Mesorhizobium sp. M0808
CCCAGCAATGTTCGGATCGGTGCCCAGTCCAGTTCCTTCGATACCAGGTCGAAAATCGTCTCGTCCGACGCCGCCAGCCCGTCCGCCAGACTCAACTGACCCAAAACACGATCCGCCATCCCGAATCTCCCTGCTTCGACCATCATCACAGAATCACCAATCGGCTTCTGTGCAAAGGTCTCACAAGGGGAGAAGGAAAGGCTAACCCCGGCCGTTCACCAGATCCCCGACAATGTCGTATTTGCCGGAGATACGCATCTTGTAGACCTCGTAGTTCTCCATCACGCGCTGGACGTAACTTCTTGTTTCCGTATAGGGAATCCGCTCGATCCAGTCGACGATGGCATCGATGTCCTTGCCGCGCGGATCGCCGTATTTCGCCACCCACTGGGCGGCGCGGGTGGGGCCGGCATTGTAACCGGCGAAGGTCAGCACGTAGGAGCCGTCGAAGCGGCCGAGCTGCTCGCCGAGAAAGGCCGCGCCCAGCGTTGCATTGTAGCCGGCATCGGTGGTCAGCCGGGCCTGAGAAAATGTCATGCCGGCCTTCTTCGCCAATTGCTTGGCCGTGCCCGGCATCAGTTGCAGCAGCCCGCGTGCGCCGGCGCTGGAGACGGCGCCGATGTTGAACTCGCTTTCCTGGCGGGCAATCGCATAGGCCAGCGCCTTGCCCGAGCCGGAAATGTTGGCGGTGTCGGGAATGACGCCGAGCGGATGCGACAGCGCGCCGACGTCGATGCCACGTGCGCCGGCGATCTTGCCCACCTTCAGCGCCATGAAATGGTTGCCTTGTCTTTCCGCCAGCATCGCAAGCAGCGCCAGTTCACCGGGGCTGCTCAACTGCCCGGCAAGGTCGCGGTAGAGGGTTTCGGCATAGCGGTCATAGCCTGCCTGCTGCAGCCGCTCGATGGCGCTGACCGCCTCGCGGGTGGCAAAATTCCGGCGGTCGGCGGCACTTGGCTGGGGGTAGACGATATTGAGGGTCTGCCGGCCGACACGCTCGCCGGCGAGCTGGCCGTAAAAGGTCGTGCCGTAGCTGGCGGCACGGCTGAAATAATCCTTGGCACTGCCGGGACCGCCGAGTTCGGCGGCACGGCCGAGCCAGTAATAGGCGCGCGACAGCGACATCGGCCCTTGGGCGAGCTCCGCGATTTGCGCAAAATGCTTGGCGGCGGTGCTCGGGTCGTTGAGGCCGCGCAGCGCGTACCAGCCCGCATGGAATTCCGCCTCGGCAGCATTGGCGGGACTTTCGGCGGCATGCGCGGCGACTATTCTGTAGGCCGTCTTCATGTCGCCCTGGTCGACCAGCTCGCGCGACAGCACCCGGCGTTCGACCCACCAGGCGTCCGGATCGACCAGAGCGTCGCGGTCGCCCGGCGCCTTCAGCACCAGCGCGGCGGCATCGGAAAATTTCTGTTGCTTGCGCAGATATTCGGCTTCGGCAAACAGATAGCCGGCCGCCCGCTGCGCTGCCGGCACCGCCTTCAGCAGCTTGGCCGCGTTCTTGTCGCCTTTGGTGACTGCCGCCCAGGCATCGGCCAATTGCTGGGCGCCGGCGAGACCGGCGACGCGCAGCGCCGAAGCGACCCGATCGGCATAGAACATGCGCTCCATGCGGAAGCGATGGTCGGCGGCCGGGATCAGCGCGCCGAACTCGCGGATGACCGCCGCCTCGTCCGTGGCTTCGAGCTTTTCGGTGCGCCAGAATGGCGACAGCACCGAGCGCGCCGCCTTCGTATCGCCCTGCGCTACATAGGAGCGGGCTAGGATCACCACACCCTCGAAGGTCAGCGGCTGGCTGCCGTCGAACGCCCGCACCACCACCTGTGGCGCGGGGTTCTCGCGATAGAGCGCGCGCTCGCTGTTCTTGCGCAAGGCGATCGTGCCCGGCCAGTTCGGCAGCATCTTCGCGGCATCGGCGATGTCGCCGCTCGGCACCTGGTCGCCGCCATAGAGCGCAATCGCCCAGGCAAGGATGTGCCGATCGAGCGATTTGGCCGGCAGCGCTTCGCGCACCTGGCGCGCGCGCTGAATGTCGTTTGCCGCCAGCGCATCGAGACCGCTCTTCAGCGCCGCGACGCTGGCGGATGGCGAAGGGGACTGCTGCAGTGCATCGTTCTGCGGCTCCGTCATCGGGATCGCCGACGTGACCTGCCCATCGACGCTGCCGCCGATCGCCGCGCCAGGGATCAGCACAACGATCGCGCCGAGAAGCGCGAAAAGATGAGGCCGCCTAGTCGGCATGGATTTGGTCATTTCCTATTCTTCGATGCTACAGCTGGCACAGATGAACTGCAGCCTATTCGTCTGTGATGAAGGGCCCGTAAAGAAACCTTATCGAGGTCGTTCGAATTGCAATTGCTGGCGCAATGCTTGCCGCGCAACAATGTCGAGACTATGGTGCGCCGCTTCGCTTTCGGCTAGAAGGCGCGCACGACAAACACCTACAGCGCCGCGCGTCTTCTCAGACGCGCAAAGGACGCTGTAGCAATTTAAATTTGGCGCATGATCCTTTCCGAAATCGACTGCGATTTTCGGGGTCATGCGCTAGTCCCAAGGAGTTGGACGACATGCTAAGAGGCTCGCTGACCGCGCTCGTCACACCGTTCGAAAAGAGCGGCCGTTTCGACGAGAAAGCCTTTCGCGCGTTCATCGCCTGGCAGATCGCCGAAGGCACGACGGGCGTGGTCCCTGTCGGCACCACCGGCGAGTCGCCGACGCTGTCGCATGACGAGCACCGCCAAGTCGTCAAGGTTTGCATCGAGGTCGCCAAGGGCCGGGTTCCGGTCGTCGCCGGCGCCGGCTCCAACAACACCGACGAGGCGGTCGGCCTGGTCCAGTATGCCGAGAAGGCGGGCGCCGACGCGGCCCTTGTCGTCACGCCTTATTACAACAGACCGACGCAGCGCGGCCTCTATGCGCATTTCGCCGCCGTCGCCAAGGCGACCAGCCTGCCGATCATCATCTACAACATTCCACCGCGCTCGGTGGTCGACATGAGCCCGGAGACGATGGGGCAATTGGTGCACGACTTCAAGAACATCGTCGGCGTCAAGGATGCCACCGGCAAGGTCGAGCGGGTTTCGGAGCAGCGCGCCACCTGCGGCAAGGATTTCATCCAGCTCTCCGGCGAAGACGCCTCGGCGCTCGGCTTCAACGCGCATGGCGGCGTCGGCTGTATTTCGGTGACGGCAAATGTCGCACCCAGGCTTTGCGCTGAATTCCAGGAGGCAACGCTTTCCGGCGACAGCGCCAAGGCGCTCGACCTCCAGGACCGTCTGTTGCCGCTGCACAAGGCGATTTTCATGGAGCCCGGCGTTTCCGGCGCGAAATATGCGCTGTCGAAGCTGGGCAAGGTCGAGAACGTGCTGCGCTCGCCGCTAATGACGGTCGAGCCGTCGACCGCCGAGAAGATCGACGCGGCGATGAAGCACGCCGGCTTGATAAACTAAGGATGAGGCGCCACCTCTCCGCATCATGAATCAAGTCAGAAAAGCCGATCCCAACAACAAGACCGTTGCGGAAAACCGCAAGGCGCGGTTTTCCTATGAGGTGCTCGACACGATCGAGGCCGGCCTGGTGCTGACCGGTACGGAAGTGAAATCGCTGCGCCAGGGTCAGGCCAATATCCAGGACAGCTACGCCTCGGTCGAGGGCGGCGAGATCTGGCTGATCAACTCCTATTTGCCGGAGTATCTGCAGGCCAACCGCTTCAACCATGAGCCGCGCCGCCGCCGCAAACTGCTGCTCAACAAGCGCGAGATGGCCAAGCTGGCGCAAAGCGTCGACCGCGAAGGCATGACGCTGGTGCCGCTGAAGATCTACTTCAACGACCAAGGCCGTGCCAAGCTGCTGCTCGCCGTTGGCCGCGGCAAGAAGCTGCACGACAAGCGCGAGACCGAAAAGCAGCGCGACTGGTCGCGCGAGAAGGGCCGGCTGCTGAAGGAGCGAGGGTGAGGAGCGGTCCGCGAAGCGGAGGAAAAGCCAGCGATTTGGCTTTTAGAGCGACGAACGCCCGGAGCCATAGCGGCGGGCAGGGCGGACCAAAAGGGATAGGTCTCGTTTGAAAAACCGGATCGTCTTATGGGGCGCGGCCGGTCTGCTCGTGGCGGGCCTCGTTCTGGCCGGCGGCTATACCTACTTCCAGACGTTTTCTCCGGACCGCGGCAAATATCCGGTCAGGGGCATCGACGTCTCCCATCATCAGCGGCAGATCGACTGGCGGCGTGTTGCCGCCGACGATGTCGCCTTCGCCGTGATCAAGGCGACGGAAGGCGGCGATCATGTCGACGATGCCTTCGCCGCCAATTTGCGCGCGGCCCGCGCCGCCGGTCTTGCCGTCGGTGCCTATCATTTCTTCACCTTCTGCAGACCGGGTGCGGATCAGGCACGCAACTTCATCTCGGTGGTGCCGCACGATCAGCCTTTGCTGCCGCCGGTGGTAGACATCGAGTTCGGCGGCAATTGCCCGCAGCGGCCAACTCCCGAACAGCTGAGCGCCGAACTCTCCGCCTTCCTCGGCCCGGTCGAGGCGGCGTTCGGCAAGACGGCGATCCTCTATGTGACCGACGAGGCGGCGCAAGCCTATGCCGGGCAGCTAGCCAGCCGCCCGCGCTGGCTGCGTTCGCTGGCGCTGCGGCCGGGCCATGACAACTGGATCTACTGGCAGTATCACAACCGGGGCCGCGTCGACGGCATCAGCGGCGACGTCGACCTGAATGTTCTCCAGGGCGGACCTGCGACGCTGGCCGCATTGTTTGCCGCAGCGCCTGAAGCGACAGCGTCGGATTGATGCTATTCCCGTCCACCAAAACACCCTCGATGGCACGAAGACAGAGCGACGAAGCTTCCCCATGTGGCTATTCATATCGCAGGCGGCGCCGTGCTAAGGACGTTTGATGCCGGAGCGCCCTTCATCAACCAATGACAGCAACGCCCCGCCTGCTGCGACGGACGGCGGCGACCCCCGCCTAACATTTGTCTATGCGGAGGCGGTGCGTGGCCTCCAGCACCAGCAGGGCGTGGTTGAAAGTCTCAATACGCGCGCCGGCAATCTGATCTTCGCAACCGCGTTCGCGAGTTCTCTCCTTGGAGGCAGGGCGCTCCTGGATGGCGTGGGGCCTTGGGACTGGCTGGCGCTGACATTGCTTTTTCTTATCGGGCTGCTGGTCGCGATTATGGTGTGGCCGTATTATAACTATACGTTCCGTTTCGATCCAGAGAAGCTGCTCCAGGACTTCGTCGATCAGCACCCTCCCGCAACCCTGGACGGGATGCACCGAGCGCTTGCGCTGCGCATCAAATCCGACATGGCCAGCAATTGGCGGATCATCCAACGCCTGCGCGTCGCGCTGCAGCTTGCACTGTTTCTGTGGTTGCTGGATCTCCTGGCCTGGTTGTTCGCGATCGCCCGAATCTAGGGCTCGTGCCCTGGCGGGCCTCGTCCGACTCTATGTCTTCAGAAAAGCTTCTATCTGACTGAAGACGTTGACGAACATCGCTTCCGTCAACACGCCGGTATTGGTGTTGTAGCGCGAGCAATGATAGCTGGAAAACAGCGTGATGCCATTGGCCTGCTGCTGCCCACCATGCCGGAACGGATAGGCGGCAACGCGTTGGCCGAGCGCCCGCACGGTCGACTGGTGCGCGATCGAGCCAAGCGCCAGCACGGCGCGCAGATTTGGAAACCGCGCAATCGTCGGCACCAGGAACGTCCGGCAGGTCGCTATCTCGGCGCCAACCGGCTTGTTGTCCGGCGGCACGCAGCGCACCGCATTGGTAATCGCCGTACCGACAAGCTCCAGCCCGTCATCCGGTCGCGCTTTGAATTCGCCGCGCGCAAAGGCGTGCGCGATCAGCGTGTTGTAGAGCAGGTCGCCGGCAAAATCGCCGGTGAAGGGACGCCCCGTCCGGTTTGCCCCGCGCAGGCCCGGCGCCAGCCCGACGATCAGCAGACGCACTGCATCCTCGCCTTCCGGCGGCAAAAAGGTCGGCACCGGCGCGTTGAACCAGGACGGCTCGCGCCGCCGCCACTCGGCGATGAAGTCGTGCAACCGCGGGCAGAGCGGGCAATCGCGATCGGGTTCGGGGGAGACGACCAGGGGTGCGGTCAAGGCAACGACCGTCAATAGTCTTCCTCGTCGACTTCGGCCGGTTCGGGCCGGCGCACCGGCCGCTCCGACGGATCGCGGCCGACTTCATTCTTGAGCGTCATCAAGTCGATGAAATGATCGGCCTGGCGGCGCAGATCGTCGGAGATCATCGGCGGCTGCGAAGCCATGGTCGAGACGATCGACACCTTGCGCCCGCGCCGCTGCAGCGCCTCGACCAGCGTGCGGAAATCGCCGTCGCCCGAAAAGATGACATAATGGTCGACGACATCGGCAAGCTCGAGCGCATCGACGGTCAGCTCGATATCCATATTGCCCTTAATCTTGCGCCGGCCGGTCGAGTCGGTGAATTCCTTGGCCGGTTTGGTCACCACCTTGAAGCCGTTATAGTCGAGCCAGTCGATCAGCGGCCGTATCGAGGAGTATTCCTGATCCTCGACCAGCGCGGTGTAGTAATAAGCGCGCAGCAGATAGCCGCGTTTCTGGAAGCTCGCCAGAAGTTTGCGGTAATCGATGTCAAAGCCCAGCGCGCGCGAGGTGGCGTAGAGATTGGCACCGTCGATAAAGAGAGCGATTTTTTCACGAGGATCGAACATGGAAAATGTCCTTTTTCGAAATAAGCGGTCGTCTAAATGGGTGGCGACTATCGGCCGGTCTGATAATAGACCTGTTGGCCTTCATCGTTCGAGATAACGCCAGTTTTACGGCAATCCAAGGCACCATGCCGCACCGCAAGCAATTGTGATCGGCGCTGTGTCGTCGCAGGCGGCCCGCGTCAGAGCTGCGCACCGCCATAAAAGCTTGTATTTTGGCGGCGTTCGGGTTATGGACCGCGCCTGTTTTCCATCAAATCCAGGCATGAAAGGGGCAACTCATGGCCCGCGTAACCGTTGAAGATTGCATCGACAAGGTCGACAACCGCTTCGAGCTGGTGCTCTTGGCCGGCCACCGCGCCCGTCAGATCAGCCAGGGCGCGCAGATCACCGTACCGCGCGACAACGACAAGAACCCGGTCGTTGCGCTCCGCGAAATCGCCGAAGAGACGCTGTCGCCGGATGACCTCAAGGAAGATCTCATCCATTCGCTGCAGAAGCATGTCGAGGTCGATGAGCCGGAGGCCGATGGCGAGGCGATTGCCGACCAGACCGGCAGCGCCGTTGCGGCCACCGATGCCGACGACGCCGAGGACAACGTCACCTTCGATCGCATGACCGAAGAAGACCTGTTGGCCGGCATCGAAGGCCTGGTGCCGCCGGAAAAAAGCGACGATTATTGATCTTACCGACAACTGCCGACACTTTCGCGTCGGCAGTTTCGTGGCTATCTATGACATGCGCCGTACGCCAGTGCGGCGCATGATTCATTTCAGCATTGCGAGATCCCGCCCATGATGCGTCAGTATGAGCTTGTCGAGCGCGTGCAGCGCTACAAGCCTGACGTCAACGAGGCGCTGCTCAACAAGGCCTATGTTTACGCCATGCAGAAGCATGGCCACCAGAAACGCGCCTCCGGCGACCCGTATTTCTCGCATCCGCTCGAAGTCGCCGCCATCCTCACCGAAATGCACATGGACGAGGCGACGATCGCCGTTGCCTTGCTGCACGACACGATCGAGGACACCACGGCGACCAGGGCCGAGATCGACGAATTGTTCGGCCCGGAAATGGGCAAGCTGGTCGAGGGCCTGACCAAGCTGAAGAAGCTCGACCTCGTCTCGAAAAAGGCCGAGCAGGCGGAGAACCTGCGCAAGCTGTTGCTGGCGATCTCGGAAGACGTGCGCGTGCTTCTGGTCAAGCTCGCCGACCGCCTGCACAATATGCGCACGCTCGACCATGTGCCGGAAGCCAAGCGCCTGCGCATCGCCGAAGAGACGATGGACATCTACGCGCCGCTGGCTGGTCGCATGGGCATGCAAGGCATGCGCGAGGAGCTGGAAGAGATTGCCTTCCGCTTCATCAATCCGGAAGCCTACCGCGCCGTCACCGCACGGCTGGCCGAAATCTTCGAGCGAAACAAGGGCGTGCTGTCGGAGATCGAGAAGGCGCTCTCCACGCTGTTCGACAAATATTCGATCAAGGCCGAGGTCAAGAGCCGGCAGAAGAAGCCGTGGTCGGTATTCCGCAAGATGGAGGCCAAGGCGCTGTCGTTCGAGCAGCTGTCCGACATTTTCGGCTTCCGCGTCGTTGTCGAGACGGTCGAGGACTGTTACCGCGCGCTCGGCGCCATCCACACCACCTGGTCGATGGTTCCCGGCCGCTTCAAGGATTACATCTCGACGCCGAAGCAGAACGACTACCGCTCGATCCACACCACCATCGTCGGCCCGTCGCGCCAGCGCGTCGAATTGCAGATCCGCACCTATCAAATGAACAAGATCGCCGAATACGGCGTCGCGGCTCATTCGATCTATAAGGATACCGGTGGCAAGATGAATGGTGCCGCCCATGCGATCTCGAAGGAAACCAATGCCTATGCCTGGCTGCGGCGCACCATCGAGCAGCTTGCCGAAGGCGACAATCCCGAGGACTTCCTCGAAAACACCAAGCTGGAACTGTTTCAGGACCAGGTATTCTGCTTCACGCCGAAGGGCATGCTGATCGCGCTGCCGCGCGGCGCCACGCCGATCGACTTTGCCTATGCCGTCCACACCGACGTCGGCGACACTTGCGTCGGCGCCAAGGTCAATGGCCGCATCATGCCGCTGATGACGGAGCTGAAGAACGGCGACGAGGTCGAGATCATCCGCTCGAAGGCGCAGGTCCCGCCGGCGGCGTGGGAATCGGTGGTCGTTACCGGCAAGGCACGCTCGGCCATCCGCCGCGCCACCAAGAATGCCATTCGCAAGCAATATTCGGGTCTCGGTATCCGCATCCTGGAGCGCGCCTTCGAACGCTCTGGCAAGACCTTCACCAAGGAAAGCCTGAAGCCGGTGCTGCACCGGCTGGCGCGCAAGGACATCGAGGATGTACTGGCCGCGGTCGGCCGAGGCGAACTTGCCTCCACCGATGTCATGAAGGCGGTGTTTCCCGACTACAAGGACGAGCGTGTCACGCTGGTCGCGCCCAAGCAGCGCGAGGAGGGCTGGTCGAAGATCCGCAACGCCGCCGGCATGCTGTTCCAGATTCCGGGCCGCGCCGCACGCAAGGACAAGAACCAGCCGCGCGACGACGCGGTGCCGATCCGCGGTGTGCGCGGCGATCTGCCGGTGCGCTTCGCGCCGGAGGGGGCAGTGCCAGGCGATCGCATCGTCGGCATCGTGCAGCCGGGAACCGGTATCACCATCTATCCGATCCAGTCGCCGGCGCTGCAGGCCTTTGACGACCAGCCCGAGCGCTGGATCGACGTGCGCTGGGATATTGACGAGCGCACCAAGGAGCGGTTCCCGGCGCGCGTCTCGGTCACCGCCATCAACGCGCCGGGTTCGCTGGCCGACATTGCACAGGTAGTCGCATCCAACGACGCCAATATCCACACTCTGTCGATGGTGCGCACCGCGCCCGATTTCACCGAAATGCTGATCGATCTTGAAGTGTGGGACCTCAAGCACTTGAACCGGCTGCTGTCGCAGCTAAAGGACAATTCGAGCGTCAGCGATGCAAGGCGCGTGAATGGGTGAATAGTGAATAGTGAATGAGGGTGCTCTCACTACCCTACTACCATTTACCATGGACATGGAGTGAACGATGAACACCGATGAAGTGCTGGGCATTTTCCGCGAGGCCGGCGCCGTTCTCGAAGGGCATTTCATCCTGACGTCGGGCCTGCGCAGCCCGGTCTTCCTGCAGAAGGCGCGCGTTTTCATGCATGCCGACAAGACCGAGCGCTTGTGCAAGGCGCTCGCCGAAAAGATCCGCACTGACGTGCCCGGCAGGATCGACTACGTCGTCGGCCCGGCGATCGGCGGGCTGATCCCGGCCTATGAGACCTCGCGCCATCTTGGTGCGCCGGCGATCTGGGTCGAGCGGGAAGGGGGCGAATTCAGGCTGCGCCGTTTCGAGATCGCCAAGGGATCGCGCGTTGTCATTGTCGAGGACATCGTCACCACCGGTCTGTCGATCCGCGAGACCATCGACTGCCTGCGCGGCCTTGGCGCCGAAGTCGTTGCCGCCGCATGCATCATCGACCGCTCGGCCGGCAAGACCGATGTCGGCGTGCCGCTGATCGCGCTCGCCGAATATGAAGTTCCGGCCTATCCAGCCGACATGCTGCCGCCCGAGCTCGCCGCCATACCGGCGATCAAGCCGGGCAGCCGCAATATCTAATGCATGTCGCCCAAAAGTGTGCGGCGGTTTTGGGACAACGACATGCATAAAAACAAGTCAAGAGGCGCTGCCGTGATTGCCGGCATCGATCATTTCGTGCTGACAGTTCGTTCGGTGGACGATACCTGCGCCTTCTATCAGCGGGTGCTTGGCTTCAAGCGCCTCGACGAGCCGGACCGACCAACGGCGCTGCTGTTTGGAACGCAGAAGATCAATGTGCATCAGGTCGGGCGTACCTTCGAGCCGAAGGCCAAGGCGCCGACGCCGGGCTCCGGAGATTTCTGCTTGATTGCTGCCCAGCCGCTCGCCGAGATATGTGCCAACCTCGCCGCCAATGGTGTGGTGATAGAGGTCGGCCCGGTCGAGCGTGTCGGCGCCCGGGGCGCGATGATGTCGGTCTATTTCCGCGATCCGGACGGCAACCTCGTCGAGGTCAGCGAATATCGATCCTAAGTGACGCTCCTTAAATTCGCCGCGATCATGCCCTGTTCAGAACGGCGATACCCAGGGCTGGCGCGACCGGCCACCGAGCGGATGCCCTCGGCCTCGTTGTTCTTCGGCCAGCGCATCGCTATATCAAAGTCGTAGTTGCTTTTCGGCGACCGCAGAGCGCAGCATAGGCTGTCGCGCCTGGCTGGAAAGGCCGGTGCGAAGCCATCGATGGAACTAGGAACAGGAACAGAGTGCTTTTTCGACGGCGCAAGCCTGATGGTTTTTTCGAGCGGGTGCGTACTTATTTGTGGCCGCGCCGCTCGTTCTCGCGCTCGCTGCGGTATTTTTCCAAGCGCATCCTGCGGCTTAGGGCCACGCCGCATGCCGTGGCCGCCGGTGTTGCGGCGGGCGTATTCGCGTCGTTTTTCCCGCTTGGCTTTCACTTCATCATTGCTGCCATCCTGTGCTGGCTGATCGCCGGCAATCTGGTCGCGGCAGCACTCGGCACGGTCTTCGGCAACCCCCTGACCTTTCCGCTGCTATGGGCCGCCTCCTGGGAGGTCGGCAAGCTGATCCTGCATGAACACCTGCCGGCGCATGGCCCGCCCGCGCATCTCGGCGACATGCTGCATAATCTTTCCTTTGCGCAATTGTGGGGACCGGTGCTGAAGCCGATGACGATCGGCGCAATACCGCTCGGCCTGGTTTTCGGCCTGCTGTTTTACGGCATCACCCGCTGGGGCATGGTCACTTTCCACGAGCAGCGCCGCAAGCGGCTGGCCGAAAGAGCGGCAAAGGCTGGAAAAACCGGGCCGGAAGTTCCTGCCGAATGATTATCGGTATCGGCAGCGACCTCATCGACATCAGACGCATCGAGAAGTCGCTGGAACGCCATGGCCAGCGCTTCATCCAGCGCATCTACACCGAGATCGAACAGGCGCGCTCCGAAAACCGCGCGGCGCGTGCGGCCTCCTACGCCAAGCGTTTCGCTGCCAAGGAAGCCTGCGCCAAGGCATTGGGTACCGGTATGGCGCAGGGTGTGTTCTGGCGCGACATGGGGGTCGTCAACCTGGCCAGCGGCAAGCCGACCATGGCGCTGACCAATGGGGCGGCAGCGCGGCTGGACGAAATTCTGCCTGAAGGGCACCGCGCGGTGATCCACCTCACCATCACCGATGATTTTCCGCTCGCTCAAGCCTTTGTGATCATTGAAGCGTTGCCGGTCGAAGAAGCGCCACATTGATTGCATCTGACCACCGGCATGACGTTGCCCAGCGCGCGCCGAGACTCTATACCATCCAACGCACAATCGAGGACGACATGAGCGTGGCTGAAAAAACCCAGAAGAAATCCGGCGGACTTGGCGAAACCGTCAGCGTCATAGTCCAGGCCCTGCTGCTTGCGCTGGTCATCCGCACGCTCCTGTTCCAGCCGTTCTCGATCCCGTCCGGGTCGATGCGGCCGACTTTGCTCGAAGGCGACTATCTCTTCGTCACCAAGTGGTCCTACGGCTTCTCCCGCTATTCACTGCCGTTCGGGCCGAACATCTTTTCGGGCCGCATCTGGGGCTCAGAGCCGAAGCGCGGCGACGTGGTGGTGTTCAAGTTTCCGCCGGATCCTTCTGTCGATTATATCAAGCGCGTCGTCGGCCTGCCGGGCGACAAGATCCAGGTCAAGGATGGCCAGCTCTTCATCAACGACGTGGGCGTGCCGCGCATCAAGGTCGGGCAGATCGACAACCGCGACATCACCGAGGAGAACGGGCCGGTCGATGTCTATCGCGAGACGCTGCCGAACGGCGTCAGCTACGACACGCTCGACCTGACGCAGGCTTCGATCGGCGACAATACCAAAGAGTTCAAGGTGCCGACCGGTCACTATTTCATGATGGGCGACAATCGCGACAACTCGTCGGACAGCCGCTTCACCGTCGGCTTCGTGCCGGACGAGAATTTGGTCGGCCGCGCCAACCTCATTTTCTTCTCGATCGGCGGCAGCGCCAGCCCGCTCGAAATCTGGAAATGGCCGTCACTGATGCGCGCCTCGCGCCTGTTCCATTTCGTCAATTAGGGCCATGGCGGCGACGAAACGGCTGACCGCCGATGCGCTCGCCGAGGCGCTCAGGGAGCGCACCGGCCACAGTTTTGGCGACCATCAGCGCCTGCAGCGGGCGCTGACCCATGCCAGCGCTCGCGGCAGTCACGCCGGCATCGACTACGAACGTTTCGAATTCCTGGGCGACCGCGTTCTCGGCCTTGTCGTTGCCGATATGCTGCTGGCGGCATTTCCCGACGCCGCCGAGGGTGAGCTGTCGCTGAGATTGAACGCTCTGGTCAACGCTGAAGCCCTGGCGGAAATTGCCGAGGAGATCGGCCTGCCGGAACTTATTCGCGCCGGTTCGGACGTACGCGGCCTCGACGGGCGCAAGCGCGTCAATCTGCGCGCCGATGCATTGGAATCGCTGATCGCCGTGCTCTATCTCGACGGAGGGTTGGAAGCGGCCCGTGACTTCATCCACAAATACTGGCGGCCGCGCTCGCAAGCCATTGACGCCGCCCGTCGCGATGCGAAAACCGAACTCCAGGAATGGGCGCATCAGGCGGCAGGCGCAGTGCCGGTTTACATAATCGACAGCCGCGAGGGACCGGACCACGATCCGCTGTTCACCGTCAGTGTCAAGGTCGGCGCCTATCCGCCGGCGACCGGCAGCGGGCGCTCCAAGCGCGAGGCGGAGCAGGCTGCAGCCGCGGCACTTCTGCAGCGGGAAGGCGTCTGGCTCGATCAAGGGAGTGCCGCATGACCGCCACCGAAGCTTCGGCAACAGAAGCTCCCGCTACCCGCTCCGGCTTCGTCGCGCTGATCGGCGCGCCCAATGCGGGGAAATCGACGCTGGTCAACCAATTGGTCGGCGCCAAGGTGTCGATCGTGACGCACAAGGTGCAGACCACGCGCGCTATCGTGCGCGGCATTGCCACCCACAACAACGCGCAGATCGTCTTCGTCGACACGCCGGGCATATTCAAGCCGAAGCGCCGGCTGGACACCGCGATGGTGACCACAGCGTGGGGCGGTGCCAAGGACGCCGATATCGTGCTTCTCTTGATCGATGCCGAGCGCGGCATCCGGGGCGATGCCGACGCCATCCTCGATCGGCTGAAGGATGTCCGACAGCCGATGGTGTTGATCCTCAACAAGGTCGATCGGGTCAAGCACGAGACGTTGCTGGCATTGTCGGCGGCAGCCAACGAAAGGGTGCCGTTCAAGCGCACCTTCATGGTTTCGGCGCTGACCGGGTCCGGCTGCAAGGACCTGCTCGACTATCTCGCCGAGACCTTGCCGGCCGGCCCCTGGTACTATCCGGAGGACCAGATCTCCGACCTGCCGATGCGCCAGCTTGCGGCCGAGATCACCCGCGAAAAGCTCTATCTCAGGCTGCATCAGGAACTGCCTTATTCCTCCCACATCGAGACCGAGAAATGGGAAGAGAAGAAGGACGGCTCGGTGCGCATCGACCAGACAATCTATGTCGAGCGTGACAGCCAGAAGAAGATCGTGCTCGGCCATAAGGGCGAGACGATCCGCGCCATCGGCCAGGCCGCGCGCATGGAAATCGCAGGCATACTCGAGCAGAAGGTGCACCTCTTCCTGTTCGTCAAGGTGCGCGAGAACTGGGGCGACGATCCCGAGCGCTACCGCGAAATGGGGCTCGAATTTCCGCACTGAGCCTGTTTGGGCGATCCGCAGAGCGGCCTGTTGGCCGCCTCAGGATTCTGAGCGGTCGCCGGGCTGCCCGCTTGGTCGACTTTGCATTTTGAACAACGGCCGAGTCATTCCGGGAGGCCATGCGTCGACCACGTCGTCGACCCGTTCCTCATTGGTACCGGCGCGACGGGAAATCCTGAGCGGGTTCTGAGAAATTTCCGATATTTCATGCAAACAGGCCAGCTGGGACGGCTGGAACACCTGCCGATAATGCGATCGTGCATGGTTACCGTTTGTCGTCTCTCCGTCATACACCCTGCCTATAGGCTGTGCGAAAGACCCGCTTCCGAGCAAACCGGAACCGGCAGGCAAACAGCCAGATCAGGACATGACCGGGACTTGGAATCGCATCGACCCCATCCGTCAGATCGAGTTTGCAAACGCCGTCGCTGTTGAGATCGAGCGCGTGCTGGCGCGGCAAGGCAAGGTGACGAACAGCGATGCGGTCGTTGCAGCGGGCAGGGTCGCCGGCGCCGTTGCCGCCGCCGTCGCTTTGCTTGCGCCGACCGACATCAGTGCGATTGACACCATGCAGGAAAGATTACCCGGCATGGCGTCGCGTTTCGTGCGGATATTGGCAGCCGAAGCTGCGGAACGCCGTGCCCGGACGCATCTGTCGACGGCGCACGAAGGCCAAGGGGCAGACATCCAACGCCTGGCCGGAACGGGCGACCTCGACTCGATGCGGGTCGAGGACTGGGCCGGTCGCGTCGCCGGGTCGACGTTCCTGCAGCAAAATCTCGGCATATCGCGCTCGACCCTGCATCGCTGGCAGCGGAGCGGCACGGTCGTTGCGTTGCGCACCGGTGGCCGCAAACATGTATTTCCCCTGGCCCAGTTCATCGATGGCAGGCCGGCGCCGGGTATCAAGGAAGTGTTATCCGCGATGCCCGATCCACGGCATGCCTGGTCGTGGCTGATCGGCCTCACGCCCGGCCTCGCCGGACGTATTCCCATTGAAATGCTCAAACGGGATCTGGTGGCGGAAGTCGTTCTTGCCGCACAGAACGCAGCGATGGCGAAGTCGGCTTGATCTCGCTGCCAACGTTAGAAGTCTATTTCAAAAAAAGAACACGTAGAAGAAATGTATGTCGGATTACGATCGGTTTTACGGCTAATGGCATAAGTATATTTTTGTGCAATTGTGACAGTGTCTCGTTTGTGCCGGCGGGAAATGTGAAGAAAATATGAAGTGATAGTTGTGAAACATGGAGTTATTCTGTTATGCAAACATTGATTATTTTTGGAATAGTCATTGAGACTGGAATGCGGATGAGTATGTTCGCCGCCTGAAGAGGGGGTGCGGTGCGCGCCTTTTTCGACGTGGGTGAGGCGTTCAGCCGTTCAACCCATGAATCCAAAGCCATTTTTAACTTTGACTGGAGAGGTCAGAAAATGAATATCAAGAGCCTTCTTCTCGGCTCAGCCGCGGCATTCGTCGCGGTCTCCGGTGCGCGCGCCGCCGACGCTGTTGTGGTCGCCGAGCCGGAACCCGCCGAATACGTCAAGATTTGCGACGTCTACGGCGCCGGCTACTTCTACATTCCCGGCACCGAGACCTGCCTGCGCATCGGCGGCTATGTCCGCTATGACGCCAGCTTCGGCGACGCCGGCCGCGTTTTCGATGGCGCGACGACACATGACCTTTTGGACGGTGACGAGCAGCAGACCTGGAACAAGAATGCCCGCTTCAATCTGAAGACGTGGACCGGCCAGGAGACCGAGCTCGGCACGTTGAAGACCTATACCGAGACCCGTTTCAACTTCGGCAACACCAAACACACCGTGAGCGGTGTTGATTTCAGCGTGCAGGACAACAAGGCGGTTACCCTGAACTTCGCCTGGATCCAGCTTGGAGGTTTCCGCGTCGGTAAGGATGAAACTGTCTATGATTCGTTCATCGGTTACGCCGGCAACGTCGTCCAGGACACTATCATTCCTTACGGCACCAAGGACACCAACCTGATCAGTTACTATTTCGACGGCGGTAATGGCTTTACGGCAGTCGCCTCGGTCGAAACGGGCTCCGGCGCTGACCAGTCGATCGACAGTTACGTTCCGTTTGTCGTCGGCGGCGTGAAATACAAGGGCGACTGGGGTGCGATCATTGCGGTCGGCGCCTATAACAGCACGTCGGAAGAATGGGCCGGCAAAGCTCGCCTCGACGTCAAGCCGGTTACTGACCTGACCCTGTTCGTGATGGCGGGCTACGGCAGCGACGACAACGTCGCGAAGAACTTCTACAAGCCGTGGACTGGCAACTTTGCCGTCTGGGGCGGCGGCAGCTATGCCGTCAACAAGAAGACCTCTTTGAACGCCCAGGTCTCCTATACCGACGACCAAGACTTCGCCGTTGCGGCCAACGTCGCCTACACCATCGTTCCTGGTTACACGATCACCGCCGAAGTCGATTATTACGACAATTTCGATGCCGACGATGCCGACGCAATCGGCGGCATCTTCCGCTTCCAGCGCTCGTTCTGATCAAACGACGATCTCGCAAAAAACGGCCTAGCGATACGCTACGGGCCGTTTTGGTTTGGCGGCGGATACGTCGCTCATCTTGATTTCGCCATCCAACCGGTGACAAGCTCTCGTCATGGAATGGCGCGACGAGGGAATCATTCTCGGCACCCGCAAGCATGGCGAAACCAGCGCCATTCTCGAGGTGATGACGCGCGCGCATGGCCGCCATCTCGGTCTCGTGCGCGGCGGCCGTTCGCGCAAACAGCAGCCTGTCTTGCAGCCCGGCAATCGCGTCGACCTGTTGTGGCGGGCGCGGCTCGACGAGCATCTCGGCACCTTCCAGGTCGAGGCCATCGAGATGAACGCCGCCCGGCTGATGGACAGCGCCGTTGCCGTCTACGGCCTGCAGACGATGGCCGCGCATTTGCGTCTTCTGCCTGAGCGTGACGCCCATGGCGGCCTTTACGAGACGCTTGCGGTGATGATCGCTCATCTCGACGATGCCGATGCCGCCGGCGAGCTGGTGGCCCGCTTCGAGCTGCTGGTACTCGACGAACTCGGTTTCGGCCTCGATCTCAGCCAGTGTGCGGCGACCGGCACCAGGCAGGACCTTGCCTATGTCTCGCCGAAATCCGGCCGCGCCGTGTCGCGGGCGGCGGGCGCGCCGTGGCGCGACAAGATGCTGGCGCTGCCTGCCTTCCTGCAGCGCGGCTCCGGGCTGCGCGCCGATCCGGCGGCGATCGAGGACGCCTTCCGGCTGACCGGCTTCTTTTTGACCCGCCATGTCTACGAACCGCGCGGCATCGAGCCTCCCGGCGCCCGCGCCGGGTTTCTCGCCGCCTTGCGCAGGCATCATTCACCCGGCCGTGAATCCGGCAAGGCAAGCGCCGGGGAAGCCGCCACCGGGGAAACCACCAGATGAGCGAAGTTGAACCTGATCCCGAAAACGTTTCGCCGCTCGGCCTTGGCACCATTTCGCAGGTGGGCGAGGCCTATGCGACGGCCAAGTTCAAAGTGAATTTGACTGGCCGATCACGCCAAGGACGGGCGAGGTGGTGTGCGAGGGCAAAGTGGTGCACAAGGGCCGCACGCTGACCGTTTCGGAAGCGGCGCTGAAGGACGCCAACGGCAAGCTGCTGGCTTTCGGCACCGAAACATGCTCGATCTTTCCGGCCAATCTGGCGGCACGTCGAATGGACCGGCCGTTTGGCCGCCGCATTTGAATGTCACTGAACATTGAATGTCAGTGACAACTGGCCTGGTTTGGGGGAACCGCCATGTTTGAAAGCCTGATTGGCCTCGTCGCCATAATCGTGCTGTTCGTCATCATTTCACGCCAGCAGAGCCGCATCGGCCTGATCGAGCGCGAGCTTGGCGCGTTGCGCAGCCTCGTGCTCTCGGGCGCGCCTGTCCTGCCGCCGCAAGCCAAGGAACCGGCTGCAAACGACAGCAAACCGGCGGATGCCGCAGCCCCAGTTACGGTTGCTGCCGACATTGCCTCATCGCCAACGACCGCAGCGGTCGTGTCAGCTACAGAGGCCGATGCCGATACAACGGCGCCGTCCGCGCCGGAGTCGGCGCAACCGGCGGCAGCGGCGAAGGCAGCTCGCCAGTCCGACGTCGAAACGGCGCTCGGTACCCGCTGGGCGGTCTGGGTCGGCGGCATCGCGCTGGCGCTGGGTGGCTTGTTTCTGATCCGCTACACCATCGAGGCCGGCATTTTCGGGCCACGCGTGCGGCTTGTCATGGCGGCGGCACTCGGGCTGGTGCTGGTCGCCGGCGGCGAGTTCATCCGGCGCACCGGCTTCAGGGTGCCGGTGCAAGGTGCCGCCGGTGCCTATATCCCGGCGATCCTGACGGCGGCCGGCGCTTTCATCCTGTTCGGTACCGTCTACGCCGCGTACAGCGTTTACGGCTTCATCGGCCCGACGCTCGCTTTCACGCTGCTCGGCGCCATCGGGGTGGCGACGATCGCGGCAAGCCTGGTCCACGGTCAGGCGCTGGCCGGCGTCGGCCTGCTCGGTGCCATGGTGACGCCGCTGCTGGTCGCCTCGCAGGCGCCCAATCCGTGGGCGCTGTTCGGCTATCTGGCGATCGTGCTCGCCGCCACCTGCGTCATTGCCCGCATCCGCGACTGGAGGCTTTTGATGGCCGCAGCCTTCGTCGCCACGGGCATCTGGACCATCTTCTACATGACCGACGCGCCGGGGGCGAACCTTGCCGTCATCCTCTTTATCGACGCGGTGACACTGGCCGTGCTCGCCTTCGTCTGGCTTGGCCGCCGCGACGAAGCGGTCGCCGGCAGCGGCTTCGACTGGCCGTCGATCGCGCCGGGCTTCTTTGTCGGCCTTTCGGCGCTGGCCCTGTTTGTCGATCCGGCCTTCGCCGCCATCCGCGGTGCATTGCCGGGGGCCGCCCTTGTCGCAGCCCTGGTGGCGGTGGCGCTCTACCGGCCGCGGGCGCTTGCACTGCTGCACGCCGCCGGGCTGGCGACGGTACTGGTCTATCTCGGCATCATTCCGCCGACCACGATCGCTTCTGATTTTTCGGGTGGCGCTCTCGGCGTCGACGGCATGCCGGTTGTGGCGTCCGATGCCTTGATGTTCAGGGTCGGCATCGCGCTCAGCCTGGTCTTCATCGGCGCCGGCTTTTGGGCGGCGCGCCGTTTTGCGGCCTCTGGCTGGCTGCGCGCCGCCGCATGGGCGGCCTGGAGCGCTGTCGCGCCACTGGTCATCCTGCTGGCGCTCTGGTCTGCCTTCGGCAATCTCGACCGTGACCTTGCTTATGCGGCGGTCGCAGCCGTTTTGGTCGGCGTCTTCGTCGCCGGCGGCGAATGGATAGCGCGCGGCGAAGCGCCGCCGCTGACCGGCGGCGCTGCCGTCTCCTTCGCGCTCGGCGGCGCGGCGATTGCCGGCTTGCTGATGCTGCACATGGCCTTCGGTTCAGGCTGGACAACCATCCTGCTCGGAGCAGCCGCCGTCGTGCCAGCGCTGGCGACGCGCTGGCGCAGCTATCCGGTGCTTGGCTGGATTTCCGTTGGCGCGGTGATTGCAGTGCTCGGCCGCGCTGCCTTCGACCCGACCATCGTCGGTGCCGAGTTCCTGTCGAAGACGCCGGTGTTCAACTGGCTGCTGCTTGGATATGGCGTGCCGGCGCTCGCCTTCGGCTTTGCCGCCTGGCAACTCGCCCGCACCACCAATGGCCGGCCGCGCCTCGCCATGGAGGCCGGCGCCGCGCTGTTTGCTCTGCTCGCCGTTGCCATGCTGGTGCGCCATGCCATGCATGGCGGCGTCATCGATACGGCTGCTGCGACGCTTGCCGAACAGGCGATCTACACGCTGATCGCCATCGGTGCCGGTGCCATCCTGGTCGCCATCGACATGCGCTCGCCAAGTTCGGTGCTGCGCTACGGCTCGATTGCAGCGGGCGTGGTCTCGGTCGCCTTCATCGTCCTCCAGCATTTTCTGGTGCTGAACCCCTTGCTGACGGACGAATCGACCGGCAGCATTCCGGTGTTCAACCTTCTGTTGCTCGCCTACCTCTTGCCGGCAGTCGCGACAGGCGCACTGGCGCTCTATACCCGCGACAAGCGGCCGAAATGGTATGCGGCCATGCTGGCGGTCATGGCGGCGGTGCTCGCCTTCGCCTATGCGACTCTGTCGGTCAGGAGGCTGTTCAAGGGTGAGTTCATCGGCCTGTGGAGCGGCCTCGGCCAACTCGAGACCTATACCTATTCGGCGCTCTGGCTGGTCATCGGCGTGGTGCTGCTCACCGCCGGTGTCTGGCTGAGGTCGCAGGTGCTGCGCATTGCGTCGGCGGCGCTGATCTCGGTCGCCGTGCTTAAGGTCTTCGTCTTCGACATGTCGGAGCTGGAAGGTGTGTTGCGGGCGCTGTCCTTCATCGGCCTCGGCGCGGTGCTCATCGGCATCGGCTTGTTTTATCAGCGGCTGCTGACAAGGGCCGCGAGGGAGGCCTAAGGGATCAGGGAGATCGCTGGAGTCACCGGCCTTCTTCAATTTTCCAAGGATGCAGAAAAGGCGCTGTCGCCGAAGCTGCCAATCTCCCCACTTGTGGGGGAGATGCCCGGCAGGGCAGAGGGGGGCGAAGGAACGCGGCCTCCAAGGCGAACAGGGCGAAGCGAATTCGCATTTTTTGCCGGTCGCAATGTATTTTGTTCTTGCTTTGTGCCGGCAGCTATGGTATTAGTTTGGGTATGGTGCCAATTGGCTCCAACGACCCGCCCGCCGAGGCGGGTTTTTTGTGTGTGCCGAGCATGATCGACAGCTCGGAGGTGCAAGTCCTCTACCCAGCCTGATGGCGGCGAAGGGTTATCGAAGCACAAGGGCGTCGTCGTGAGGCGGGGTCTGAAGGAAGTGTGGAGCAAAACCGCGACCCGATGGACAAGAACCGGATATGAGGCCTACCCGGCCGGACGAGCGGGCAACTGACCGCGAAGTCCAAGGTCATCCAGCCCCACCCTCTGTCCTGCCGGACATCTCCCCCACTTGCGGGGAGATCGCTGTCATTACTGCCTTCGCCAATTTTCCAGGGATGCAGAAAAGGCGCTGTCGCCGAAACCGCCAATCTCCCCCTTGCGGCGGCAGGCCAGAGGGTGTGCGAAGGAACTCGACGGCTCGATTCTGGATCGCTGCGCCTTCCGGCACGTGCCAAGGCGGGATATCGGGTCTTTGTCGCGTCGCTCGCGATGGGAGGGACTCTGTTTGCCTCTCAATCCTGCCGGGAATAAACCTGCCACTGGCAGCGTTATTCAGATGCTTGGGTGACCGGGGCGGCGGACCGCTTCGCGCTGGCCGCTTGCGCCGCGCCGCGAAGGCGCGTTCAATCACCACGGACAGGGGCTCCAGAACCAGCGGTCATGGACGAAAAGAAGGCAGCAATCCTTGGTGAAATACCGCGTCTGCGCCGCTATGCACGCTCGCTGTTGCGCGACCGCGATTCCGCCGACGATCTCGTCCAGGATTGTCTCGAGCGGGCACTTGTGCGGCTCGACAACTGGCAGACAGGAGAAAGCCCCAGGAGATGGCTGTTTACGATCATGCATCATTTATTCATCGACCAGATGCGCAAGGTGAACCGGCGCGGCGAGGCAGCGATGCTGCCGCTCGAGGCGAGCGAGGCGCAGGCAGCACCCGCCGAGCAGGTCGAGAGCATCGCCTCGCGCGAGATCGTCGAGGCTCTGCAGGCGATCAGCCCAGACCGGCGCGCGGCCCTTGTGATGGTCGCCATCGAAGGGTTTTCCTATGCCGAAGCCGCCAACATCCTTGGGGTTCCCGCCGGCACTTTGATGTCGCGCATCGCGCGCGGGCGTGAGGAGTTGCGCGGGCTTTTGGACGACACCGCGCGCCGCCGCTCGATAAGGATCGTCGAGAAATGAGCCGGCGCGATTTCTCCGAACGCGACATCCACATGGCTCTCGATGGCGAGTTGCCGGGCGACGAGCGGACGGCCTATGAGGCATGGCTCGAGGCCAATGCCGAGATGAAGGCCAAGAGCGCACGCTACGCCGCCGACCGGGCAGCATTGCGCGCAGCCTTTAACGGCGTGCTGGACGAACCCGTCCCGGTGCGGCTGAGCAAGGTGGTGCTTGGCGAGGCGCCGGTGGTCAGAGCGTCGCCGTCGCGCTCGCGTTGGTGGCTTGCGGCCGCCGCTGCCGCCATGCTGGTGATTGGCGGTGCTGGCGGCTATCTTGCCGGCATCGGCGGCCTCGGCCTGGAAAATACGGCCGAGGACCAGCTTGCCGAAGAGGCGATTGCCGCCCACGTCATCTATGCCGCTGAAAAGCGGCATGCTGTGGAAGTGCCGGCAAGCGACAAGGATCATTTGCAGAACTGGCTGTCTAACCAGGTAGGTTTGAAGCTGGTCGCGCCAGATCTGGCGGCGCAGGGATTCCAACTGGTCGGTGGCCGGCTGCTGCCTGCCGGCCAGGGCAAGGCCGCGATGCTGCTTTACGAGGACGACAAGGGCGAGCGCATATCGCTCTTCGTAATCGCCGAATCGGCAGCCAAGACCAAGGGCACTTATGGGGAGGAAGATGGTCCTGAGGCCGTCTACTGGCTGGACAAGGGTTATGGCTGCGCCGTCGTCGGCTCGCTGCCGCGCGAGCAACTGGCCGCGGTGGCCAAGAGCGCCTATGGCCAGCTGCTAGCAGGCTTGCAAAGCTGAGCAGGCTCTCGTTTTTTCCGGAGCCGCGCCGATGCCGAAACACGGAGGTCGTTCAAAGCCTTTGCGCGACCTGCCTGCCTTAAAAACTGTCACAATTCGGCCCTAATCGAGGTGCGATAGCGCTTGCTGAATGCTGGCATTTCGGCTGGTGTGACCGATGTTTAGACTAGGCCCTTTTCCACAACCCAATCGAGGTTTTCTGAGCCCGCATGCCTGCCGAGATTCGCAAGGCCCGCGCGTCCGACGTCGATGACCTCGCCGCCATCGAAAAAGCTGTTTTCTCGAGCGACCGCATTTCTCGCCGCTCCTTTCGCCAACTGATCGAACGCGACACCGCCGAACTGCTGGTTGGCGAGAACGATGGTCACGTCGCCGGCTATGCGGTCGTGCTGTTTCGCAAGGGCAGCGGCGTCGCGCGGCTCTATTCGATCGCCGTCGGTCCATTTTTCGGCGGCCGTGGCGTTGGCCGCCTGCTGCTGGAAGAGGCTGAAGCCGCCGCTTTCGAGCACGGCCGCATGATGCTTCGTTTGGAAGTCCGCGAAGACAATCCGCGCGCCATCCAGATTTACGAGCAGAGCGGCTACCGCAAGATCGGCCGTGAACCGGACTATTACGAGGACGGCGCCACGGCGCTGCGCTATGAGAAGACCTTGCGCGGCGACATTCCGGTCGCCACCGAAGTGCCGTTTTATCAGCAGACTTGCGAATTCACCTGCGGACCATGCTGCCTGATGATGGCGATGGCTAACTTCGACCCCGGATTCGTGCCGGATCCGGTGATGGAAATCCGGCTGTGGCGTGAGGCGACGACCGTTTTCATGATGTCGGGGCCGGGCGGCTGCGAGCCGTTCGGGCTTGCCGTCGCCGGCTATGAGAGCGGGCTTGCTGCTGAGATCTATGTGTCCTTCTACGGCGCGCTGTTCCTGCAGTCGGTGCGCAGCGAGGACAAGCGCCGGGTCATGGAGCTGGCGCAGGTCGACTTTCGCCGCCGCGCGGAACTTTACGGCATCCCGGTGAATTACCGTTCATTCGGGCTTGACGACATTCGCACCGCGATCGCAGAGGGAAAACTGGTGCTGGTCCTGATCAGCGGCTTCCTGATGTTCGGCAAGAAGGTTCCGCACTGGGTATTGGCCATCGGTGACGATGGCGATCATATCCTGATCCACGACCCCTGGGTCGAGGACGAGCGGCAGGAGACGATCCTCGATGCTGCCAATATTCCCGTGCCTTACGGCATCTTCATGAACATGGCGCAATTCGGCCGCGACGGATTGCGCGCCGCCATCACTCTCGGAAAGCGCGACAGCCAATGACCTGGGTCATCCTTACCGGCCGGCAGAACGATCTCGACCAGGTGGCGACGCCGCACAAGATCATCACCAATCGCGACTACCTTGCCCATCCGGCACTGTTTCGCGGTCAGCGGCCGAAGGTCATCAACCTGTCGAACAATTATGGCTACCAGAGCCGCGGCTATTACGCGTCGCTGCTTGCTGGTTCGCGCGGCCATAAGGTCATCCCGACGGTCGAAACGATGATCGACCTGTCAGAACGCAAGCTCTATGAGCACGCGTTGCCGGAACTCGAACTCGCACTCAACAAGTGCCGCAAGGACCTGGGTGGCGCTTTTCCGCAGAAGGTCTGCATCTTCTTCGGCATCGGACCATCCAGGATATGGGACCGCTTCGCAAAACTTCTGTTCGACTGGTTCCGTGCCCCGGCGCTCGAGCTCCACATCAGGGACAGCGCCGAATGGGCCTCGATCCGCAAGATTGGCTTCCATCCCCTGGCCAGGATGACCGAGGACGAGGAAACGCACTTTCTCCAGTGCCTGGAGACCTACACTAACCGCGAGTGGCGCGACACCAAGGGCCGCACGCCGGCGCGCTACACTTTCGCAACGCTGGTCGATCCGCATGAGGAACTGCCGCCGTCGGAGATTTCGTCGCTGCGCCACTGGGCCAAGATCGCTGAAAAGATGGGTGTCGAAATCGAGCCGATCACCAAGCGGGATCTGGCCAAGCTCGCCAACTACGACGCGCTGTTCATCCGCGAGACCACTTCGATCTCCAACCACACCTACCGCTTTGCCCGCCGCGCCCAGCAGGAAGGCATGCCGGTCATCGACGATCCGCTGTCGATGATCCGCTGCACCAACAAGGTCTATCTCAACGAGCTGATGACCTACAACAAGGTACCGGTGCCGCCGACGGTGATGATTGCCGGCACCTCGGACCTGGACGTTGCGGCACAGACGCTGGGCTTCCCGCTGGTGCTGAAGATCCCGGACTCCTCGTTTTCGCGCGGCGTCAAGAAATGCGGCACCTTTGAAGAGTTGAAGACGCTCGCAACCGAATGGCTGGAGGATTCCGACCTCCTGATCGCGCAAAAATTCATTCCGACGGAATATGACTGGCGTGTCGGTGTCCTCGGCGGCCAGCCCTTGTTTGCCGTTCATTATCTGATGGCCAAGAAACATTGGCAGATCGTCAATCATAAGGCCAACGGCAAGCCCGACCAGGGCGGCATCAAGACCTTCACCCTGAAGGAAGCACCGGCCCATGTCGTCGAGACGGCGGTGAGCGCGGCGCGCTGCATTGGCGACGGCCTCTACGGCGTCGACCTCAAGGAAACCAGGGACGGCGTCTTCGTCATCGAGGTCAACGACAACCCCAACCTCGACCACGGCTGGGAAGACTCCGGCGAAAAAGACGAGGTCTGGGTGCGGCTGACGCAGTGGTTCCTGGAGCGGCTGGACCGGCCGGGGCGATAATATCCGAACTGAGGGGAAAAAGATGCTGTTCTTCGTAACCGAGGATTTTCGCGGCTGCGACCGCAAGGAGATCTACCGCCGTTTCGCGACCAGGGCCGCCTGAAGCCGGACGCGCTTCTCGTGCACCACAGCTGGATCGCAGCGGATATGAGCCGCTGCTTCCTGCTGGTGGAGGCCGATGACGTCACGCTCCTGCAGCGGTGGGTCATCGAATGGGCGGATCTGGTCGAATTCGAGATTGTTCCCGTGGCGACGAACAAGGATATGGTGGAGGCATTGAGCGGACATCTCTGACCCGTTGGGAACCTCCTGGTTCGCCACACCTGAATGCCGCCTTCTCCTATCAAGGAATTAACACGCGGATCGAGCGTCATCTCAAGGAGATCTAAGGCGGTTGCCCGCGCTTCCGCGAGACTGTCGCACTTAGCCGGACTGCCGGATCGTCGCGCTCGACTTCAGCAGCCGATTAATGTCCGACGCCTTTGACGGCACCCCGATCAAATAGCCCTGGGCCTCGACACAACCCTCCTTTTGCAGGAATTCAAGCTGCGCTTCGGTCTCGACACCTTCGGCGGTGACGGTGATGCCCAGCTGTGCGCCAAGCCCGATGATGGTGCGCACGATCGCCGCGGTATCGCGACTGTCGATGTCACGGGTGAAAGAGCGATCGATCTTGATCTTGTCGACGGGAAAGCGCCTGAGGTAGCCCAGCGACGAATAGCCGGTGCCGAAATCGTCCAGCGCGATGCGGACGCCCAGATCGCGTAGCTGCCTGAGTGTCTTGAGCACCAGATCGCTCTCGTCCATCAGCACGGTTTCGGTGATTTCCAGTTCAAGCCGGTTGGCCGGCACGCCCGAGAACGCCAGTGCCGAGATAACGCTGCGGGCAAAGGTACCGCTTTTGATCTGCACAGCGGAGACATTGACTGCGATCCGCCAAGCCGCCCAGCCTGCCGCGGTCGTGCAGGCTTTTCGCAGCGCCCATTCTCCAAGCGGCACGATCAGCCCGGTCTCCTCGGCGGCCGGAATGAAGTCGTCCGGCCGTACCAGGCCGCGCACCGGCGAACGCCAGCGCATCAAGGCTTCGGCACCGACGATTTCGCCGGAGGCGATGTTCATGATCGGCTGGAAATCCAGCTCGAATTCCCGGCGCGACAGCGCTGCCCTGAGATCGATTTCGAGCGCCCGGCGTGCCCGCACCATCGCGTCCATGGCTGGTTCGAAGAAGCGGTACAGGTTGCGCCCTTCGCTCTTTGCCCGATAGAGCGCCATATCGGCATTTTTCAGCAAAGTGTCGGCGTCCTTGCCGTCATTCGGAAACAGCGCGATGCCGAGACTGATGCCGACACGCATGTCGTGTCTTTTGTCGCGAAACGGCTTTCCGATGATCTCGACGATGCGTTTGGCCAGCTTTTCCGCGTCGCCCGGGCTTTTGAGATTGAACTGGATGATGACGAATTCGTCGCCGCCGAAGCGGGAGACAACGTCCGTTTCATTGCGCAGGCACCGTTGCAGCCGTTCGGCCACGCATTTCAGCAGCCAGTCGCCGGAAGGATGGCCCCAAGTGTCGTTGACCGCCTTGAAGTGATCGAGGTCGAGCGAGAATATCGCCAGCGATCCGTCTCTCGTCTCACTCAGGGCTTGGTCGAGCCTTTCGCGAAGCATCGAGCGATTGGGCAGGTTCGTCAGTGTGTCGTGGTGCGCAAGATGGGTCATGCGCTCTTCCACACGCCTGCGCTCGGTGACGTCGTCGAACGTCGCGACCCAGCCGCCGCCGCTCATCGGCCGGCGCGCAACCAGCAGCGTCCTGCCGTCAGCGAGATGGCGATGCGTTACGTGTGTTTTCCCCGCCCGCAGGCAGGCTTCGATTTGCGAGATTTCGCTGTCGGGGTCGAGCTTTGTATAAATGCCCAGTTCCAGCAGCCGCTTGAACGCATCATGGTGACTCATGCCAAGCGGGAAGTCGGCCGGCCTGACATGATAAAGTTCCAGGAAACGTTCGTTGCGGACGATCAGCTTGCCATCCGCATCGTACATCAAAAGGCCTTGCGACATGTTGGCAAGTGCCGCGTCGAAACGGCGGTGCTGCTCCTTCAACTCCTGCTCGGCGCGCCGTTGCTCGGTGATGTCCTCGTAGATCGATACCCAACCGCCTGACGCCAGCGGCCGGTGCGAAATGTTGACGATACGCCCGTCTGCAAGCGTTTCCTCATAGGTGGAAGGTTTTGCCTGGTCGATATAGGGCTTGCGGATGGCATAGAGTTGCTCAGCGCTTTGCGAGGCGATGCCGATATCCACGCTGTGCTGGAGGATGTCGAAAAACCGGATGCCGGGCCGCACCACTTCGGCGTCGAGGCGAAAGATGCTGATGTAGTTCCTGTTGCAGATGATCATCCGTTCATCGGCATCGAACATGCACAGGCCATGCGACATGTTCTCGACCGCTGCCGAAAAACGCTCGTTCTGTTCGCGCAGCTCGTCTTCAATAGGTTGCGGCTGACCAACGCCTTTGGCCCTCCGTCGGCGGACGGACGAACCAGCCTTGATACCGGCAACGGGCATGAGGCAAGCCTATGGACCATGGTTAACCATGGCACTGTTGTCCCTGCCGGTTAATTTACCGTTTTCAGCCGGCTGGAACGGCAGTCTGGCGTCGAGACTTTTCGATCGCCGCAAAGCGTTTGAGAAAGGCATTCTGCGCCCAAGTCACCGAGCGCGGCGTGACGTCGAAGCGCTCGGCATTGAAGCCGCGCGGCCTGCCGAAGAACTCCGTCGCCTCTGCCGTCGAAAAACCCGCAAGCAGCGTTGCTTCGAAATAAGCGGCGATCTGATCCGCTCGCTTGATCTCCTTGCGCAGTCCCGCGTCGAGTTCGGCCGGCAGTGAAAAGCGCAGATGGATGGCGCGCTGCAGCCTGATCTCGCAATCCCTGTAGCTGCCGCCCATCACGGATTTGAACGGCGAGATCATGTCGCCGATGACATATTCCGGCGCGTCGTGCAGCAGCGCCGCCAACCGCGCGTCGGCGTCGGCATCCGGCATCAGCTCGCCGACAAGCGTTTCGACCAGCAGCGAATGCTGGGCGACCGAAAAGGCGTGATCGCCTCTGGTCTGGCCGTTCCAGCGTGCGACGCGGGCAAGGCCATGGGCAATATCGGAGATCTCGATGTCGAGCGGCGAGGGATCGAGCAGATCGAGCCGTCGGCCGGACAGCATGCGCTGCCAGGCGCGCGGCGGCGCCCCGGCGCGATCTGCAGCCATCAGGCGTCCTCCGCGCCGATGGCTTCCTGCGGAAAGCTGAATTTCGCCCAGGACGGGATAGCGAGCGACACGGCGACATCCTCCGCCAGGACCGGCAGGCCGGCGTCGAGCGCTGCCTTGACCCGGTCGATGCGGGCAATGGCAAGGCCTGTCCTGGCCGCGGTCGAGCCAAGCGTGCCGACCGGTCGCCCCTCCACGGTCAACTCTGCGCGCGAAGTGGGCAGGGTGCGTTCGGCCGAGACAATCAACACCCGACGCCTGGCAGTGCCGCGATGCTGCATGCGCGAGACGACCTCCTGGCCGACGTAGCAGCCTTTCTTGAAGCCGACACCGCCGATCTCGTCGAGCAGCACGTCATGCGGAAAAGCGTCGCCGAGTTGGTAGTCCGCACCGCTTTCGGCAATGCCATGGGCGATGCGAAAGGCTTGCCATGCGGCAAGGTCGCCGCCATCTGCGGTGTCATCATAGAAGCGCTTGACGGCAGTATCGACAAACCGCGCATCAGCAAACGGTGCTGATTCAAATTGCGAAATGGTTGAATCGCTTCCCCATGCGATGGCCACAACCGGCTGATCCAGCTTGGCAATTTCGACTTTGGCGCGCAATTTGTAGAGCGTCAGCCGTCGCATGAAATCATCGGCGGTCTCGGTACGGCATTCAAGTCGGAAAGCATTTTCGCCGGCGCGCGAGATCAGGAAGTCGAAAAGGATCTTGCCTTGCGGCGTTAGCAGCGCACCGGGCTTTGCTTCGCTGCTGCCGAGCACGTCGAGGTCGGTGGTCAGGATGTTCTGTAAAAAGTGCTCGGCATCCGGCCCGGACACGGAAACGAGTGCGCGATCTCTGAGCGAGGCAAAGGGCATGGTGGGAAAACGAGCCTGATCTTGCAAAACTATTGGTCATTACGTAAGCCGCTGGCACTTCCCCCGCAAGAGACCGGATCCGTATGGCCCCCATCTACGATCTCATCCTGACAGGCGGCACCGTGGTCAATCACGACGGCCAGGGTTTTCGCGACGTCGGCATCAATGGTGGGCGCATCGCTGCCATCAGCGACCTCCGCGAGGCGTCGGCCGGTGAGACGATCGACTGCCGTGGGCTGCACATCCTGCCGGGCGTCGTCGACAGCCAGGTGCATTTCCGCGAGCCGGGCCTGGAGCACAAGGAAGATCTGGAGACGGGCTCGCGGGCAGCGGTGCTCGGCGGCGTCACCGCCGTCTTCGAGATGCCGAACACCAATCCGCTGACCACCAGTGAGGCAACCCTTGCCGACAAGGTGCGGCGTGCCACCGGCCGCATGCATTGCGACTTTGCCTTCTGGGTCGGCGGGACCCGCGACAATGCAAAAGACGCTGGCGATCTCGAGCGGCTGCCAGGTGCGGCCGGCATAAAAGTTTTCATGGGCTCGTCCACCGGCGACCTGCTGGTCGAGGACGACGAAGGCGTTGCCTCGATCCTGAGGAACACACGCCGCCGCGCCGCCTTTCACTCCGAGGACGAGTTCCGGCTGCGCGAGCGGCTTGGCGAGCGCATCGCGGGCGATCCGTCCTCACATCCGGTGTGGCGCGACGAGATCGCTGCGTTGCGCTGCACCGAGCGCCTTGTGCGAATCGCGCGCCAGGTCCGCGCCCGGATCCATGTGCTGCACATCTCGACCGCCGAGGAGATAGGCTTCCTCGAACAGCACAAGGATGTCGCGACCTGCGAGGCGACGCCGCATCATCTGACGCTGAGCGCCGATGATTATGCGCAGTTGGGCACCCTGATCCAGATGAACCCGCCGGTGCGCGCCACGCGCCATCGCGACGGGGTCTGGTACGGCGTTGCGCAAGGCATCGTTGATGTGCTCGGCTCCGACCATGCGCCGCACACGCTGGCCGAGAAGGCAAAGCCTTATCCGGCGTCGCCGTCCGGCATGACCGGGGTGCAGACTTTGGTGCCGATCATGTTGGATCATGTCAACGCCGGCCGGCTGACGTTGCAGCGCTTTGTCGACCTGACCAGCCACGGCCCGCAGCGTATTTTCGGCATCGCCAGGAAAGGCCGTATTGCCGCCGGCTACGATGCCGATCTGACCATCGTCGATCTGAAGCGCCGCGAGACCATCGCCAACGCCCAGCAAGGCTCCAAGGTCGGCTGGACGCCTTATGACGGCACGCAGGTGACCGGCTGGCCGGTCGGCACCATCGTTCGCGGCCGGCGCGTGATGTGGGAAGGCGAGATCGTCGCGCCGGGCCAGGGTAGGGCGGTGGAGTTTTCCGAGGCGTTGGCGGGCTAAGCTCCCTGCCTCCATAGGGGCCAGGCTAAATCACTCAATCCCCAGCGACGAAGAACGTCCATTGTCCGGTCGGCGTGATGCCGACTCGGTAGAAGATGTACGCACCGAACTGCTTCATATCGTCATAGTCGCTGGCGGTGACGATCTTGAACAGCTCGACCCGCTGCCTGGCATCGAGCTTGTCCAGCGGCAGGGCGAAGAAATAGGGCCAGACATAGAGATCCTGCGGCGTGCCGGCATCGACATGGACAAAACCGGCATTGAGCACCTCTTCCAGGATGGCGAGGATCTCCTGGCCTTCCGTGTCGCCGGAAAGGCCTTTCAGGAAGGCGATCGGGTCGCCCTCCATGTCGCCCAGCGACAATTGGGTCATCATGTCTCCCGTGCCGATCAGCGGCCGAAGCTTTTCGATGTCGCCGCTTTTGCACGCCTCGACGATCAGATCGTGCATGCGCCTGACCGGTTCCGGCAACTTGGCGAGGTCGTAGACGACTTCGGGCACAGGCGCGTCGGGATCGACATGCGGATTGGCCACGCCGCCATCATTGGCCGGCCCTATCGGTTCGGTTTGTTCCGGCTCGTCGGACGGAGTCGGCTGGCTGGCTGCAGGTGGCGTCGTGCCGAGCGGGCCGGGCATCGGCACGGTACTTCCACGCGGCGACACGTCGCCGTCGGGCGGCGGCGTGACCGGCGAGGGCAGGTCTTCGCGCTTGATCTCGCTGAGGGCGTGAGCGGGACTGCTCGCAAGAAACAGTGCAGAAGGAATCATGGCGCAGGAAGCGGTGAGCCAAATGCTGAGGACCAGGCCGTGCGGCTTGCCTGATATCGAAAAATTCACCGCCTGCTACTCCCTGGTTCCAGGCCCGTCCATGTGCCCGGATATGATGTCCGGGCGGCGCGCCGTCGTCAAAGAACCGGGGTCAGTGCCGCAGTCTTTCGGGCTCGAAGGCCCCGGCAATCACCTTTTCACGCATGCGATCGAGCAGGGCAAGCGCCGAGGTCTCGCCATTGGTGCGCAGCATTTCGCCGAATGCCGTTTCGAGGGCTGCCTCGGCGATGATTTCCGGCTCGATCCCGGCCGACAATCCTTCTGCCCAGGCTTCGCTGTGGCTTTCCACGGCGGTCAGGCGCTTTTCTTCCCTGACCAGCGCGTCGATGTCGTTGACGCCATGTTCCATTGCGATTTCCACCCTTTCAAGCGGTGATCCGTTGGACAGGGATCAAGCTTGAGTTGTCCCTTTTACACGCAGGCGCAGTAAGTATTTGTAAATACGACATTTTTTTGGTCGTCTTCTACAAATTCCGTCGCGTCCAGCAAACCTGCGTCCGATCCGATTCAAACTTAGCCGATTAGGCCGGCCAAGGGGACGGAAACCTTCAGTTTGAGTTAATTTCACATTCGCGCGCTAACGTTTCGTTAACATAGTTGCAAAAGTGCAACATCAGGTTTGCACCAAGACCTCACCCGAGGCAAGCGGAGAAGTGTCGAACGCGTCCGCCGCCCACAGCGCCGGCGGTTGATGCCGGTTTGCCGGAACGGCAGCTGCCGTCGTCAGTTTCCGTAGCGCGAAGCGATGTCGCGAGACAGCGTCTCGCCTTCCTTCATGTAGCGGCTGATGGCTTCCGTCGCCGAGGCGGTGCATTGCGTATAAGTACCGCCGAACGACCGGTAGCCGCGGTTGAAGCTGGCGATGAAGCGGGCGCGCCGCTCCGGGTTCGGATTTTCCGATGCGATCAGTTTTTCCATCTCGGCTCGCCACCGATCGCCCTTCTCGCCACACAGATTACGCAGGAAATGCAGCGAGCCGAGCACTTCCGCCAGCCGCATCAGCCCGGGCTCGAACGGTGCTTCGGCGGCAATCGCCGGGCGCGCACCGACAACCACACTGACGGCGAGGCATGCGGCGAGAAACGAAGACGTGCGGCTCATGAGTCCTTGTGCTGAAACAATTTGTCGCCTGCAAGGCGATTCTCTGGCTCAGGTCTCGCCGTCTTTGTTGGGACCGAGTAGATCGTCCGCAATTTCAAACACCGCATCGGCGAGCGGCATCGCTGTCATTTCGGCCAGCGTATAGAAAGCCGCGGTTTCGGCGTCGTCGCTGGCCACCGCCTCGCCGCCAGCATAATCGGCCCCAAACACCGTCAGCCAGTAGTCGACCGGATGCCCGTCGCCGCTACCGTCGATGTGGATTTCCCGCAGCGGCCGGTAGCTACGCGCCTGCAATCCGGTCTCTTCCAGCAATTCGCGCCGTGCTGCCTGTTCCAGCGTTTCGCCGGCTTCGACCTTGCCGCCGGGAA
Organism: Mesorhizobium sp. M0808; assembly: GCF_040320025.1. Lineage (NCBI taxonomy): Bacteria > Pseudomonadati > Pseudomonadota > Alphaproteobacteria > Hyphomicrobiales > Phyllobacteriaceae > Mesorhizobium > Mesorhizobium sp. M0808. Next base: position 33,821 of record NZ_JAMYOX010000024.1, read on the forward strand.
AGGCATGGAGGCCTTGCGAGGGCGGCCTGGCCCGCTTGACCAGCAGCACCGTGTTCTCGCGCACGACGCAGACCGAGACTGCCGGAATGATCTTGCGTGCTTCCATGGGCTTCGGATCGCTCGATTGGCATAGCCCGTTGTGGACCGGCCGTCGGCGAACAGCTTTAGCGGTTGCGAAAGGCGGGTTCCATGGCCACTTTCACATGCCACCAATTCGAGAGCTGAATTCATGTGCGGACGCTTTGCCTTGACCGCCACTCCGGACCAGACCGCCGCCTTTCTCAGCCTGGCGGAACTTGAGGAGTTTCCGGCCCGCTACAACATCGCGCCGACGCAGCCGGTGCTGATGGCGCTCGCCGGACTGCCGCAGGCGCCGGGCTCGAACCTGCCCGACCGCCGCTCGATGCTGGTGCGCTGGGGCCTGATCCCGGCCTGGGTCAAGGATACGCGCAACTTCCCGCTGCTGTTCAACGCGCGTTCTGAGGGGGCTTCGGAAAAGGCGTCGTTTCGCGCTGCCATGCGCCATCGCCGCGCCCTGGTACCGGCTTCGGGATTCTACGAATGGCACCACACCGGTGGCAGAAGAGGGCAGCCCTATTGGGTGCGGCCAAGGCGTGGCGGGCTTGTCGCCTTCGCCGGGCTGATTGAGACCTATGCCGAGCCGGGCGGCTCGGAAATGGACACCGGCGCCATTCTGACCGCCCACGCCAATGCCGATACTGCCCATATCCACGACCGCATGCCGGTGGTGATCCATCCCGAAGATTTCGCGCGCTGGCTGGATTGCCGCACGCTCGAGCCGCGCGATGTGGCCCATCTGCTGAGACCCGCCCAGCCCGATTTCTTCGAAGCGATCCCGGTTTCCGACCTCGTCAACAAGGTCGCCAATACCGGGCCGGAGATTCAGGAGAAGGGCGTCGTCGAGCCTGAGCCCGAGAAGGTCAGGCGCCAGAAGTCCGGCGCGAACGACAGTCAGATGAATTTATTTTAGCAAAAGCTACTATTGCTGGTGTGCCGTGAGCGCCTCAATCTTCCCGACGGCATTCTCAGGCAGCGCGCGGCGAAACGATCTTCTGCGCTGGCTTCTTCTTCTTCGCGGTGTGCAGAAGAGCTGCGACGATTGCTGCCGGGCCGATCGCCCGGTAGTGGCTGGCGAGCGCCGGTTGCTTGGCGCGGTTGGATTCTTGCTTAGGCATTGTTCTCTTCCCTGGTAACGTCTTCATGTCTGCGTTTGCTGGCCGAATCCGACCAAATCGTGACGCTTGCTGATCTAGCCGGCGAATGTTTCATCACAGTGCCGACCTGTTTAATAAAATGTTTCAGTGGCTCAATTCCTGTGAGCCAACGATATTTTTGGCGAAGGTAGCGACTTGACGGCAACACCGGGCAAGGCGATAAAGCCGGCCATGAAAACGTCTTTCGCCATTTGTGGCATTTGCATTATCGGCTAGCCTCGCGCTGGTCCTGGACGTTTTCGCCTCATCTCCTCCCAGATTGGACAAACGCCCCGGCCAGCAGGCTGGACCCCGATTTGCGCCTCGGCGTAACCGACTCCATCCAGAGCACGATCCCAAAAGATCATGCCAAAGTAACGCACCGGGAACGCACGTATGTCTGACGCATCGAAGAGCCTGCGCCTCTACAATACGCTAACGCGGAGCAAGGACGATTTCTTCCCGATCGATCCGCGCAACGTGCGCATGTATGTCTGCGGCCCGACGGTCTACGACTTCGCCCATATCGGCAATGCGCGGCCGGTGATCGTCTTCGACGTGCTGTTCCGTTTGCTGCGCCATCTCTACGGGCAAGCGCACGTCACTTACGTCCGCAACATTACGGACGTCGACGACAAGATCAACGCCCGCGCACTGCGCGATTTCGGCGGCGAGATTGCCTCTGGCAAACTGTCGCTGAACGAAGCGATCAGGCGGGTCACCGAAAAGACCGCCGGTCAGTTCCACAAGGACGTCGCGGCGCTCGGTTGCCTGGAACCGACGGTCGAGCCGCGCGCCACCGAGTTCGTCGAGCCCAGGCCCGACGGCAAGGTCGACATGATCTTCTTGATTCAACGCTTGATCGAACGCGGCCATGCCTATGTCGCGGCTGGAGAAGTCTTGTTCGACACCGCTTCCATGCCGGATTATGGGCAGTTGTCGAAGCGCAATCTCGATGAGCAGCAGGCCGGCGCCCGCGTCGCCGTCGATGAGCACAAGAAGAACCCGCAGGATTTCGTGCTGTGGAAATTGTCTTCGCCCGAGGAGCCAGGCTGGGACAGCCCGTGGGGCAGGGGTCGGCCGGGCTGGCACATCGAGTGCTCGGCGATGTCGGCCGCCTATCTCGGCGAGGTGTTCGACATCCATGGCGGTGGTCTCGACCTGATCTTTCCGCACCACGAGAACGAGATCGCGCAATCGCGGTGCGCCCACGGCACCGAAACGATGGCCAAGATTTGGATGCACAACGGTTTCCTGCAGGTCGAAGGGCAGAAGATGTCCAAGAGTCTGGGCAATTTCTATTCGATCACCGAATTGCTGGAGACGGATACCTTTGGCGGCCGCAAATGGCCGGGCGAGGTGCTCAGGCTGGCGATGCTGATGACGCACTATCGCGAGCCGATCGACTTTTCCGTGCGCAAGCTGGAAGAGGCGGAGAATACGCTGCGCAAATGGAAGCGGGCGGCCGATCTGGCGCCGCCGACGGCAAAGCCGGTGCCGGCGGATGTGATCGAAGCGCTGTCGGATGACCTTGCCACCTATGCCGCATTCCAGTTGCTGACGCAGTTGGCTGGTGATGCTGTTGATTTCAACGCAGGTAGCGGCAACGCAGCCGCCGAAGACAACGATGCTGCCGCTTCACTGAAGGCATCGCTTCTGTTCCTCGGCTTCGACATCGCAACAGCCAAGGTGGATGAAGACGCCATTGCCAAGGCGATCGCCAAACGCCTCGCGCTGATCGCCGCCAAGAACTGGGCCGAGGCCGACCGCATCCGCGACGAGTTGCTGACGCAAGGCATCCAGTTGAAGGACGGCAAGGACCCCGTCACCGGCGAACGCATCACCACCTGGGAGGTAAAAAGATGATCGATCATCTCGGCATCACCGTTTCGGATTTCGACGCGTCGAAGGCTTTTTACGACAGGGCGATGGCGCCGCTCGGCGCCTCGCTGCTTTACATGGTGCCGCAGGAATATACCGGCGGCGCCAAGGTCGGCGGCTACGGCCGCGACCGGCCGGTGTTTTGGCTGCACGCCGGCAAGGACAAGCCGAAGGATCATCAGCATGTCGCTTTCACCGCGCGCAGCCGCGCCGAGGTCGATGCCTTTCACGCCGCGGCGATCGCCGCCGGCGGCAAGGACAATGGCGGGCCTGGCCTGCGCCCGCACTACCATCCGAACTATTATGGCGCCTTTGTCTTCGATCCCGACGGCAACAATGTCGAGGCGGTCTGCCATGCCCCGGAGTAGTGCGCGATGAGCCTCGACAACAGACCGGTCTATACAGGCGGCTGCCAGTGCGGCGCGGTGCGCTTCCGCGTCGAAGGAGCTCTCGGCGATGCTTCCGTATGCCATTGCCGCATGTGCCAGAAGGCGAGCGGCAATTTCTACCTGCCGCTGGTCTCGGTGCGCGGCGCAAGGCTGGACTGGACGCGCGGTGAGCCCAAACGCTTCCGCTCGTCCAACGCGGCTTTGCGCGGTTTCTGCGCCGAATGCGGCACGCCGCTGACCTTCGAAGCGCCCGACGGGGTGGCCCTCGCCATCGCCACATTCGACCACCCCGAGGAGATCGCCCCGACCATCCAATGGGGTGTCGAAGCCAAGCTCCCGTACGTGGATCACGTCCACGAATTGCCAGGTGAGGAAACGATGGCCGACGTCTCGTCGGCCTCCTATCTCGCCGATCTCGTCTCCTACCAACATCCCGACCACGACACCGAACAATGGCCGCCGGAGGAAAAATCATGACCGAAACCGTTCGTACCGGCGGCTGCCAGTGCGGCGCCGTGCGCTTCCGCATCCACGGGGCGCTCGGCCGTCCGTCCATTTGTCATTGCCGCATGTGCCAGAAACAGTTCGGGTCGTTTTTCGGCGCGCTGGTGACAGTGCCGAGCGACGGCGTCGAATGGGTGCGCGAGGAGCCGAGTTACTTTCAGTCGTCGGTCAACATCGATCGCGGCTTCTGCGCCCGCTGCGGCACACCGCTGACCTACCGCCAGCCCGGCGCGCTGGAGATCGCCATCGGCGCCTTCGACGACCGTTCCGATCTGGCGCCGCAGATCCAGGTTAACTACGCCGCCAGGCTGCCTTGGGTCGAGACGATCTTCGACGCGTCGATCCATGACGACCCGGATTTCTACGCGCGACAGGAATCCATCATCTCCTTCCAGCATCCCGATCACGAGACGGCCAACTGGCCGCAGCAGGGCCTGAAATTATGAGCAGCGAATTCCGTACCCTCTATCCCGAGATCGAGGCTTTCGAGTCCGGCATGCTCGACGTTGGCGATGGCCATCAGGTCTATTGGGAGCGCTCCGGCACCAGAGGGGCCAAGCCGGCTGTCTTCCTGCATGGCGGGCCGGGCGGCACCATTTCGCCAAAGCACCGGCGGCTGTTCGATCCGAAGCTGTACGATGTCATCCTGTTCGACCAGCGCGGCTGCGGAAAATCGACGCCCAATGCCTCGCTTGAAGCCAACACCACCTGGCACCTGGTCGCCGACATCGAGCGCCTGCGAAAAATGTGCGGCTTCGACAAATGGCTGGTGTTCGGCGGTTCGTGGGGTTCGACGATGGCGCTGGCCTATGCCGAGACCCACCCCGAGCGGGTCAGCGAACTGGTCGTGCGCGGCATCTACACGCTGACCCGCGCCGAACTCGAATGGTACTACCAGTTCGGCGTGTCGGAGATGTTCCCCGACAAGTGGGAGCGGTTTCTGGCGCCGATCCCGGAGGCCGAGCGCGGCGACATGATGGCCGCCTACCGCAAACGGCTGGTCGGCAGCGATCCTGTGGCGCAGGTCGAGGCCGCCCGCGCCTGGAGCCTGTGGGAGGGCGAGACGATCACGCTGCTGCCGGAACCGGAAACCAGCGGTCCCTTCGGCCAGGATGATTATGCCCTGGCTTTCGCCCGCATCGAGAACCACTATTTCGTCCATGCCGGCTGGCTGGAAGAGGGACAGCTGCTGCGCGATGCATGGAAGCTTAAGGATATCCCGGGTACCATCGTTCACGGCCGCTACGACATGCCGTGCCCGGCGCGCTACGCCTGGGCGCTGCACAAGGCGTGGCCGAAAGCGGATTTCCATCTGATCGAAGGCGCCGGCCACGCCTATTCGGAGCCGGGCATCCTCGACAGGCTGATCCGCGCAACGGACATGTTTGCCGGGAAATGACCATGGCTCGCGAGCGCCTTTATCTGTTCGACACCACGCTGCGCGATGGTCAGCAGACGCCGGGTGTCGACTTCTCCGTCGAGGACAAGATCGCCATCGCCAAGCTGCTCGACGAGTTCGGCATCGACTACGTCGAGGGTGGCTACCCCGGCGCCAATCCAACCGACACCGCCTTCTTTGCCGAGCGTCGCACGGCCGATGCCAAGTTCGTTGCCTTTGGCATGACCAAACGGGCAGGAGTGTCGATCTCGAACGATCCTGGGCTTGCCGCGCTGGTCCAGTCGAAGTCGGACGCCATCTGTTTCGTCGCCAAGAGTTGGGACTACCATGTCCGCGTCGCGCTCGGCTGCACCAATGAGGAGAACCTCGAGGCGATCAAGGCCTCGGTCGAGGCGGCGCTCACTGCCGGCAAGGAGGCGATGGTCGACTGCGAGCATTTCTTCGACGGCTTCAAGGCCAACCCCGATTATGCGCTGGCCTGCGCCAGGACGGCCTGCGATGCCGGCGCGCGCTGGGTGGTGCTGTGCGACACCAATGGCGGCACGCAGCCCTCCGAGGTGCGTTCCATCGTCGAAAAGGTGATCGCCGCCGGCATACCGGGCGACCATCTCGGCATCCACGCCCATGACGACACCGGCCAGGCGGTGGCGAATTCGCTTGCCGCCGTGGAGGCCGGCGTGCGCCAGATCCAGGGCACGCTGAACGGCATCGGCGAGCGCTGCGGCAACGCCAACCTGATCTCGATCGTGCCGACACTGGCGTTGAAGCCGGCCTTTTCCCGCCGCTTTGCTACAGGCATTTCGGCAGAGGCGTTGACCGGTATATCGCGCCTGTCCCGCGCCTTCGACGAGTTGCTGAACCGTGCGCCCGAAGCGCAGGCGCCCTATGTCGGCGCCTCCGCTTTTGCTACCAAGGCCGGCATCCATGCCTCGGCGCTGGCCAAGGAGCCGGCGACCTACGAGCATGTGCCGCCAGAGACCGTCGGCAACCGCCGCCGCGTCATGGTTTCGGACCAGGGCGGCAAGGCCAATTTCCTGGCCGAGCTGAAACGGCGTGGCATCGACATGCCCCGGGACGACCATCGCCTCGACGCGCTGATCGCCGTGGTCAAGGAGCGCGAGGCCGAGGGCTATGCCTACGAAGGTGCCGACGCCAGCTTTGAGCTTTTGGCGCGCAAGATGCTGCACGGCCTGCCGGAATTCTTCCGCGTCACTTCGTTCCGCTGCATGGTCGAGCGCCGCTTCGACGCCAACGGCCAGCTGAAGACGGTCTCGGAGGCGATCGTGAAAGTGCTGGTGGAGGGCGACGAGAAGATGTCGGTGGCCGAAGGCCACGGCCCGGTCAACGCGCTCGACATTGCGCTGCGCAAGGATCTCGGCAAATTCCAGAGCGAGATCGCCGATCTCGAACTGGCCGACTTCAAGGTGCGTATCCTCAACGGCGGCACCGAGGCGATCACCCGCGTGCTGATTGAATCACATGACGGCACCGGTGCGCGCTGGTGGACGGTCGGCGTCTCCGAAAACATCATCGATGCTTCCTTCCAGGCGCTGATGGATTCGATCGTCTATAAGCTGATGAAGAACCGCGACATGGCGGGCTTGGCGGCGGCGGAGTAAGAAATGGGCTTTTCGATAAGCTGGCTGGGCTTTCGCGGTTACGGGATAAAGGAAGCTGCGGCGTTGTTCGGGCGCGAGATTGGCGATCCATCGGAGATTTTCGAAGCGCCTGTGAACGCCTATGCCAGCGAAAAGAACTGGGCGATCATCATCCTCGATCCCTGCAGCTTTCCGAACCCGCCTCAGCAATATCTGGCCGCGATTTCGCAAGAGCGGGAAATCGTGATCGCGCACATAGAAGAGCATGTAATGTTCGCGCGCGCCGAGCTCTGGCGCGACGGAAGGAACATCTGGAAAGTCTGGCACAGCGGCGACAAGACCGTGCGGGACTTGCATGTCACGGGTGATCTCCCCGCGTCTTTCGAAGCGCTGAAGCAACAGTGTTTTTCAAAGCAGGATGAAGAAGATAGCAAAGGTACAGAGGTCGATCTTGTTTTTGACCTTCCCCTCGATCTTGCGGCGGAACTGACGGGCTTTAGGCACGATGAAGGTTCGCCCGACAACGTCTTTTTCGAACTCAAGGAGAAGCCTGCTCCGCCTTGAGACCGTGTCGTGCCGGGCCTGCAATCACTCTCGCAGACAGCGGCAATTGTTCGACGTTTAGCGGTCGTGTTGAACCATCAGCAAGACTCCATTGATCCATCAGCAATTTGCGATGGTTTTGGGCAAGCCGCTGGCGCATAGCCTTGGGCCATGACTACCCAAGCACTTCACATCGAGGCCGACACCAAAGCTCGTCGCGGCTTCCTGCTGGCGCTCGGCGCCTACCTGCTTTGGGGGCTGCTGCCCTTCTACATGAAGGCTGTCGCGCATCTGCCGCTGGCCGAAGTTATCGCCCACCGCATCGTCTGGTCGGTGCCGATCGCGGCCGCTGTCCTGGTCTGGGCCGGTCGCACTGCCGATTTCAAAGCGGCAGTTCGTTCGCCGCGCATCATTTCGATGGCGGTGCTGACGGCGGCGCTGATCTCGGTCAACTGGGGCATCTATGTCTGGGCGATCGCGGTCGACCGCACCATCGAGACCGCGCTCGGCTACTACATCAACCCGCTGGTCAGCGTCGTTGTCGGCGCGCTGCTCCTCGGCGAGCGGCTCGACCGCCTGCAGATCGCGGCGGTGGTGCTGGCGGCAATCGCGGTCGCGGTGCTGACCATCGACGCCGGCAAACTGCCCTGGGTGTCGCTGGTGCTAGCCTTTTCCTTTGCCGCCTATGGCTTCTTCCGCAAGACGCTGCCAATCGGCCCGAGCCAGGGCTTCCTGCTTGAAGTGCTGCTGCTGTCGGTGCCGGCACTCGGCTACATCATCTTCCTGATCGCCACAGGACAGGATCATTTCGTCTCCAGCTCGCTGAACGACACCGCCTTGCTGATCGGCTGCGGTCCGGTCACCGCCGTGCCTCTGCTGTTGTTTGCGTTCGGCGCCAGGCTGCTGCGCCTCTCCACCATCGGCATCATGCAATATATCGCGCCGACGATCGTCTTTTTGATCGCGGTGCTGATTTTCGGCGAACCCTTCGGCAGTGTTCAGGCCATAGCCTTCGGGCTGATCTGGGCGGCACTGGCGATGTACTCCTGGTCGATGTTTTCTTCGGCGCGCAAGACCGTTTCCGCATCAGCTCGAGCCGCGTAACGAAGAAAGGCGGCTGGCCGGTCTTAATGCCGGCAGCCGCGTCTTTCACGAGCGCTCAGCGCTTCGGCCCGAAGCCGGGATATGGCTGCAGCGGCACGACGGCGGCAATATCCATCATGCCGGCCTTGACCAGCGGTAAAGTTGCAAGATGGTGGCGCACATCGACATCGCTGCCGGCTTCGAACATCATGCCGCTGCCGGGAATGTCGCCCCGATTCCACACCTGACGCACGGCGCCTTCGGCATAGAGCGTGCGGCGCTGCTCGGCCTCGCCAGGCAGCAGCGGCGCGAAATCGGCGTCGGTGAACTTTTCGGTGTTGCGCGCAAGAAGGGCAAAGAACTGCATCGGAATCTCCTGATGTTGGCCGTTGGAATGGCGGAAATATTCGCTTCTGCTGGCCAGACAGTCCAAGACTGATTAGGCTAAATTTGAGACCTCACGGGACTTGAGCATCGAAGCAACAATGTTCGACCTGCGCCAGCTCCGCTATTTCATCACGGTGGCCGAAACCGGCAACGTCGGGCGTGCCGCCGAATTGCTGCACATCTCGCAGTCGCCGCTCAGCCGTCAGATCATTCAGCTGGAGGAGCAGCTGGGCGTCGCACTGTTCGAGAGGGCGAGGCAGCGTGTTCATCTCAATGCCGAGGGCCGCGCTTTTCTTGCCGAGGCGCGTGCGCTGCTGGCCCATGCAAGACGGCTGGAGGAACTCGGCCGCAATCTCGCCAGCGGTACGGTCGGCCGTCTCGCCATCGGTTATGTGGAAGGTGCGGTCCATGCCGGGCTTGTCGCTCGGATGCTGCGCCAGTTTCGCCGCGACCGGCCCGAATTTCATCTTCAACTGAAGGGTCAGCGTTCCGCCGCCCAGATCGAAGCGCTGCGCGAACGATCGCTCGATCTGGGCCTTGTCAACACGCCTCCTTCTGCCGATGATCCCGACATCGTCGCCATGCTCATCATGCGCGAGCCGCTGGTTCTGGCGATGCCGGAAGGCGATCCATTGGCAGAAATCGCGGAGATACTGCCGCAGCAACTGGACGGCCGTACCTGGATCACGGTGGTGCGCCAGCCTGACGACACCAACCGCAGCCAATTTCTCGCCGCCTGTGCGAAGGCCGGTTTCCTGCCCGACATAGCCTATGAGACGACCGATCCGTTGACGTCGTTGGGCTTGGTCAGCGCCGGGCTTGGGCTGGCGACGGTGCAGGCCAGCCTGCGGAGTGCCGCCCCGCTTCAGATCGTGTTTCGCGATCTGCCGTGGTTCGAACGCACCGTCTCGATCCATCTCGCCTGGCGGCGTCAGGACAAGCGTGCGGTCATCGGAGACTTGAGGAAGGCAGTAGGGAAGGAGTGAATAGTGAATAGTGAATAGACAGGCGCCGGTTTGGAAAGTCTTCTACTTCACCATTCACCATTCACCATTCACCATTCACCATTCACTCTACATCTTATCAATCACCGACTGCACGCCCTCCGTCGGTGCATCGACGGAGGATCCCGCCACCATGATAGCGGCGACGATTGCTTCCGGATCCTCGACCACCAGCGGCTTGACCCGTTGCGCCGTGTGGATGAAGCCCTCCGCTGCCATGTGGTCGAGCAACGCCAGCATCGGATCCCAGAAGCCTCCGACGTTGCCGAAGACCATCGGCTTGCGGTGATGGCCGAGCTGTGCCCAAGTCATGATCTCGACGATCTCCTCGACGGTGCCGATGCCGCCGGGCAACGCCACAAAGGCGTCGGATTTCTCAAACATCCTGTGCTTGCGCTGGTGCATGTTGTCGGTGATGACGAGCTCGTCGAGCCGGTTAAGCGCGGTTTCGGTCGCCTCCCTGTTGATCAGAAAACGCGGAATTATGCCGGTTACCTTGCCACCGGCCTTTAATGCCCCTTCAGCGACGGCACCCATGATACCTTTAGTGCCGCCGCCATAAATCAGACGCAGGCCGGACTTGGCGATCGAGCGGCCAAGCAGGTGTCCGGCCTTGATATAGGTCTCATCTCGGCCCGGGGACGAGCCGCAATAGACGCAGACAGATCGAATCGTGTTCATGTTATGATTGGTGATAGGGACTATTGGCATGGTCAAGCCCTGGGGCGGGCTTTTTCTTGTCGGCTTTGGTAAAACAGGCTAGACCGAAATTAGGTGGCTAAGGGGCAGGGAAACATGGCAATTAATCCATTGAAGGCGTTTTTGTTCGCGGCTGGCGGCTCTGTCGCCGCGGCGGGAACCGCCTATGTATCGGGCGCGCTCGACCCGTATCTCAATTCTACCCGGCCTGCGGAGGTCGCGGCGCTGACGCCGCCGGCTTCGAAACCGGCCGCTCCGGCGACCGAGGGCCGGCTGCCGCCTGCGCCCGCCGCGTCCACCGATGCCGCAGCGCCCGCCGCGCCGGCCGCAGCAGGTGCAATCGTGCCGACCTTCGACATCGTGCGTGTCGAAAGCAACGGCTCGATCGTCGTCGCCGGCAATGCGGCGCCCAACGCCAAGGTCGAGATTCTCAACGGTTCGGCTGTGCTCGGCTCGACGGTCGCCGGTCCCGACGGCGCCTTTGCCATTATTCTCGACGATCCGTTGAAGCCCGGCGACTACACGATCACACTGCGCTCGACGGCTGGCAATGTCGTGACCGCCTCGGCGCAGACCGCCGTCGTTTCGATCCCCCAGAATTCCACCGGCCAAGTGCTGGCAATGGTCGAGGAGCCGGGCAAGCCGTCCGAACTGCTCACTGTTCCTGCCCCTCAGGCGAAATCTGACGCCTCGCCGCCTGTCGGCGAACAGGCGGCCGTTCAGCCACCCGCCACCGGCACCGAATTGCCGGCTGCCGCAGCGCCGGCGCCAGCCGCCCCGGCGGCTGATGTTCCAGCAGCGCCTGCTCCTGCCGCGCCGGCCGCTGTTGAAGCCGCGCCGGCTCCGGCAGCACCCGCCACACCGGCAGCGCCCGCTACTCCCGCGGTGGAGCCGAAGATCGTCGTCGAAGCTGTCGAAATCGACGGCAACAAGATTTTCGTTGCCGGCCTCGCCGATCCCGGCCGCAAGGTGCGTGCCTATGCCAACGATATCCTGCTCGGTGACGCGAAGACCTCGCCCGACCGCCACTTCCTGGTCGAAGCGACACGCGACATCCCGGTCGGCACCTACACCATCCACGTCGATGCGCTCGACGCCGACGGCGTGACGGTGGTGGCCCGTGCGGCTGTGCCGTTCGAGCGCGAGCCTGGTGAGGCGGTTGCGGCCGTGGCGCCGGCCGAGCAGAAGCCTGCCGGGACAAAACAAGCCGAGCCGAATGCTCCGGCGACCGAAGCCGCACCGGCAACGGCCGCCGAAACGCCCGCAACTGCCCCCACTCCTGCAACCGAGGCCCCGGCCGAAATGGCTGTCGCAACGCCTCCGGGCGAAACTCCCGAGACCGTGGCGCCAAAGCTCGAACATGCCGATGGCGCAGTCATCATCCGCCGCCATGACACGCTGTGGCGGATTTCGCGGCGGGTCTATGGCCAGGGCATGCGCTACTCGACCATCTATCTCGCCAACCAGGACCAGATCAGCAATCCGAACCGCATCTGGCCGGGGCAGGTGTTCAAGGTGCCGGAGAAATCGAAGGAAGGCGAGCCCGCCGATCTCAAAGCAATGGGCGACCAGATGACGACGGCGCCAGTCAAGACCGAGTAGCCGTTCTGCCCATCAGGATAGCTTGCGGCAGGGCCAGTCATCGTTTATCGCCGATGGACGATGACCGAATCCCCCCTCGTAACGGACCGAAGCCGCGCGGCAGATGAACGCGCGCCGGCCAACTGCACGCCGGCCAACTGCACGCCGGATAGCCGCGTTGTCGCTGTCCGGCTCGCGGCCCTTTCGCATCCAGCGCGGATCGAAATTCTCAAACACCTTTCCGCAAGCCGTTCCTGCTGCTGTCGCGAGGTCGTCGAGCATCTCGACCTGGCGCAGTCCACCGTTTCCCAGCATTTGAAGATCCTGGTCGAGGCCGGGCTGATCCGCTTCGAGCCTGACCGCCAGCGCTCGCGCTATGAGCTCGACCGCGCCGCGCTCGCCGATGTTTCGGCATCGCTGGCCGCGCTGGTCGATTCCTGCTGCTCCGGCCGCTAAAATCATAAAGGTAAACAAGAATGGCCGAGAAAACCGTTTCCGCAGATTCCGGCTCGACCTTCAGAACGTTGCGCAATCTCTGGCCCTATATGTGGCCGGCCGACCGCGCCGACCTGAGGGCGCGCGTGGTGTGGGCAACCGTACTGCTGGTTGTCGCCAAGCTGACCCTGGTGGCCGGACCCTATTTCTTCAAATGGGCGACCGACGCACTGGCCGGCGATAGCAAATCGCCGCCGCCGCTGCCGGCCCTGCTGCTGGCGCCGGTCATGCTGGTCGTCGCCTACAATGCCGTGCGGCTGGTGCAGCTCGGCTTCAACCAGTTGCGCGACGCCCTGTTTGCACGGGTCGGCCAGCATGCGGTGCGCCGGCTCGCCTTCCGCACCTTCGTGCACATGCACGAACTGTCGCTGCGCTTCCACCTCGAACGGCGCACCGGCGGACTGTCGCGCGTCATCGAGCGCGGCACCAAGGGCATCGAGACGATCGTCCGCTTCACCATGCTGGCGACGGCGCCGACAATCGTCGAATTCGCGCTCACCGCCGGCATCTTCGCCGTCACCTATGGCTGGCTATACGTCTTGGTGATCGCGGTCACGGTCTGGCTCTATGTCTGGTTCACCGTCAGGGCGAGCGATTGGCGTATTTCGATCCGCCGTGAGATGAACGAAAGCGACAATGAAGCCAGCACGAAGGCGATCGACTCGCTGCTCAACTACGAAACAGTCAAATATTTCAATAACGAAGCCATGGAGGCCGAGCGGTTCGACCGGTCCACGGCGCGCTATGAGTTGGCGGCGACCAGGACCTGGACCTCGCTTGGCTGGCTGAACTTCGGCCAAGGTGTGATCTTCGGTATCGGCATGACCGTCGTCATGGTGATGTCGGCGCTCGAGGTGAAGGCGGGCACACAGAGCGTCGGCGATTTCGTCTTCGTCAACGCCATGCTCATGCAGCTTTCGGTGCCGCTGAATTTCATCGGCATGATCTACCGCGAAATTCGCCAGGGCCTGACCGACATCGAAAACATGTTCGATCTGCTCGACGTCAAGCGTGAGATCGTTGATCGGCCGGGCGCCAAGCCGCTGGTCGTCGATGCCGGCAGGGTCGAGTTCCGCGACGTACATTTTTCCTACGACCCGAACCGCAAGATCCTGAAGGGCATCAGCTTCGAGGTGCCAGCCGGCAAGACGGTGGCCATCGTCGGCCCCTCCGGAGCCGGCAAGTCGACCATTTCGCGGCTTTTGTTTCGCTTCTACGACATCCAGCGCGGCAAGATTCTGATCGACGGCCAGGACATTCGCGACGTGACGCAGGAGAGCTTGCGCGCTGCCATCGGCATGGTGCCGCAGGACACGGTGCTGTTTAACGACACCATCGCCTACAACATCCGCTACGGCCGCGTCGGCGCCAGCGAGGAGGATGTGCGCAAGGCGGCAGAACTGGCCCAGATCGGACCGTTCATCGAGCGGCTGCCCGACGGCTATCGCTCAATGGTCGGCGAGCGCGGATTAAAACTGTCTGGCGGCGAGAAGCAGCGGGTGGCGATTGCCCGCACCATTTTGAAGGCACCGCCGATCCTGATGCTCGACGAGGCGACCTCGGCGCTGGACAGCCACACCGAGCAGGAGATCCAGGCGGCACTCGACCTGGTCAGCCAGGGCCGCACCACCCTCGTCATCGCCCATCGGCTGTCCACAGTGATTTCGGCCGACGAGATCATCGTCCTGCAGGATGGCCAGATCGCCGAGCGCGGCACCCATGTCGCCTTGATAGCCAAGCGCGGCCTTTATGCATCAATGTGGGACCGCCAGCGCGAGGCAAGCGAGGCCGAGGAGCGGCTGCGCATCGCCCGCGAAAGCGACGAGTTCGGCGTCGTCGTCCGCCGCCGCACCTCGGAGGTGAGCTGAAAATTCGTGCTTGACCTCAACTTAAGTTGAGATCGTAGGCCGTTTTGGATCGCAGCAAGATGCGTCGTTCAAAAACGGAGGCAATCGATATGAATGGGATAAATCAGGCAGTTAGTGGCGGCAGTGTATTCCGGGTGGACAAGTTTGTCGTTCCGGCCAACGCCCGCGAGGAGATTCTTGCCAAGGTCCGGATGACGCATGATTTGCTGCGCCAGCAGCAAGGGTTCGTCCAGGATTTCCTGCTTGAGCAATTCTCGGGGCCGGGCGAGTTCAACCTCGTGACCATTGTCGAATGGGAAGGGCAGGCCGCCGTCGACAAGGTCGTGCCGATCATCAAGGCTGCGCATGAGCGCATCGGCTTCAATCCTCAGGAGACCATTGCGCGACTTGGCGTCAAGGCCGATATCGCCAACTATCAGCGGATTCCCGGGGTGTAAGCTCTTCTACGGCCAGCCCGCGCCCGGCGCGGTAGCCTCGATGCTGAGCACCTGGCCGGTACGGGCATCGCTAATCATATGTTCGAAGCCGTGCCATTCGGCGGCGACGATGAACAGCGTTTTTCCCTCGCTGCCGCCGAGCATGCAGGCAAAACAGCCGCGATCGACGTCGACGCTTTCGAGCATCGCGCCGCCCTCGCGCACCCGCACGCAATGCCGGTTCGGAACGTCGGCGTACCAGGCCGCACCTTCGGCATCGAGGCAGATGCCGTCGGGAAAACCGTTGCCGAGATTGGCCCAGATCCTGCCGTTGGAAAGGCCACCATCGGCAGCGATGTCGAAGGCGGTCAGCCGGTTGGCGTGGGACTCGGCAACGATAAGCGTCTTGTTGTCAGGCGTCACCGCCATGCCATTGGCGAAGGCGAGGTTCTCAGCCACCTGCTGAACCGAGCCGTCAGGCGCGACCAGCACGATGGCGCCGGGGCCGAAATGCTGGCCGGGATCCGGAACGGGCCCACCACCATTGACGTAGATGTTGCCGCGTCCATCGACGACGATCTCGTTCCACGGGCTCTTTGATAGTTGTCTCAGATCGGCATGGGTGACCAATGTCCCGTCTGCCTCCTGCCTGAGGATCAGCCCTTCGCGGCCGGACACGACAAGCAGGCGCCCGTCCGGCAGCCAGTCAATGGAATAGGGCAGGGTGGCCGGCACGGTGAGCGCGATCTCGCTGTTGCCTAGGGCGTCAACGGCGATGATCTGGCCTGTGCCCCAGTTGCAGAACCACAGCCGGCCATCGTGCCAGCGCGGTGACTCGCCGAAGGCCAAGCCGTTCATCACCACTTGCACTTGCCTAGCTGCTGATTTCTGCATGGGCCGAGAACCTCCGGGTTTGCGCAAATCGTCATGGCCGAAAGGCCGATGAGAGGCGCTGTCTTGCCAAGGACGGGCGAGAGTGCTGCGTTCCGACAATCGCAATGAACATTTCCGGTTGATCACTTCGGCAGTCCGGATGCTGCTAACGGCATCCTGAAACGGCGGCGACCGCCACCCCCCGAGCGCTCTCATTGTCGCGTTGCGACCGCGGGGTGTTTCCGCTATTGAGGCCGGACTTGGAACCAAGGTTGCCCTCATCCATGAGCCTCGTTGACACGATCAAGAATGCGTTCGTTCCGATCCATCGCGAGGGTTATCCCTTTATCGCTGCATTCGGCGCGGCGACGCTCTTTCTTGGCTATTTCTCCTCGACCCTGTTCTGGATCGGTCTCATCCTGACGGCCTGGTGCACCTATTTCTTCCGCGATCCCGAGCGTGTCACGCCGATCGATGACCGGCTGGTTGTCAGCCCGGCCGACGGCATCGTTTCGGCGGTTGGCCCGGCCGTGCCGCCGCGCGAGCTTGGCCTCGGCGGCGGCGAAATGACCCGCATCTCGGTATTCATGAACGTCTTTTCCTGCCACGTTAACCGCTCTCCGGTGCGTGGCCGCATTTCCAGGATCGAGCATCGGCCAGGAAAATTCCTTAACGCCGAACTCGACAAGGCAAGCACCGAGAACGAGCGCAACGGGCTGGTCATCGAAAGCCCCAATGGAACGGTCGCCGCGGTACAGATTGCCGGCCTGGTGGCGCGGCGCATCGTCTGCTGGGCCGAGCCCGGCGGCGCCATCGGCACCGGCGAACGCTTCGGGCTGATCCGCTTTGGCTCGCGCGTCGATGTATTCCTGCCCTCGACCGCGACGCCGCGTGTCGCCGTCGGCCAGACCGCAGTTGGCGGTGAGACGGTGCTGGCGGAATTCGGCGGCGTTGCCGCAACGCCGCTCGTGCGGATCTCCTGACCGGTGGCCCCGCCGTTCAAGAAATTCGAGGCGCATGGCGGCGGTGGCCCGCGCATTCGCGAAATCCCGATGCGCATGGTGCTGCCCAATCTGGTCACGGTGCTCGCCATCTGCGCCGGCCTGTCAGGTATTCGCTTCGGCTTCGAGGGCCGCTTCGAGCCAGCGGTGGTGATGGTGCTGCTCGCGGCCTTCCTCGATGGTATCGACGGCCGTCTGGCGCGAATGCTGAAGGCGACTTCCAAATTCGGCGCCCAGATGGATTCGCTGGCCGATATCGTCAATTTCGGCGTGGCACCGGCGCTGGTGCTCTATGCCTTTCTGCTCGACAGGGCAGGTTCGCCGGGCTGGATCGCCGCGCTGCTGTTCACCATCGCCTGTGGGATGAGGCTTGCCCGTTTCAACGTGCTCGACGAAGAGCTCGACCGTCCGCAGTGGCAGACCGAATATTTCGTCGGCGTGCCGGCGCCGGCGGGTGCGGTGCTGGTGATGCTGCCGCTCTATCTGTTCTTCCTCAGGCTTGGGCTTGAACCCAGCCGCCTGGCAGCCTTCATTGCCACCGGCTTTACAATATTGGTGGCGTTCCTGCTGGTCAGCAGACTGCCCGTCTATTCCGGCAAGAGCGTCAGGATACCGGGCGACAGGGTGCTGCCGATCATCCTCGCAGTCGTCCTCTACGTCCTGCTTTTGATGACCTATCCCTGGTATACGCTGACGGCCTCGGTTGCCGGCTATCTGCTCTTCTTGCCGTTCAGCGTGCGGGCCTATTCGAGACGCGCCAAGCGCGAAGGCGAGAAGGTGCCGTCCTCGGATATTGGCTGACGGATTTGGTGCCAGTTCGCGTTGCGCCTGGCAGTGCATGATTCCGAAAAGGGGTCATCCGTTTAGACTTGGGAGCGGCTCGCAGAGCACGCGGCGCTGTGGAACGCACCTCAAAAACCCCGTTTTCGGAACTTGCTGGGCGGCTAGACCGTTTGTGTTGGTAGGTCCGCTTGAGCGGCTGCTCGTGATACGTCGTCGACGTAGCGCAAAGCTGCCGCATCCGGCGCAGAACCATCGGAAACGAGGAGAAATGGCTGTCATCCTCATCGGCGTGTTACTGACTGTCGCCGGCCTCGTCTATATGGCGGTAGCAGCCATCATGCGCGGGCGGCTTAGTGAACCGGCCGCTGTCTCCACCGCGCCGGACAGTCCGACGCCTTACCTCGCAACACCAGGTCCGACCCTGGAGCCGCGGCGGCGCGGGCTCCGGTTTCTCGGCCTGTCGCAGAACTGGCCGGGCCTGCTGATGATGGCCGTCGGCGCCATTCTGCTGTTGTCGGTGGTGGTCTTCTAATGCATTCGCGCAAAAGTGTGCAGCGGTTCTGCGATAACGGCATGCATAAAAGCAAGAATCTAAAGCGCGTCGCACGACGGGGCTTTAGAGTTCTCGACAGCAAACCTCAGGCGGCTGCGCTCAGTCCCAGCCTCTCGAGTGCCAGCTTTCTAGTCGAGACATAGTCGGTCTTGCCGGAGCCCAGTACCGGGATCTCCTCGACCTTGACGATGTCGTTCGGCACCATCAGTTCGGCCGCGCCGGCTTTTTTGCCGAATTCGCGCAATTCGTGGGGATCGGCATTGTCGGCCGTGGTGACCAGAACGAGGCGCTCGCCGCGCCGCTTGTCCGGCACCGCTACCACGGCGTGATGCTCTTCCGGCCACAGCGACTGCACCAGCATCTCGACGGCACCAAGCGATACCATCTCGCCGGCTATCTTGGCGAAGCGCTTGGCGCGGCCGCGAATGGTGATGAAGCCTTCGCGATCGACCGAAACGATATCGCCGGTGTCGTGCCAGCCTTCGAGCGGCTGCAGCTCGCCAGGCCGGTCGCCGGTCATGTAGCCCATCATCAGGTTCGGCCCGTCGAGCCACAGCCGGCCGGCGTCGCTGATGCCTTCGACCGGTTCGAGTTTCATGCGCATGGCCGGCAGCAGCCGCCCGACCGTTCCATCGCGGCCGTGGATGGCGGTGTTGACGGCAACCACTGGTGCGGCCTCGGTCAAGCCAAAACCTTCGATGATCTCGGCCTGGAAGCGCTCGCGGTAAACCCGGCGCGTCTCCGGCTTCACCGCCTCGGCACCGGCCACGACGAAGCGCAGGCTTGAAAAATCGCCGTCCTTGGCGGTGCGGGCATAGTTGGCGAGGAACGTGTCGGTGCCGAACATCACCGTCGGCCGGACCTTGCGCGCCACCTCCGGAATAAGTTTGTAGTGGAGCGGTGACGGGTAGAGGAACAGCTTTATTCCGGTGACCAGCGGCAGGATGGTGCCGCCGGTCAGCCCAAACGAGTGGAACACCGGCAGCACGTTGAGCAGGATATCGGCCGGCGAGATGGTGATGCGGGCTTCCGCCTGCATCGCATTGGCAAGAAGGTTCCGGTGCGACAGCACCACGGCCTTGGGCGTGCCTTCCGAGCCGGAGGTGAACAGGATCACTGCCGGCTTGGCCGCATCCTGGCGCTGCAACGGCCAGCGCCACAGCAAGGCGGCTGCGGCCTTGTCCAGCACGGTCAGGCTTGCGCGGACATCCTCCAGCCACAGCAGTTTCGCCCCGCCCTTTTCCACCGCCTCGACGATGTCGGCGAGGTTGGCCTTTTCGACAAAGGCGCGTGAGGAGACCACGGTTCGGATCATCGCCGTGCGGACGGCGGCGGTGACGCTGGCCGGGCCGGCGGTATAGTTGATCATTGCTGCCACCCGCGCAGCCGACAAAAGTCCGACGAACGACAGCACGACGCCATTGGCGTTGGGCAGGAGCAGCCCAACCGCTTCGCCCGGCGCTGTTATTGCCTCGAACCGTCGGCCCAAAACCCTGGCGCCGATGAACACTTTCCGGTAGCTCAGGGCACCGCCAATGACGTCCTCGATTATTGGGTGCGAAGCGCCAACACGGTCGGCCGCATCGCGCATGGCGAGGAACAGCCCTCGGTCGAGATCACTTCCGAAAAGCCTGGCCTCGGCGAAGCGATCAAACAGCGCATTGGTGTTGGAGGCCTGATCTGGGTTCCGCGCCACCAGCTCGGCGATGGTCATCGGCTCCAGCGCGCTGATCGACAGCTGCGGAAACCAATGGCGCGGCGCCTTGTCCGCCGGCGTCAGCGAGGCCGGCAGGCTGCGTGCGCCGGCAACGAAGACCGGCACGATACGGGCGTCGGCCTGCATGGCGATACGGGTGATGGCGCGAAACAACCGAAACGACTTGACGTCTGGCTCGACCGCATCCGGCAGGTAAACGGCGAGCCGGCCCTTGCCCTTCAGCACCCGCACCAATCTGCGGCTGACGAAGACATGCTCGGCGTTGAAGGCGATGGTGCGGCCGAGCTCGCGCCACGGCTCCAGCCACGGCGATCTGGCCGAAGCCTGGTCGAGGATGTGCAGCGTGTCCTCCGGCAGCAGCGACAGCATCAGCGCCGGCTCGATGCGTGACTGATGCCAGATGACATAGATGACCGGGGCCACCGACCTGCGCGCAATCTTGATGCGCTCGTCGCTGATCCGGTAGGCGAGCTTGAACGGCACGTAGAGCAGCGCCTGGCTCAAACGCAGGCCGAGGCGGAACTTCTCCACCACTCCGATCAGCAGCCAGGCCGCGACAAGACCCGCAAGCAGCGCCAGTGTCAGGATCATCGCCGCATCTCCCAACGATCTCACGTCACGGCTCTTCAGTGGCCGCTTCGGGTGAGAACCTAGCCGAAGTTGGATCAACGTCAATGCGGCTCCATTTTTCCTTCTCTCCTATGTTTGATTCGGCTCGGCTGCCTATCGCAGCTACGCCGCTTTCATCCTTCCGCTGATGAAGCGGAATTCCTGCGTCTTGCCGCCAAAGCCATAGGCGGCTGCAGGCACTTCATGCACGAGGGCGTAGCTTTCCTCATGCACCTTACCCAGCAGCCGGCCGAATGCCGCGAAAATTGCCTGCAGATACGCCTCCAGTTCGAGCTTGGTGTTGGTGCCGTCGACAACCTTGATGTCGAGCCACGCCGTGTTGGTGCCATGCTCGGCCAGCGACTTGCCGCCGGCGAACCAGTGCTCGGGGTCGTGATAGGAAATGGCAACAGCTGTGATCGTCGCATCCTTGCGCAGATGCGTGGCCGTCAGTTCGGTCACTTCCTTGGCAATGGCGGCGGACAAAGCGGCATCGGGCTTGCCGGTAACGCTGACATTGATGATCGGCATATTTCTTCTCCTCGGTTTCAAGCGGCGCCTCTTCGCCGTCGAGAAAATCATGCCATCGTCCTTTGATCAAAAAAATCGAATTGTTTTTGATAAACACTTTGATAGTATCGAATTATGCAGATGTTCGATCCCGACCTCCTCAAGACTTTCCTCGCTTTCGTCGATGGCGGTTCCCTGGCGCGGGCCGGGTCGATCGTCGGTCGCTCGCCGTCCGCAGTGACCGCGCAGATGCAGCGGCTGGAGGATGTTGTCGGCGAACCGCTGCTGGTGCCGCAGGGGCGAGGGCGCGGCCTGACGTCGGCAGGCGAGGATCTGATCGTTCACGCGCGTCGCATCCTTGCCGCGCACCGCGAGGCGTGGCTGGCCCTCAAAGGCGCGCACGCCGACGGGCGCGTCGCCATCGGCACCACGCAGGATTTCGCCGACAGCGGCTTGCCGCAGCTTCTCAGGGCTTTTGCTGTCAGCCATCCGCGCGTCAGGATCGAACTGCGCGTCGGCCGTTCCGCCGAACTGGCGCAGGCTTTGCAGGCCGGCACCCTTGATCTGGCCATTGCCATGCGGCAGGTGCCGACACGGGACGAAGTCGGTGTGCTCAAGGAACCAATGATCTGGCTTTGCTCACAGAACGGGTTGGCCACCCGCCACGACGAACTGCCCTTGGCGCTGCTCGATCCCCATTGCGGGTTTCGCGAAGCGGCGACCAGTGCACTCGATGCGGCCGGCCGTCGCTACCGCATTGCTGCCGGCAGTGCCAGCCTTGCCGGCCTGCGCACGGCGGTGCACGCCGGCATCGCCTTGACGTTGAGGACGGCGCGCTTCGCTCATTCCGGCATCGTCGAGGCGCCGCGCGATCTTGATCTGCCGCCGGTGCCGGTCGCCGAATTCGCCGTCCGCTTGCGTGAGGATGCCGACCGGCCGGCGCAGGATCTGGCCGCGTTGTTCAGCGGCAACCTGGCCTTGGCCAATCGAGCCAGCAAAGAAAAAGCCGACCTTGCGGTCGGCTTCTGAGTAGGACGGGCCGAGGGGTTTGGGGGGACTTGGGGTGGCCCGTCGCAGCCATAATGCCTGAGCCCTATGATGGTTCCATGACTTTTCAAATTAATTTTCAGGACCGGATTTCTCGTGATCGGACCACCAACTCGCGCTCGGACGCGGCGAGGATTGGTCATGCATCCGCTGCGCGCTGCCTGGCCATCAGCCAGTCGCGGCCGGCGTGAGCGAACACCGCGCAAAGCACGATGGCGCCACCGACCATGCTGGCTGCCGGCGGGATCTCCGCCAGGAACAGGAAGGCAAACAGGATCGCGAATGGCACTTCAGCTGAACCCAGCAATCCGGACTCGGCCGCCGGAATAAGCCGGGTGCCCTCCGTCCACAGGATCGAAGCCAGCGCGAACGAGGCGCCGAAGGTGACTAGAAGCACAGCGTCCCTGGCCGAGACAGCCAGCGGATCGGCGACGAACCAGCCGAGCACGAACAGAAGGAATGCCGACACCGCACCCGCCCACACCACTGGCGTGTCGCGGAAGGCGCGCACCATGATCATGTAGAGCGCGCTGCCGATCGTCATCAGCAGCGCCAGCCCGTCGCCGAACAAATGGCCGGTGCCGAAGCCGGACCAGACCATGATTGCCACACCGCATAGTGACACAGCAGCGGCGGCAAGCGTCTGCAGCCGGAACGGCTCGCGGACTAACAGGAGGGCCAGCAGCGCGGTGACGAACGGGGCCGTGGCATAGATGATCGCGACATTGGCGACAAACGTGAACTTGAACGCCGAGATAAAGGCGATGCTCGCGAGCGCGCCCTCGATCGCCAGCAGCCAGCCTCGCCAGCCGAGCCGCAAGCTGTCGCGACCGCCGGAGCGCTGGCGGCGCCATAGGACATAGAGGCTGATCAGGATCGAGCCGACGAAGCCGCGCCAGCAGGTAATGGTCAGCGGGTCGGCATGGATCGATTTGGTCAGCACGCCGGTGAGGCCGAAAACGGCCGCCGATGCCGAGACCAGGATGATGCCGAGGGTACGCTCGCGGGCGCTTTCCACTGTGCATGGCATGTCCAGCGATCCCGTCATCTCACCAGCCTACGCTGCCCCTTCCTGACACCATAGTGTCAGCTTGAGGCGTCCTGCATCGAAAACAGCAGGTAGGCAGCCCCGGTGAACAGGATTCCGGCAAGAACCCGTTCGCGGGTTTCCACGATGGCGATATCGGCCATATGTCCGGCGGCCTTACGAATGTGTTGCGAGAGACGGTGTGAAGGCGTTGGATGCTCCCCGTATCGTCAGGCTATACGGGCGAAACCCTGCCAAGCGCTACGCCAGTGGAGACTTGCGTTTGGGCAGGCGGCATCGACGTTAGGCAGCGAAGCCAGGCAACTATGGGAGAGAAACGAAATGGACGCGATCGCATTGAAGGCCATGCAGGCGCCGCTGAAGGTGGCCTATCGCGACGACGCCTCGCGCGCGCTGATTACTCTCCGCGCCAAAGGCTCGATCGACGACCAATCGATCGCCTGCAAGGTCGAGACAGGCAGGGCGATCGCCATTGCCGGGCTGCATCCGGCGACCGGCGGCACCGGGCTCGAACTCTGCTCCGGCGACATGCTGCTGGAGGCACTGGTGGCTTGCGCCGGCGTCACGCTGAAGGCGGTGGCGACGGCGCTGGAATTCAAGCTTGGGGCCGCCACGGTGGAAGCCGAAGGCGACCTAGACTTTCGCGGCACGCTTGGCGTGGCAAAGGATGCGCCGGTTGGCTTCCGCGCCATCCGGCTGACATTTGGCCTCGACACCGACGAGCCGCAGGAGCGCATCGATGCGCTGCTCAAGCTGACCGAGCGCTACTGCGTCGTGTTCCAGACCATCAGCCAGAAGCCGGAGCTGGCGGTAAGCGCGCGACGCTGACGATCTCCCCCTTGAGGGGGAGATGTCGCCGAAGGCGACAGAGGGGTTGTCTCGCGTGAAGCGCCAACCGCTGCAGCAGGCCGAGCCCGATCGGACCAACCCCCTCTGGCCTGTCGGCCATCTCCCCCTCAAGGGGGGAGATCACGCTGTCCTACTGCGCCGACGGCTCCTCGGCGTCGCCCTCGTCGGCGAAGGGCGAGGCGCTCGGCACGCACTGCACCGACCAGCCGGCCGGCGTCGGTTGCTTCTGGTATTCGGTTATGGCGAAGGCGCACTGTTCGCGGGTGTCGAATGTGCTGGGCAGCACGACCATGCCGCCTTGCGGGCCGGCGATCACCAGATACCAGACTAACGCTACGCTCGGTGCCGCCATGAGTATTTCCTCGCTCTGCTTGTTTTGGGAGTCGCACGATCCTAGCAACTCCGGCCCAGCGGCGAAAGCTGGGCCAAAGCGCGGCGTTAAGCCACGGCATCACAGCCACGTGATGTCGGGTCGTTTTGGTTCAGTTCACCGCAAAACAATAGAACAGGCCGTCGCCGCCGGTGCCCTTCAGCGCTTCCTGGCTGCAGCCACCGCGTGACGCATGCGAGGAATTCCACGATTTGGCGGCTGCCGAATCATCGAGGCCGGTACGATCGTGATGACCCATCATCGCCACACCTTCTGCTCCGCTCAGCGTCCAGTCGCCGCAGGTCTGGTCGGCTATTTTCGTGCCATCCGGCTTGGAGCCGGTCAACACGTCGTGCCGGTTGGGCGTGTCGCCGCGGCCGTTGACCATTTGGCCCTTTTCGTCGAGTGCCGTCTGTTTGGTGATGGCGTTGGCATCGCTATGCAGGGAAGCGACATCATCGGCGATCTTGACGCCCTTGGCGTTGAACCACGGGCCTTTGCCGATACGGTCGCGTGCATCGGTATCGCTGGTCGAGAGATAGGCGCGCCATGTCTTGCCGGTAACGCCCGCGGCTTCGGCCAGTGAACTACAATGGGCGTCGGCGCCGGCGAGATCGCCGAGATCGGCGCCTTTGCCGGAGCCGACGCTGGTGACGAAAAAGCTCATCGTTGCCTCCTGCGACGACGCGGCGCCGATCACTGCAAACAGCGCGGTGGCAGTCAAGAGAAGCAGTCTCCGCATATGGTCCTCCGTTTCTCGAATTGTGGCACCCGAACAACGTTGGTGCCGGCGCAATTCTTCCGGCAAAATGCGATGTGTGGCTACTCCGGCTGCCGGTAGGCGACAAAGCGATTGTGCTTGGCCTGGAAGATCAGCCCGGTCTCCTTGAGCGTAGGGCTGGCCAGCGGCACGATTCGCTTGGCGATCTCCGAAGGGTGCGGCAGTGTTTCAGGATCCTCGCCGGGTACGGCCTGCGCCCGCATCGCGGTGCGCGTTGCCCCGGGATCGGCGGCATTGACCCTGAGCGGCAGGTTTTCGGTCTCATGCGCCCATGAACGCGTCATGGCCTCGACCGCCGCCTTCGACGCCGCATAAGGCGCCCAGAAGGCGCGTGCGGAGTGGGCAAGGCTGGAGCTCAGCACGATAGCACGGCCGGCATCGGAAAGCCTGAGCAGCGGGTCGACCGAGCGGATCAGCCGCCATGTTGCGGTGACGTTGATGGTCATCACCTTCTCGAAGGTCTTGGCCTCGACATGGCCGATCGGGGCGATGACGCCGAGCACAGCGGCGTTGGCGACCAGTATGTCGAGCTTGCCCCAGCGCTCGTGGATGGCGCCGCCCAGCCGGTCGATCCCCGCCATGTCGGCAAGATCGAGCGGTACCAGCGTCGCCTGTCCGCCACCCGCCTTGATCTGGTCGTCGAGCTCCTCCAATCCGCCGACGGTGCGGGCAACCGCAATCACATGCGCACCAGCGGCGGCAAGTTCCAGGGCGATGAAGTAGCCGATGCCGCGCGAGGCACCGGTGACGACCGCAACGCGGCCGGAGAGGTCAAGGCTCATACGATGGATTCCGACAGGCAAGGTGAAACCGCCGTGAGGGGCTAAGGGGAGGGAGACAAACGGACCGGCAAGGCCTACGACCCGCCGGCCGCTAACAGCGACAGCGTGCGCACATTGTCGGAGCCCTCGAAGTCGGCAAGCCGGGTCGGATACTGGCCGGTGAAGCAGGCGTCGCAGAATTGCGGCTGCTCGTTGTCGCGGCCGGCCTCGCCGACGGCGCGGTAGAGCCCGTCGATCGACAGGAAGCCGAGCGAATCGACGCGGATGAACTCGGCCATCTCCTCCACCGACATGCGCGACGCCAGCAGCTTCGACTTTTCCGGTGTGTCGACGCCGTAAAAGCAGGAGGCGCGCGTCGGCGGCGAAGCGATGCGCATATGCACTTCCTTGGCGCCGGCATCGCGCACCATCTGGACGATCTTCTGGCTGGTGGTGCCGCGCACGATCGAATCGTCCACCAGCACCACGCGCTTGCCTTCGATCATGCGGCGGTTGGCGTTGTGCTTGAGCTTGACACCCATGTGGCGGATCGAATCGCCGGGCTGGATGAAGGTGCGGCCAACATAGTGATTGCGGATGATGCCGAGCTCGAACGGAATGCCCGCGGCCTGCGAAAAGCCGATCGCCGCCGGCGTGCCCGAATCCGGCACCGGCACGACGATGTCGGCCTCGACCGGACTTTCCTGCGCCAGCTCGGCGCCGATGCGCTTGCGCACTTCATAGACGTTGCGGCCTTCGACCGACGAATCCGGCCGCGCGAAATAGACATATTCGAAGATGCAGAAGCGGGTCTTCTGCGGCTCGAACGGGAACAGGCTTTCGATGCCCTTGCTGGTGACGACGACCATTTCGCCGGGCTTCAGGTCGCGCACGAAACGCGCACCGATAATATCGAGCGCGCAGGTCTCGGAGGCGAGAATCCAGGCGCCGTCGAGATCGCCGAGCACCAGCGGGCGGATGCCGAGCGGGTCGCGGCACCCGATCATCTTCTTGGACGTCATCGCCACCAGCGAGAAGGCGCCTTCGACTTGGCGCACCGCATCGATGAAGCGCGAATTCAGGTCGCGCTCCTTGCTGGTGGCAACCAGGTGCAGGAGCGTTTCGGTGTCGGAGGTGGAAGAGAAGATGGCGCCTTGCTTCTGCAGGGCGCGCTGAACGGTCATGGCGTTGGTGAGATTGCCGTTATGGGCGACGGCAAAGCCGCCATCGGCAAGTTCGGCGAAGAAAGGCTGGATATTGCGCAGACCGGCGCCGCCGGTGGTGGCATAGCGTGTGTGGCCGATGGCACGGTTGCCTTGCAGGCTATCGATGACACGCTGCTTGGTAAAGGTGTCGCCGATCAGGCCGACATGGCGTTCGACATGGAATTGGGTGCCGTCATAGGAAACGATGCCGGCCGCTTCCTGGCCTCGATGCTGCAACGCATGCAGACCGAGCGTTACGATGGCTGCGGCGTCCTGCCGGCCGAAAATGCCGAACACGCCGCATTCGTCGTGGAAATGGTCGTCGGCTTCGGCGGAAAGCACGTCGTCTGCGTCTGCCACTGAGGCTGCCATTGGGGCTCAAGCTCCGCTAAAGTCGCCATATAAGGTCATAGCGCATCGAAAGCAACGCACGTCGTGCGGCGTTCACATGATCGACAGTCTTGAGCCTCGCCAAGTCTGCAGATTGGCAAGTCTGTCGAAATCAGTTTGCCGGCGCCGGGTTTGCAGGTGCCGGCGTCGCGGGCGCATTGTCGGCCGGCGGCGCATCGCTGTCGTCGGGTGCCGGAGCAGTGGCGTCGTCGCCGGCGGCAGGGGCTTCCGCAGCAGGCGCGTCGGGGGCCAGAGGCGTCTCGGTGGCCGGCTGATTCGGATTGAGCTTGTTGAGGATGGCGTTTTCCGGATCCTCGGGCAGCAGGCTTTCGAGCTTGGCGCCGATCGATTCGAGCAATGGCTTTGACTTGGCGTTGGCAATCCAGCCTGGAGCCTTGGCGCCGGCCAGCCAATTGAAGAAAAGCAGCGCGACAGCGACGACCAGGATGCCGCGCGCCGCGCCATAGAGGAAGCCAAGTGTACGATCGAGCGCGCCGATCCTGGAATCGATGATCCAGTCGGCGAGCTTCATGGTGATGACCGAAACGACGATCAGCGCGACAATGAAGACGATACCGGCGGCCGCCGCCATGGCGGCCTTTTCGTTGTCGACATAGGGCTGAATGTAAGGCAGCACCGGCTTGTAGAAGAAGAAGGCGGCGGCCGCGGCGGCTGCCCAGGAGATGATCGACAGGATCTCGCGAGAAAAGCCGCGAACCATAGCGAGCATCGCCGAGACCAGGGTGAAGCCGACGAGAATTCCGTCAAGCAGCGTAATCGGCATGTTTTTCGCCCCACTCCGATCTCTTTTTCACGGCCCGACGAGCCGCATCACTCTTGCTCGTCGGCGCGGCTGCGCCGAGAGCCGGCTATGCGCGCCACGAGATCGGCAAGCTCGGTGGGCTGGAAAGCGCCGGCTCCGATCCCCCCGACCCCATTACCACCAACAAGTTCCTCGCTGCCCAAGGGCAGAACCGCGCGTCCGAAACCCAGCTTTTCGGCTTCCTTGAGGCGCTGCTGCGCATGCGCAACCGGCCTCACCGCACCCGAAAGGCTGATTTCGCCGAAATAGACGCAATCGGCGGGAAGGGCAAGACCGGTGAGCGAGGAAACCAGTGCCGCCGCCACTGCCAGGTCGGCCGCCGGCTCCGAAATGCGGTAGCCGCCGGCAACGTTGAGATAGACGTCGTGCGTGCCGAAGCGGACGCCGCAATGGGCTTCCAGAACCGCCAGGATCATCGACAGCCGGGCACCGTCCCAGCCGACGACGGCGCGGCGCGGTGTGCCCAGTGTCGATGGCGCCACCAGCGCCTGGATCTCGACCAGCACCGGCCGTGTGCCTTCCATGCCGGCGAAAACCGCGGCACCCGGCGACTTCGCATGGCGCTCACCGAGGAAAAGCTCGGACGGGTTGGCGACTTCCCGCAAGCCCTTGTCCGACATTTCGAAGACGCCGATCTCGTCCGTTGGCCCGAAGCGGTTCTTGACGGTGCGCAGGATGCGGTAGTGGTGGCCGCCTTCGCCCTCGAAATAGAGCACCGCGTCGACCATGTGCTCGACGACGCGTGGGCCGGCGATCTGGCCCTCCTTGGTGACATGGCCGACCAGAACGATCGCCGCCCCTGTGGATTTTGCATAGCGGATCATCGCCTGGGCGGCGGCACGCACCTGGGTCACCGTGCCGGGTGCCGAATCCGCCATGTCGGTCCATAGCGTCTGGATCGAATCGAGAATGACCAGGTCCGGCCGCTTGCCATCGGCGATGGTGGCGAGGATGTCCTCGACATTGGTCTCGGCGGCGAGCTCGACCGGGGTGTCGGCGACGCCGAGCCGCTGGGCGCGCAGCCTGATCTGCGCGACCGCCTCTTCGCCCGAGACATAGACGATGCGGTGGCCCTTTGCTGCCAGTGCGGCGGCGGCCTGGGTGAGCAGCGTCGACTTGCCGATGCCGGGATCGCCGCCGACCAGCAGCGCCGAGCCGCGCACGAAGCCGCCGCCGGTGGCGCGGTCGAGTTCGCCGATGCCGGAGACGATGCGCGGCGCGTCCTCGATGTCGCCGGAGAGGCTGGTCAGCACCACCGCACGACCCTTGCGGGCGTTGCGCGTATTGGCCGGGCCGGAGCCGATACCGCCTGACGTACCTTCCTCGACCAGCGTGTTCCACTCGCCGCAGGCATCGCATTTGCCAGCCCAGCGCTGATGCACCGATCCGCAATTCTGACAGATGAACTGGATACGGGATTTGGCCATCAGGCGCGGCCTGCGGCAATTGAAAGACAGGTCGGCGGGACAGCGCCCCCCTCTGTCCTGCCGGACATCTCCCCCTCAAGGGGGGAGATTGGCAGCTCCGATATTGGCGTATATCTAGCAGCATTGACGATTGCCGAAAGCCGAAATGACATCCGATCTTCCCCCTTGAGGGGGAGATGTCCGGCAGGACAGAGGGGGGTGCGAAGGAATGAGACCTGTATCAAGAGGTCACTCGAACCGATCCGGCAAATGATGCTCTTCCGCAAGGTCCGAGAAGCGGGTGAACTCGCCCTGGAAGGCGAGGCTGACCGATCCCGTTGGGCCGTGGCGCTGTTTGGCGACGATGACCTCGGCCTTGCCGCGCATCTCGTTCATCTCGTGTTCCCATTTGATGTATTCGTCGGTGCCCGGCTTCGGCTCGCGGTTCTTCAGATAATATTCCTCGCGGTAGACGAACAGCACCACGTCGGCGTCCTGCTCGATGGAGCCCGATTCGCGCAGATCCGAAAGCTGCGGGCGCTTGTCGTCGCGGCTCTCGACCTGGCGCGACAGCTGCGACAGCGCGATGATCGGCACCGCCAGCTCCTTGGCTAGTGCCTTGAGGCCGGTGGTGATCTCGGTGATTTCCTGGACGCGGTTTTGCGAGGATTTCGCGCTCGATCCCTGCATCAGCTGGATATAGTCGATAACGATGACATCGAGGCCGCGCTGGCGCTTCAGGCGACGCGCGCGGGCCGACAGCTGAGCGATGGAAATGCCGCCGGTCTGGTCGATGAACAGCGGGATTTTCTGCATTGTCTGCGAGCAGGCGACCAGCTTTTCGAAATCCATCTCGCTGATCTCGCCGCGCCGGATTTTCGACGATGGGATTTCCGTCTGTTCGGAAATAATGCGCGTGGCCAGCTGTTCGGATGACATTTCGAGCGAAAAGAAGCCGACGACGCCGCCATTGGCCGCCTTGAACGAGCCGTCCGCCTGCTGCGCCGGGACATAGGCCTCGGCGATGTTGAAGGCGATATTGGTGGCGAGCGAGGTCTTGCCCATGCCGGGGCGGCCGGCAATGATGATCAGGTCGGACGACTGCAGGCCGCCCATGCGGCGGTCGAGATCGCGCAAGCCGGTAGCAACGCCCGACAAATGCCCGTCGCGCATATAAGCCGCATTGGCCATGTCGACGGCGGTCTTGACGGCATCAGTGAAGCTCTCGAAGCCGCCATCGTAGCGGCCGGTCTCGGCCAATTCGAACAGGCGCCGCTCGGCATCCTCGATCTGGTCGGAGGGCGACATGTCGACCGGCGCGTCATAGGCGATGTTGACCATGTCCTCGCCGACAGTGATTAGCGCGCGCCGCGTCGCCAGATCGTAGATGGCGCGGCCATAGTCGGTGGCGTTGACGACGGTGACGGCCTCGACCGCCAACCGCACGACATATTGCGCCACCGTCATGTCGCCGACCTTCTCGTCGGCCGGCAGGAAGGTCTTCAGCGTGATTGGCGTCGCGATCTTGCCCATGCGGATCAGCTCGGCCGCGACCTCGAAGATCTTTCTATGCAGCGGCTCGTAGAAATGGCCGGGCTTCAGGAAGTCGGAGACGCGGTAGAAGGCATCGTTGTTGACCAGTATGGCGCCGAGCAGCGCCTGCTCGGCCTCGATGTTGTTCGGCGCCTCGCGATAGAGCGGTGTTTCCGCCACGCCGAATTTTCGTGCTGCCTCTGCCATGATGTCCCCGGTCCTGATCCCCGTCTCTCGATATCAGAACGAGACAAGTCGGTGATGACTTATCTGCATCAGTCCCCAACCAACCAACTTTGATGCCCGCGATTCACAGCCAGGATCTTTCGGTGGAAAGAATCTCGATTGACTCGAATCAAGATGGCGAGCCTAGCCGTTCTCAGGCGAGAACAAAACAGGAAAATAGCTGCCGGTCATTCCGGCAAGGCATCACCCCAGTCCAGTCGCCGCGCGGCCTTGAACGTCTCGCCGTCGCGCTTGGTGAACAGTCGCTCGGCAGCACTCCCATCCTGTTGGCAAAGCTTCAGCAAGACCTTGCCGGAGCCCGATTTCGGCGGTGCGATCACCCGCGCCCGGGACGGAGCGGCCGGATGGCGGGATGCGGCGACAAAGATGAATTTCTCGTCCTCCCACGGCACCTCGGCATCCTTGGCCAGCCGGTGCAGGCGCGAGCGGGCGACGCGACGGGCGAAATGGCACCAGTCGGGGGCGACGAGCGGGCAAGGCGCCTCATGCGGACATGGCGCGAGCACATGCGCATCCGCCTCGATCAGCTGCCGGCGCACGGCAAGGATGCGCTGCCAGCCGGCCGGCGTGCCTGGCTCTACGACCAGCAGCGTGTCGGCGGTCAGCTGCCAGAGCCGGTCGACGAGTTTTGCCAGCGATGCCGGCGGGATCTCGTCCAGCACATAGGCTGAGGTCACCAGCTCGGCCGGCTCCAGCTCGGCTAGGTCGATAGTGACATCGCCGGTCCGCCAGGCGGTCCTGGCAGTGACCGCCTCGGCGGCAAGCGCCTCGCCGACGCGTCGCACCGCGGCACCGGCCTCGAGCAGCACCGCCTGTTCGAGATCGGGCCAGAGATCGATTGTGGCCCAAAGCACCGTACCAGGGCCGGCGCCGACATCGAGCAGGGTTTTTGGGAAAAAATCCGGCCGTGCCTCGCTGACCGCATCGAGGCTGGCGCGGATGGCGGCATAGGTCGCCGGCAGCCGCGTTGCCAGATAGGCCTTCACCGCCATGTCTTCGGCCATGTGCAGGCGACCGTCGCGCAACTCTGCGCGGTAGCGGTCCGACAGCGTCTTTGCCGCTTGCTTAAGCATCGGCAACGGCACCTGTTCGAGAAGGCGGTCGACGCCTTGTCTAAGCGGGACGGGCAGTTCCATCGCTTACGCCGCCCGAGGTGCGAGCACGATGACCGAGGCGCCAACGATGCAGATCGCGGCACCGGCAAGATCCCAGCGGTCGGGGTGCACGCCTTCCGCCAGCCACAACCAGGCCAGCGAGGCGGCAATGTAGATGCCGCCATAGGCGGCATAGGCACGACCGGCCGCACTGGCGTCGACCAGCGCCAGCAGCCACGCAAATAGCACCAGCGAGACGAGACCGGGCGCCAACCACAGCGGCGACTTGTCCAGCCGCCACCACGCCCAGAACGAAAAGCAGCCGGCGATCTCGGCAAGTGCGGCGGCGACGTAGAGGAGGTAGGTCATGAAAAAAGGTCCCGCGTTGACGGGACCTTTTTCAGCGTGCCGGCCGGCAATGGCAAGCGGCAATGGTGCAATCGCAGGCAGTCTACTCCGGATCCGCCACCTTGCGGCGGCGAGTGGGCTTGGCCGCAGAAGCCTTTTCACGACGTCCAAGATCGCGCATCTCCAGCGCCTTCTCGCAACTGGCCATGTAGTCGCGCGTCATCGGCAGCGTGTCGTTCTTCTTGGCAATCTGGATTTGGAAAATCACCAGATCCTGCCAGCGGAAAGCGGCTTCCGAGGCGGCAAGATAGAACTCCCACATGCGGCAGAAGCGCTCGTCATAAATCGCCTTGGCCTTGTCGCGGTTGGCGGCGAAGCGCTCGCCCCAATGCTTTAGCGTCTCGGCATAATGCAGCCGCAGGACCTCGATATCGGTGACGACGAGCCCCGATTTCTCGATGGCCGGCATCACTTCGGAGAGCGACGGGATGTAGCCGCCCGGGAAGATGTACTTGCGGATGAAGGCGCTGGTTGCCCACGGCACGCCGGAGCGGCCGATCGTGTGCAGCAGCATGACGCCGTCCGGCTTCAGCAGCGTCGCCGACTTGTCGAAGAAGGTGCGGAAATGATTGACGCCGACATGCTCGAACATGCCGACCGAGACGATGCGGTCGAAACGCTCATTAAGCTCGCGATAGTCCTTGATGTCGAAATGCACCCGGTTTTGCAGGCCTTGCGCATGGGCGCGGTCGGTGGCGACGCCGTGCTGCTCGGTCGACAGCGTCACGCCTTGCACGTCGACGTCGAACGCCTTGGCTAGATAGAGCCCAAGCCCACCCCAGCCGGAGCCGATATCAAGAACCGTCTGGCCGGCCTTCAGCCTGAGCTTGGCGGCGATATGGCGCTTCTTGGCCGCTTGTGCCTCGTCGAGCGTCATGTCCGGCTGCTCGAAATAGGCGCAGGAATATTGCATGTCCTCATCGAGGAAGAGGCGGTAGAGGTCGCCCGACAGATCGTAATGGCGCTGCACGTTGCGGCGCGCCCGCGACGCCGTGTTGATCTGCTGCAGGCGCCGGAAGGCGTGGCGCAGACCTTCGATCGCCTTCGACCAGGTGGCATCGATACCGCCGCTGCCCATGTTCTGGAAGGCAATCCGCATCACCCCCAGCACGCCGCCCTCGAGAATGTCGAGTTCACCGTCCATGTAGGCTTCCGGCACCGCCAGCATCGGATCGAAGGTTATTGCGCGCTCGGCATGCCTTGTCTTAATGTGCATGTGCACCGGCTCGCCGCTGCCGTCACCGAAAGTCACCATCGAGCCTTGCGGCCCTGTCACCTTGAGATTGCCTATGCGGACCAGGCGGTCGAGAACGCGTTTCAGCAGAATATTCATGACCAATTGTCCCCTCTCGGCCAGACATGCTGTCCTATTCTGCATCAAGATATAGGGGTTCGAAAAGTTCCATTTGGCATAAAAATGCCCGGGTACGAGGCCCGGGCATTGGTCCAGAATAGCGATTAGCCGGCGAATGCCGACGAAATGACGATCAGCCGTTGTCTTCGCCGCCTTCGAACTCCGCATTCGGATCGAAGAAGTTTTCCGGCCGCGCATTATCGTTGATGTCCTCGCCGTAGATGGCTTCGGCGGTGGTCAGTGTTTCGCCCTTGGCCTGGCGCTCGGCTTCGTCGGCCGTGCGGGCAATGTTGAGCGTGATGGTAACCTCGACTTCCGGGTGCAGCGCGATCGCCACATTGGTGACGCCGATGGTCTTGATTGGCTGGTTGAGCAGGATCTGGTTGCGGTTGACCGAAAAACCTTCCGCCGTCACCAGCTCGGCGATGTCGCGCGTCGAGACCGAACCATAAAGCTGACCGGTTTCGCCGGCCGAGCGCACGGCGATGAAGCTCTTGCCGTCGAGCTTTTCTGCAATCTGCGCGGCTTCGGACTTGCGCTCCAGGTTGCGGGCTTCGAGCTGGGCCCGCTGTCCCTCGAACTTCTTCTTGTTAGCTTCGTTGGCGCGCAGCGCCTTGCCTTGCGGCAGCAGGAAATTGCGGGCGAACCCGTCCTTGACCTTGACGGTATCGCCCATCTGGCCGAGGCGGGAAACGCGTTCGAGAAGAATGACTTCCATGGTTTTGTTCCTTCGCTTGGGCGCTATCCTCAGGATCGGCGCCGAGTTGTCTGGAACAGGTCAGGAAGCTGGGGCGTCGCCGCCTGTGTCGCTGTCCTGCCTGTCGCGGCAGTTAGGATCTCTTGTCGAAATCCAACCCGGGATTTGGTGTTCGATCCGGCTACGCCCGTCGTGGCCGGTGAAAAAGCGGGCGGCGAACCGCCCGCCTGAAGTGTTAGCGGACCACGTAGGGCAGCAGGCCGAGGAAGCGGGCGCGCTTGATCGCCTTGGCGAGTTCGCGCTGCTTCTTCTGGCTGACGGCGGTGATACGCGATGGCACGATCTTGCCGCGCTCGGAGATGTAGCGCTGCAGAAGCCGCACGTCCTTGTAGTCGATCTTCGGCGCGTTGGCGCCGGAGAACGGGCAAGTCTTGCGGCGACGGTGGAAGGGGCGCCGGGTTGGGATCTGGTTGATGTCGACCATTATTCTGCGGCTCCTTCAAAGCCTTCGCGCGGACGGCGCGGGCCACGATCGGCACCGCCATCGCCGAAGCTGCGCGGCGGACGATCACCACGGTCACCGCGATCGCGGTCGCCGAATGAGCGCGGGCCACGATCGCCACGGTCGCGGTCGCCGAAGCCGCCGCGTTCCGAGCGCTCTTCGCGCTTCTGCATCATTGCCGACGGACCTTCCTCATGCGAATCGACCTTGATGGTCAGGAAACGCAGCACGTCCTCGGACAGGCCCATCTGGCGCTCCATTTCATTGAGCGCGGCCGGCGGGCAGGTGATGTCCATGAGTGTATAATATGCCTTCCGGTTCTTGTTGACCCGGTAGGTGAGGGACTTCAGTCCCCAGTTCTCGACCCGGCCGACGGACCCGCCATTCGCGGTGATGACGCCCTTGTACTGTTCGACAAGCGCATCGACCTGCTGCTGCGAGAGGTCCTGCCGGGCAAGAAACACATGTTCGTATAGAGCCATAGTGTTCGTGCCTTTCTTCGTTTCTCTCCCGGTTCCCGGCGGCAAAAGCCTCTGCAACTTCTCTGACCCGCAATCCTTGCGAAGGCGGGGAAGAAAGGAGCATGACGAGACGGTCGAGAGCGGAGACACGGGAGGCGGAAGCGCTTCTGGCTTCACGCGAAGGTTTCGAAAAACCTCCGGCCCTCCGTTCAGCCCCCAGCAAGGACCGGCAGATTGCGGGCGTCTATACAGGAATTTGACCGCAAAGCAAGGCCAAACGACAGGGCAAACGGCCCTACCGTCCCAGAGCGCCACGGGCCTCGACGGCAAGGCGTACGGATTTCCTGAAACCGGACCTTAACCACCATGCGAAGTTCCAGCACCGGCGGGCGTGGCGGCAACCCGTCGTTCATCATGCGGATGCAAAAGCAAACAGTCTGTGCGAGGTCGGCAGCAAGGCGGTTTTGGGGACAAAAATGCTTTTCGACAAATTCTGCCGTTCGAAGAGCGGCAACTTTGCCCTGATGCTGGCGTTCGGGCTGCCTGCGGTTCTGACCGCCGTCGCCTTTGCCGTGGACGTGTCCACCTTGATGAGGGCCAAGGTCAGCTTGCAGAACGCGCTCGATGCCGCGAACCTTGCATCTTCGCATCTCGGCGACATCGAGGCTTCGCGCAAGGACGTCTTCGACCGCTACTTCCAGACCAATGTCGCCGGCCACAGCGAGTTGAGGAACGCCGAAGCGACGCTTACCGTGGAAAGGGGCCTCAATTACATCCAGACAAAGGCTGTCGCCATGGCCGACGTCAATTTGAACTTCGCCTTCCTGTTCGGCAACGACAAGCGCATCACCGTCGATGCCGGCGCCGTCGAATCGACCAATCAGCTCGAAGTCGTGCTGGTGCTCGACAATACCGGGTCGATGGCCAGCAACGATCGCATCGGCGCATTGCGGACGGCGGCGACGGCCCTGATCGACATGCTCGAAACGGCGAAGTCGCCGACGCGCAGCGTACGTGTAGCGGTGGTGCCGTTCGTCACCGCGGTCAACGTCAAGGGCGAGGACTACGATCCGGCCTGGATCGACATGGCCGGCAAATCGCCGAACAATGGCGCCAATTTCCCCTTGGTCGGCGGCAAGCGCGTCAACCATATGGACCTGTTCAAGCAATTGGGCGTCGAATGGAGAGGCTGCGTCGAAGCGCGGCCCGGAACCAACAATGTTTCCGACATTTCGCCCGACCAAAACAAACCGGACACCCTGTTCGTACCCTATTTCGCGCCGGACGATCCAGGTAACGCTAAAAATCCAACCAGCTCCTACGGCAATTCAGCGACCGGCTACAACAATTCCTATCTCGACGATACCGTTGTCACCGTGCTTCCCGGCCTCACCAGCGACATGGCGAAGTACAGTGTTTCGACGATGAAGCTGATCAACGACAAGAGAGGCCCACTGACTATCGGCCCAAACCGGGCCTGTCCGACGCCGATAGTGCCGCTGACCGATGATTTCGACAAATTGCGGAAGGCCGTCGGTGAGATGATCGAATGGAACGGCTCGGGGACCAATGTTTCGGAAGGCTTGTCATGGGGGATGCGGGTGCTCTCGCCGGAACCGCCTTACAGCGACGGCGCGCCGTTCAGGGCGTCAGGCACGACCAAAACGGTGCTGCTGCTCACCGACGGCGAGAATGTTGTCTATGGCGCGAAGGATACGCCACAGAAGTCGGACTATGGCTCCTACGGATTCCTGGCCTCGGGTCGGTTTGGATCCAGCGACCAGACCGCGGCTGCGCGCAATGTCGACGATTGGACAACCAATGTATGCAACACATTGAAGAAGCAGGACGTGCAGATATTCACAGTGCTGCTGCAGGCCGACACCGCAGCCAACCGCAAGCTTTACGAGGCCTGCGCATCGTCGCCGTCGGATTATTACCCGACCAACGACGTCAGTCAGCTCGAAAGCGTCTTCCTGAAAATCGGAAGCTCGATTTCGCAGCTGCACTTGACGAACTGAACGACGTCGGCCGCTCTCCCGCCGCCGCTGCTCAACTCGTGTGTGCAGCCACTTTGCCTGTGGTTTCGGGGAAGAAATCGGGCGCCGCATGGCGCTTGCCGAACATCATGTCGTATTGCAGCAGACGGAAGTCGCGGATTGCCGGATCGATCTCTTTCTGACGCGACCAATCGGGGGTGGCGTCGCCCCCCGGTGCCAAAAGCAAATTGCGGTCGATAACGCGGTAGCGCTCTCGCAACTGTCCGAGGAAGCCGGTGTAATAGGGATGGCTGATGCCGGCTGTCTTCAGGATATGGTAGGGCAGGAAGGACGGGCTGACGGCGCCCAGATCCTCGGCCGGGCCGCTGCGATTCGACCAGACGATCAGCGGCGTCTGGTGGTGCAGCAGCATCTGGTCGGCCGCCTCCTTGCGCGGCGCAACATTGTCCTTCAGGAAGCCGGTCTCGACGTAGACCGGCCCAAGCGGCGGCAGATGGTCGCCGAAGAACGCGATGACGGTCGGCCGCTCGCGTTTCTTCGCCCATTCGATCAGCCGCTCGAGGCCGCGGTCCGCGTCGGAAGAGCCTTCGGCATAGCTCAACAGCGATTCACGCGCCCATTGGCTGATCGGCGCCTGCACCTTGTGGGTCGGATTGTTATAGCGATACGGCTCATACGGCCCGTGGTTCTGCAGGCTGACGGCGAAAAAGAAGACCGGCTCGGCGCTGGTATCGGCTTCGTGGATAATCTCGTCGGTCATCGCAGCGTCCGACGCGAGCGGTCCGCGCTTCTGCATGGGCGGCAACGTCTCCTCGGACTTGAAGTCGTTGAAGCCGAAATCGGCATAGACGGCCCCCCGGTTCCAGAACCAGTTAGTGCCGGGATGGATAGCGCGCGCCCGGTAGCCTTGACTTTTCAGGAAGGTCGCCAGCGAGGGAGTCGGTGTCCGCACATATTGCTGGTAGGGAATGCTGCCCGCCGGCAGGAAGGCGTTGGAAAAGCCGGTCAGGGCCTCGAACTCGATGTTGGCCGTCATGCCGCCGAACTCGGGCGAGAACATGTAACCCGTGCGCAGTGCCCGCACATTGGGGACAGGGTCGGGCGTGATGGTGACGCCGGGTAGCTTGGTCGGATCCCAGAAGGATTCGCTCATGACGACGATGATGTCGGGCTTCTCGGCGGGTACCGAAGCCGTCACCTGCGGTTTGCCGATCGCTTCGATCGCCTTGCCGGAATAGCCGGGCGGCGCCGAGACATGCGCCATCGGGACGTTCAGCGCGAAGGCGAGCGCAAAACCGTTCGAGGCATAGTTTTCCTTCTGGTCCCACATGATCGGGATGATCTGCAGCCGGTCGCGTGTCCACGAGAAAGTGGCATAGTCCATGATGGAGACGAAGAAGGCGATCAGCGGCACCGTCAGCGTCAGCCGGGCAAGGCGGCCCTTGTGGCTGAGTGCCGGAACGCGGCGGCGCCATAGCCGCCAGCCATAGACGAGCAGCGACAGCCCGCCGACGATGCCGATCGCCAGGGCAATGGCGGTTCCCGGGCGATCGCGTACCAGAAGCGGCATCAATGCCACGATCTGCCGGGAATAGAGGAAATCGGTCGGATAGAGCGGATCGCCGAGATACAGCGACTTCTGGTGGCCGACGAACGCCAGCGACAATGTCAGCGGCGCGACGATCATCAGGCTCTGGTGACTGCGGCCGAGCACGGCGTCGAGGCCGATGAGGATCAGCGCAAAAATGATGATCGTGGTCCAGCCGGGTTTGAAAGGCTGCAGAAAGAAATCAATGGTGCCGGCAAAGTTGCCGCGCACGATCAGTTCGATGGCAAACACAAGGATGGCCGCAGCCAGCAAGCTGATAAGGCCATAGCGGATGACAGGCCATTTGCGCGCCGGCAGATAGCCGGTCGACGGATCGCCTTCAAGAAACTGGGGCGCCGCCTCGGCTGCGCTCTGCTTGGTCTTTGCCACTTCAATAGTTCCCCGGCCCGCAACAAAAGCGTCACTCGATTGTCATCGAACTGTCACGCAAAGCTTAGCGCCTGCGGCGGAAATAAGAAGAGCCAGCAAACAAATCGTGAGCGGTTTTCATCATGAGTGATCGCCAAAAAGCCTGCCGAAACAGGCACTCGGCCGATATTACGCGATCAAGGTTGGACTTGACTTGGCCGCACGCCTTGCGTCACAGGCAACGTGAACCAGCAGCTGGGAGCCGCCGATGGCCATCGCATTCACCTTTCCGGGGCAGGGCAGCCAGGCTGTCGGCATGGGCAAGGACCTCGCCGATACCTTTGTGGAATCGCGGCGGATCTTCGAGGAAGTTGACGACGCGCTCGGCGAAAACCTATCGAAGCTGATCTGGGAAGGCCCGGAAGAGACGCTGACGCTGACCGCCAACGCCCAGCCGGCGCTGATGGCGGTGTCGCTTGCCGCAATCCGGGCGCTGGAGGCGCGCGGCTTCTCCCTGAACGGCAAGGTCACCTATGTCGCCGGCCACTCGCTCGGCGAATATTCGGCACTTGCGGCCGCAGGTTTCGTTTCGGTCGCCGACGCCGCCCGGCTGTTGCGCATCCGCGGCAACGCCATGCAGGCGGCTGTGCCGGCCGGCGAGGGCGCCATGGCGGCGATCATCGGGCTGGAACAGGCCGACGTCGAAGCCGCTTGCGCAGAGGCCGCCCAGGGCGCCGCCAAAGATCCCGCACAAGCCTTGGTTTGCCAGATCGCCAATGACAATGGCGGCGGCCAGCTGGTGATCTCCGGCGCCAGGCCAGTGGTCGAACTGGCGGCGAGGCTATGCACGGAGAAGGGCGCCAAGCGGGCGCTGATGCTGCAGGTCTCAGCGCCCTTCCATTCGGCATTGATGAAGCCTGCGGCCGAGATCATGCGGGAGGCGCTGGCCGCCGTGACGAAGAGTGCGCCGGTCGTGCCGCTGGTCTCCAATGTTACGGTGACCCCGACGAGCGATCCCGACGAGATCGCCCGCCGACTCGTCGAACAGGTGATCGGGCGCGTGCGCTGGCGCGAAACGGTGGAGTGGTTCGGCAGCAACGGCGTTGCGACGCTTTACGAAGTGGGCGCCGGCAAGGTGCTGTCGGGGCTGGCCCGCCGCATCAACCGCGACATTGCCACCACTGCCATCGGATCCGCGGCGGATGTCGAGGCGGCGCTGGCGGCGCTTGCATAATCAACTGGCGATTTGACCCCGCTCCATGCGAAGGGTGTTCGCTCAGATCAGGAGGCAAGAATGTTCGAATTGACCGGCCGCAAGGCGCTCGTCACCGGCGCATCGGGAGGTATCGGCGAGGCGATCGCCCGCGTGCTGCACGGCCAGGGCGCCATCGTCGGCCTGCATGGCACACGTATCGAGAAACTGGAGGCGCTGGCCGCCGAACTGGGCGACCGGGTCAAGCTTTTCCCGGCCAATCTTTCCAACCGCGACGACGTCAAGGCGCTCGGCCAGAAGGCGGAGGCCGACCTCGAAGGCGTCGACATCCTCGTCAACAATGCCGGCATCACCAAGGACGGGTTGTTCGTACGCATGGCTGACGCCGACTGGGATAGCGTGCTCGAGGTCAACCTGACCGCCGTGTTCCGGCTGACCCGCGAGCTTACCCATCCGATGATGCGGCGCCGCCATGGCCGCATCATCAACATCACTTCAGTGGTTGGCGTCACCGGCAATCCCGGCCAGACCAACTACTGCGCCTCCAAAGCCGGTATGATCGGCTTTTCCAAATCGCTGGCGCAGGAGATCGCCACCCGCAATATCACCGTCAACTGCGTCGCCCCGGGCTTCATCGAATCGGCGATGACCGCCAAGCTCAACGACAAGCAGAAAGAGGCGATCATGGCGGCGATCCCGACCCGGCGCATGGGCACGGGCGCCGAAGTCGCCTCTGCCGTCGCCTACCTAGCTTCCAACGAGGCAGCCTACGTCACCGGCCAGACCATTCATGTGAATGGCGGCATGGCAATGATCTAACACTTGGGAAAACGCTTCATTCCGTCTTGGATGCACGGGATTTTTCGTGTAATGCCGCCCGCAACCCGGCGGTTCGGGCAAAAACCGGTCCTGTTCCGCTGCGTTTCCGGCAGGACCATCTTTCAGCTTGATTAGCGGCATTCTGCCCGCTAACGAAGACAGACAACCAAAAGACGAGGATGCCCAAATGAGTGACACCGCAGAGCGCGTCAAGAAGATCGTCATCGAGCACCTTGGCGTCGATGCCGAGAAGGTGACGGAGCAGGCGAGCTTCATCGATGATCTGGGCGCGGACAGCCTCGACACGGTCGAACTTGTCATGGCGTTCGAAGAAGAGTTCGGTGTCGAAATCCCGGACGACGCCGCCGAGACCATCCTGACTGTTGGCGATGCGGTGAAATACATCGACAAGGCCTCCGCCTGACGCTATTTGCAGTCATCACCGGGGAGGACCTGCGATGAGGCGTGTCGTCGTCACGGGCCTTGGGCTGCTTTCGCCGTTCGGCATGGGCTTCGAGCACAGCTGGAAGGAGCTTCTGACCGGCCGCAGCGCAGCCAAGCGCATCACCGAATTCGAGGTGGAAGACCTTGCCTGCAAGGTCGCCCACGTCATTCCGCGCGGTGACGGCTCCAATGCCACTTTCAATCCTGAAGCCGTTCTCGAGCCGAAGGAACTGCGCAAGATCGGCGACTTCATCCTGTACGGGATCGCGGCCGCCGACGAGGCACTCAAGGATTCCGGCTGGCAGCCGAAGACGCATGAGGAACAGTGCGCCACCGGCGTGCTGATCGGTTCGGGCATCGGCGGCATCGAAGGCATCGCCGAGAATGCGATGATCCTCAAGGAACGCGGTCCGCGCCGCATCAGCCCATTCTTCATCCCTGGCCAGATCATCAACCTCGTCTCCGGTCAGGTCTCGATTCGGCATGGGCTGAAAGGCCCAAACCATGCCGTCGTCACCGCTTGCTCGACGGGTGCGCACGCCATCGGCGACGCCGCCCGCCTGATCATCTGGGGCGATGCCGACGTTATGGTCGCAGGCGGCGCCGAAGCGCCGGTGACGAGACTGTCGATCGCCGGGTTCGCCGCTTGCCGCGCGCTCTCCACCGAGCGCAACGACGCGCCACAAACGGCCTCACGCCCCTATGATCGCGATCGCGACGGCTTCGTCATGGGCGAGGGCGCCGGTGTTGTCGTGCTCGAGGAGCTCGAACACGCCAAGGCCCGCGGCGCCAAGATCTATGCCGAGGTCACCGGCTACGGTCTGACCGGTGACGCCTATCACATCACCGCGCCTGCCGAAGACGGCGACGGTGCTTTCCGTTGCATGACCGCGGCGCTGAACCGGGCGAAGCTGACGCCGGCCGATGTCGACTACATCAACGCGCACGGCACCTCGACCATGGCCGATACGATCGAACTCGGCGCCGTCGAGCGGCTGGTCGGCAACGCCGCCTCGAAGATATCGATGTCGTCGACCAAATCGTCGATTGGCCACCTGCTGGGCGCGGCTGGTGCTGCCGAGGCGATCTTTTCGATCCTCGCCATTCGCGACAACATCGCGCCGCCGACCATCAATCTTGACAATCCGGAGCGCGAAACGGCGATCGACCTGGTGCCGCACAAGCCGCGGGCCCGGCAGATCGACGTGGCGCTGTCCAACTCCTTCGGCTTCGGTGGCACCAACGCCTCGCTCGTCTTCCAGCGCTACAATGGCTGACCGCTCTGCCGGTTTCCGTCTGCCGTCAATTTTGCCATATTCGCCCCTACTCTGCCCGAGGGGATTCGTCGCAAGATCAAATGGTAGGGCGCTATGAACACAAATCCGGCCGATAACGGGGAATTCGGGCAACGGGCAGCAACGCCCGGCCCGATCGTGCCGAAGACGGCCAGCGAGGCGTTGCGGCCCGAGGCCGGCACGCCGCCGCCGAAGCGCTCGCGTGCCTCGCGCAGCCAGTTCGTCGTGTTCATGAACTTCGTCATCTCTTCGGTGATGCTGATGGTGCTGGCGGCAGGCGTTGCGCTGTATTTCGGCAAGCAGGAGTTCAACGAGCCCGGCCCGTCGGCCAATGGCGACACTTTCCTGGTCAAGCCGAATAGCGGCGTCCAGGAGATCGCTGACCAGCTTGAGCGGCGAGGGCTGATCAGCGACGCCCGCATTTTCCGCCTTGGCGTGCGCGCCTTCGGCAATGATTCGGCCCTGAAGGCCGGCGAATACGAGATCAAGCCGCAGGCGTCGATGCACGATATCATGGAACTGCTGAAGAGCGGCAAGTCGGTGATGTATTCGCTGACTATCCCCGAGGGGCTGACGGTCGAGCAGGCGCTGCAACGGATCGCCGAGCAGGACGCGCTGACCGGCGATATGCCGTCGACCACTCCACCTGAGGGCAGCCTCGCCACCGACACGCTGCGTTTCACCCGCGGCGCAACACGCCAGCAGATGGTCGACAAGCTTCTGGCCGACCAGAAGAAGCTGGTCGACGAGGTCTGGCAGCGCCGAGCGCCGGATTTGCCGATCGCCAACGTTGAGGATTTTGTCACCCTGGCCTCGATCGTCGAG
This sequence comes from Mesorhizobium sp. M0808, assembly GCF_040320025.1. Lineage (NCBI taxonomy): Bacteria > Pseudomonadati > Pseudomonadota > Alphaproteobacteria > Hyphomicrobiales > Phyllobacteriaceae > Mesorhizobium > Mesorhizobium sp. M0808. Next base: position 78,456 of record NZ_JAMYOX010000024.1, read on the forward strand.
AAGGAGACCGGCAAGGGCGATGAACGCTCGCGCGTAGCCGCCGTCTTCCTCAACCGGCTGGCCAAGGGTATGCGGCTGCAGTCGGACCCGACCATCATCTACGGCCTGTTCGGCGGCAAGGGCAAACCCATCGACCGCCCGATCTATCAGTCGGACATCCAGAAGCCCACGCCCTACAACACCTATCTGATCAACGGCTTGCCGCCGACGCCGATCGCCAATCCCGGCCGTGCGGCGCTGGAGGCCGTCGCCAATCCGTCGAAGACCAGCGATCTCTACTTCGTCGCCGACGGCAGCGGCGGGCACGTCTTTGCCTCGACGCTCGATGAGCATAACGAGAATGTCGCTCGCTACCGGGCACTGCTGAAAAAGCAGGCGCAGGACGCCGCCAAGGCCGGGGCAACCAATACCGGAGCCGACACGCCGGCGGGAGCCATCGTTGACGATGCGGGCGCCACCGCCGCCCAGTAGGGCCGGACGCCATCAGGTTGGCCCTGTGCATGTCCGGGTGGATGTGCAAGGGCTGCTATGGCATTGAAATTCACATGATCCTGTCCGGAGAAAATCGCTCCGGCTTGAGGGGCATTCGGCAAAGGGACGCACGGCTACATGAACTTGCAGAGCATGACCGGTTTTGCGCGCAGTGTCGCCGAACACGACGGCACTTCGATTGCCTGGGAAGCCAAGTCCGTCAACGGCAAAAGCGTCGAGGTCAGGCTGCGGCTGCCGCAAGGTTTCGACCGGCTGGAGCCGGCCGTCCGGCAGACGGTGCAAAAGCGTTTTGCGCGCGGCAATTTCCAGATGACGCTGACCATTGGCCGCGCCGCCGGCGCTCAAGCGCAACCTGTGGTCAACGAGGCTTTCCTGAAGGATCTGGCGGGGTTGGCCAAGCGGCTGCAGGAGCAGTTCGGAGTAGCCCCTGCGGCGGCCGACGGGCTGCTTGCGCTGCGCGGCGTCCTCGACATTCCCGAAACCATCGAAACCGAAGAGGCGCGCAGTGCGCTCGATACCGCAATACTGTCGGCGCTGGAAGCAGCACTGAACGGGCTGCACCAGGCGCGCCAGGGCGAAGGTGCGGCACTTCGTTCCCTGTTGTCCGGCCATATCGACGCCATCGAGGCGCTGACGCTGCGGGCCGAGGCCGATCCATCACGCGAACCGGCCACGATCCGCGAAAGGCTCGCCGAGCAGATCCGCCTGTTGATGGACGCGTCTGCCAACCTGGACGCCAGCCGGCTGCATATGGAAGCGGCGTTCCTGGCCACCAAGGCCGACATACGCGAGGAAATCGACCGGCTGAAGACGCACGTGGTGTCGGGGCGGGCACTGCTCGCCGGAGGTGGGGCCATCGGCCGCAAGCTCGATTTCCTGGCACAGGAATTCAACCGCGAATCGAATACGCTGTGTTCCAAGTCGAATGCTGCCGCCGTCACCGCCATCGGGCTGGAACTGAAGGCGGTCGTCGACCAGTTTCGCGAACAGGTCCAGAATCTGGAATGATCCCGATGCCAAGCCACATGACTGCCAAGCCCCATGACCGCTAGGGATGTGGGTTCCCGCATTCGGCGCCGCGGGCTGATGCTGGTCTTGTCGTCGCCGTCAGGCGCCGGCAAGTCGACGATTGCGCGCAATCTGCTGGAGAGCGATTCCAGCCTGGAATTGTCGGTCTCGGTCACCACGCGGCCACGCCGCGGCAGCGAGATCGAGGGCGTCCATTACCACTTCCGTACCATGCGCGAGTTCGAGCGGCTGCGCGATTCCGATGCGCTGCTCGAATGGGCGGAGGTGCATGGCAATTGCTACGCGACGCCGCGCGAGCCGGCTGAACAGGCGCTGGCCGAAGGCCGCGACATGCTGTTCGACATCGACTGGCAAGGCGCTCAGCAGCTCAAGGAGAAGATGCGCGCCGACATCGTCTCGATATTCATCCTGCCGCCATCGATGAAGGAATTGAAGGCGCGGCTGAAGCGTCGCGCCGAGGACCAGGAAGCGGTGATCGAGACGCGGCTCAAGAACGCCCGCAACGAGATCGAGCACTGGAAGGAATATGATTTCGTCATCGTCAACGACGATCTCGACCGCGCTTTCGCCGAGGTGCGGGGCATCGTCACGGCCGAACGACTCAGACGCGATCGCCGGCCGGGCCTGTTCGATTTCGTCTCGGGGCTGCTCGACGAAAAGACGGATTGATCAAGGCGCTGTCCCCACGACCAGGATCAGATTGCGGCTGAGCGCGGCGTCGCGCAGTTCCAATGCCGCGGCATATTCGGCGGAGCGGTACCAACGCCGCGCCGTGTCCATGTCGGGGAATTCCACGATGATCAGCGGCCCGGGAGACCAGTCGCCTTCCAACCTTTCCACCTCGCCGCCGCGTACCAGATAGCGCCCGCCATGCTGGGCGATGGAGGCAGCCGCGCGGGCGCGATAGGCTTCGATAGCCTCTGCGTCACGGATCGTGACGTCGGAAATGACATAGGCGGCCACTGTTTGTCTCCGGGCAGGGTTTGTCCGGCTATCTATGCCATGAGAGCGGAAATTTCACGCGGACGCTTCCCGGCATCACACCGCGTTGGTCAGGCGAACGAATTCCTCGACGCTGAGCGTCTCCGCACGCCTGGTCGGATCGATGCCGGCGCGGGTGAGCAGTGCCTCGCCGCCGAGGCTTTTCACGCTCTGCCGCAGCATTTTCCGGCGCTGGCCGAATGCCGCTTCGGTGACGCGGCTGAGCCGTTTCACCTCTGCCGGCAAGGGGTTGGCACGCGGCACAAGATGCACCACCGAGGACGTCACCTTGGGTGGCGGCGTGAACGCCTGCGGCGGTACGTCGAAGGCGATCTTCGCCTCCGTCCGCCAGCCGGCCAGCACGCCGAGCCGACCATAGGCCTCGCTGCCGGGGCTGGCTGCAATGCGTTCGGCGACCTCGCGCTGGAACATCAGCGTCATCGATGTGTAGAAAGGCGGCCACTCGGTAACGGTCAGCCAGCGGATCAGCAATTCGGTGCCGATATTGTAGGGCAGGTTGGCAACGATTTTCGACCCGCCGCTTCCCGGCACTCCTTTGGCAAGCGCTGCAAAATCAGCTTTCAGCGCATCGCCAGCTACGATCTCGAGCCGGCCCGGATAGTGGTTCGCGATCTCGGCCAGGGCCGCCAGGCAGCGCTCGTCGCGCTCGATGGCGACGACCCGCCGGGCGCCGTTGAGGAGCAGGGCACGAGTCAGCCCGCCCGGACCGGGACCGACCTCGATAACCGTAACGTCGCTCAGGTCGCCGGCGGTCCGTGCAATCTTGCTTGTCAGGTTAAGGTCGAGCAGAAAATTCTGGCCCAGCGCCTTTTTCGCCTGCAGCCCATGGCGCTCGATCACCTCGCGCAGTGGCGGCAGGCCGTCTATGCTCATCGGGCTGGGCTCATCAGGCGGGCTCATCGGGTTAAGGCCATCGAATTTGGCTGATTGGGCTCAGGGCCTACGGCCTTTTCCCGGTATCGGCAAGAACGCGAGCGAGTTTCAGCGCTGCAATCAGGCTGTCGGCACGGGCGATGCCCTTGCCGGCGATGTCGAAGGCGGTGCCGTGGTCGGGCGAGGTGCGGACGAAGGGCAGGCCGAGCGTGACGTTGACCGCCTCGTCAAACGCCAGCGCCTTGGCCGGGATCAGCGCCTGGTCGTGATACATACAGAGCGCCACGTCGTAGCCGGCGCGGGCGCGAGCATGAAACAGCGTGTCGGCCGGCAATGGCCCGAAGGCGTCGATCCCTTCCTGCCTCAGCCGGTCGACCGCCGGGCGCACGATCCGCTCGTCTTCGGTGCCCATGGTGCCGCCTTCGCCGGCATGCGGGTTGAGGCCGGCAATGGCGAGCCGCGGCTTGGCAATTCCGAAGCGGTTCGCAAGGTCGGCGGCGGTGATGCGGCCGGTGGCGACGATAAGGTCCGTCGTCAGCGCTTTCGGCACCTCGGCCAGCGCGATGTGGATGGTGATCGGCACCGTGCGCAGGTCCGGTCCGGCAAGCAGCATCACAGGCGTCACTTCGGTGCCGGTGTGAAGCGATGCCAGATGCGCCAGATATTCGGTGTGGCCGGGAAAGCGAAAGCCGGCGTCGTAGAGCGGCTTCTTGGCAATGGGGCAGGTGACGACCGCGGCAGCGCGGCCGGCCAGGCAGTCGGCAACGGCGCGGTCGATCGCCTCGATGATGCCGGCGGCGTTGGCTGGATCCGGGCGGCCGGGACTGTCGACGAAACGGGCAGCAAGCGCCACCACCGGCAGCGCGCGCGAAAACACCCCCGGCGCTAACGCCGGCGTCGTCTCGGCAATCGCGATATCGGTGCCGAGCCTGTGCGCTCGCGCGGCAATCAGTGCCGGATCGGCAAGGAGATAAAATGACGGAACGCCAGCGCTTTCGCGGGCCTGCCAAGCAGCGATGGCGATGTCCGGCCCCACGCCGGACGGATCGCCGACGCTCAACGCCAGCGGAAGCTCTGCGTCAGCCACGGCGCTTCGACTTCAGCGCTCGATTATGCGGGCTTTCTTCCGCAACTCCTCGACATATTTCTTCGAGAGTTCGTCGGCGTTCTTGTCGTTCGAACCTTCACTCTGGAACACCATCTGCGCGGCTTTGTCGTCTGACACTTCGCGCGACGAGCAGATGCCGATGAATTCGACACCGCGGTCGGTTTCGCGCGTCGTGGTGGCGCCGCCGACCTTTGTAGCCTTTATCTGCTCGGCCCAGTCCGCCGGCAATTGCGGCGCCAGCACCCGGCCGAGATCGCGAACGGTGACATCGATCAGGCCCTTGGCGAATTCGCGCGTGGTGTTGCAGCCGTTGAAGCGGGCGCGCATGGCGTCGGCTTCGCGTTTGCGCTTGGCCAGCGTCGCGGTTCGCTCGGCGGCCGGCACCACGAAGATGACCTGTTGCAACATGTACTCTGTGGCGCTCGGTTTGCTGCCGCCTTTTTCGAGCATGCGCTTGACGAGGTCCTGCTCGCTCATGGCGCCGCCACCGTCTCCGGAACGGGAACGCGCGGTCAGCGCCTGGTTCCAGGCCATCTGCGCCCGGATAAACTCCTTGAAATGCTCCTTGGTGACGCCGGATTGCGCCATCGCGCCGTCAAGCTGCTTGAGCGGCATCTTGTTGCTGGTGGCGAAACGCTGATAAGCGGCATCGACCTGCGCGTCGCTGATGCGGATGCCGAGCCGCCGGGCTTCGGCCAGACGCAGCGTCTGGTCGATCATTTCCTGGCCGGCATCGCCCTTTCTGTGCTGCAGGCGCAGGAAAGCGGCCCGATGCTGGATGTCGCCGGTGGTGATCGGTATATTGTTGACGACGTATTTGATTTCGGTGGCGAAAACTGGCCGCGTCACCGCGGTGGTCGAGAACGCCACCAGCAGCGCGAACCCTGCCGAAAAGAGGTATTTCCTCATCGAAAGCATCCCAATTCCATCCCGATTCGGCCCAACCTATCCCAGTTCAGGCCGTCAAAATTCGTGCCTGCTCTATGCGGCGAAACAATGTCGTCCGCCAGCCGCCCCGTTGCCGACCGCTGCCCGTTATTGAATGGTGTCGATGGAGCGTTGCGACGAGCCGAAATCGCCGAGCGTGCGGAACGACAGGTTGAAGCCGACGTTCTGCGATACTTCCTTGGTGTTCAGGTCACGTCTTTCCGAAAACGTCATCAAATAGGTAAAGCACGAATCACTATAGGCAAAGCCGACCCCGTCCTTGACCAGAACGCTCTGCTCCAGATCATACGTGCCGGTGCCAAAGACGCGCCAATTCTCGGCAAGATGTGTCGAGGCGCCGAGCGTAACCTCATGGCGATCGGTCGAGAAGCCATAGAGCGGCTGCGCCTGGATGAAGGCGTATTTGGCGCTCAGCGATACCGGCAGGCCTGAAAAGGCGGCCTTTACCTCAGCGCGGCGGATCTCGAAGCTTTGCTCGTCGAAACGGCCGCTGACCGAGCCGGAAAACCCGCTGGGGCTGTTGAAGCCGACAAGGCCGACATAGTCGGAGGTTGCAGTTTCAAGACCCGAATAGGCGCCGACATTGACCAGGTCCGGCGTGCCGAACGAGTTCTGGCCGCCGAGCTGGTAGGATTGGCCGAACACCGCATTGGTGCCCCAGCCATTGTCATATGCGCCGGAATAGCGCAGCCCGACATTGGCGCGTGTGCCGCCTTCCATGCGGTCATAGCCCGAGAATTTGTCGCGCTCGAACAGCGTCGTGGCGTCGAAGACGAAGCTCTGGGCGTCCTCGTTGGGGACCGCCAGCCCGCCGACATATTGCTCGTTCGGACGCATGAATACCTGCGCCATCGGTTCGAAGACATGGCTGGAACTGGTCATCGAAAACAGCACCGGCCAGCGCATCTCAAGGCCGGCGGTCGCCATGTAGCGGGCAAGCGATGAACGCATATCGTCCTCGACGCCGAGATTGGTCGCCATCTGGTTGACGGCGTCGAGCGAGGCCGAGGAGGCGTTGACGTAGCCGGCGTCGCCGCGCAGCGCCAGGAGCGGTGTCAGCAGCAGCCCGCCATCGGTGGTGAAGGTGCGCTTCCATTCGGCTTCCGCGGTAAGGCGCCCGGATTGACCGTCGATGCCGCGGACGTTGTTGACGGACGAAGGGATGCCCGAATTTGCAAGAGCCGTATCGAGCCTGTCGCGGTCAATGACCCGCGCGTTGACGTCGAACGACAGCTGCCCGCCGGCCACCGGCATGTCGGGGATATAGGCGTAGTCGAGCGAGGGCAGCACCCAGGGCTGCTTGGCGGCGCGTGCAGTCGGATCGCTGGCGAGCGTGTCTTCCTGAACCTCGAAGTGCATGGCGCGCACGTCGAAGTAATTGCGATCGTTGAGCCCCGTCAGGTACACCTCGGAGCGGTGCACGCTATCGTTGAAGCCATCGATGTCGTAGGTGCGCGCGAAATTCTTGTCGCTCTGCAGCAGGATGTCCCAGCCGAAGTCCCAGCGCGGGTTGATGGCGAACTGGCCCTGGGTGCCCATCATGCCGCGGAACCTGTTCGGGTCGCCTTCGGTACCCGAATTCACGTTGTGGCCATTGTCGTCGATGAAGGCGTCGGGATTCTCCTGCCGGATGCCCGCAATCTTCAGGCTGTACTGACCGTTGTTGAAGCGCTGCCTCCACTCGGCCTCACCGAGGAAACCTTGCTTGGTATAGCCGCTGCCAGTGACAGTGAGATCGTAGGTCGGCGAGAGCGCGAAATAATAGGGGACTTTAACACCGACGCCGAGATCGCTCTTGTAGGCGACGCCGGGGATCAGGAAGCCGCTCTTGCGCTTGACCGTTGGGTCGGCGATCTCGAAAGCCGGCAGATAGGCCAGCGGAAAGCCGAAGAACTCGAAATTCGAGTTCTCGAAGCGAACCGTCTTCTTCTCGCCGTTCCAGATGATCTTCCTGGCCTTGATACGCCAGGTCGGCGCTTTGTCGGGCTTGTCCTCGCACGGCTCGCAGGCGGTGTAGACGCCATTGTGGAACGTCGTCAGCACGCCGCCCATGCGCTCCGCGCTTTCGGCGGCGAAATACGCCTTGTCTATGGTCTCGACCCGCAGCGCGTTGACGAAGCCGTCGGCGAAATCGTCAGTGATGTCGGCATGCTGCGAATAGATTTTGGTGCCGTCGCTATTGACGAGTTCGACATTGCCGCTGGCGACGAGGCGTTTGGTGTTGCGGTTGTATTCGACCCGCTGGGCGACCAGACGGTTGCCGCCGTAGTCGATCTGGACGCCGCCGACGGCCGTCACGGTCTGCTTGTCGTTGTCGTAGACCAGCGTATCGGCTGCCAGCAGCATCTGCGTGCCGCTCGGAACCTTCTTTGCCAGCTCACTGACGTCCTGGGCAAAAGCCGGAGCAACCGGGGCGGCGCTGGCAAGCAGGCACGCCAAGGCGCTCGCCGCAGAGAGGCGTGCCAAACCGGCGTGCCTATGGCTGCGCAAAACCGCCTCCCTCACTAGCCGTCTTCCTTGTATAGCAGGAATGTCACCCCGAAGAACATAGCCACGACAACCGGGACCCAAGCCGCTACGGCCGTGGGTACGAATCCCGCTACGCCGAATGCCTTGACCAGCACCGAAACGACATAAAGCAGAAACCCGGCCACGATGCCACCCAGAATCATCGTTGCCGACTGCCCCATCCTCGCAAATCGCATTGATACCGTTGCCGCAATCAGCGTCATCGCGACAAGCAGGAAGGGCAGCGCAATCAGGGAATTGAACTGCATGGCGAAGGCATTTGCCTTGAGGCCGAAGGAGCGGGCCACTTCGATCTTGCCGGGCAGATCGTAGAAGGGAATGGTCTCAGGGCGCGCCAACCGCTCTTGCACGAATTCCGGCTTGAGATTGGTCGGCAGCCGATCGCTGGGTAACGACTGGATGGTACCGTCCCGGAACACCTTGACGTCCTGCAATTCCCAGTAGCCGTCCCGCAAAAAGGCGCGCGCCGCATCCTTGCGCTCGATGATGTCGCCTTGCGGGCTGAAGCTGAAGAAGACCGCGTCGGCCATCTCTAGGCCTTGATTGAGAATGGCGCGCGCGCCGATGATGGTGTCGCCGGCGTTGGTTTTCTGCCTGATCCAGGGCGCAGCATCGGCCGAGACGCTGTTCGACTTGCCCGAACGGAGCTGGGTCTCGATCTCCTCGGACCAGGAATAGGCGTGCGCGGCTACCGGATTGATGACGCCGACCGACAAGGCTCCAAACAGCAGCGCCCCGATGCAGCACGGCAGCAGGAATTGCCATGCGGAAACCCCGGCGGAACGGGCAATGACCAATTCATATTTGCGGTTGAGCGACACCAACGTCGCCATCGCCGAGAACAGGCCGACGAACGGCACCGTCTGCAGCATGATCATCGGCATCCTGAGCCCCGAAATGGCGAACGCAGTTGCGTAGGTGAAGCCCGGCACGCCGGTCGTGCGGCCGGAAAGCTCGGTGAAATCGATCAGGAACACCAGCGCCAAGAGGCCGATGAAGAACCAGATGGTGATCGTCACATAGCGAAAGAAGAAGTACCGACCCAGAGTCCAGCCCATCAGCCGGCTCCCTGTCCGGATGCGCCACGCCCGGCAAAACGGAGCTTGATGGCGCTCCAGCCGTCACTGAAGCGGCCGGCAAGATTGGTTATCCAATCGGCCCAGGCAACCGGCAGTTCCATGGTCCGGTTGGACACGATGAACCAGATGGCGATCGCCGATGCCACGATCGGGACGCCGTAGACCATATAGGCATATTGCGGCACCTTGTCGGCCTTGCCGGCGGCAAAGAACCCGAGCCAGCGCACGAACAGCGCGATCGCGATTGCCGTGATCAGCGGGTGCACACGCGCCTCGCGATGCGAGCGCGCATCTCCGGCAACGGCGAGCGCGATCAGCGCGAAGACGAGCGAATAGGACCACTCGGAAAAACGCTGGTTGAGCTCGGCCAGGTACCTGTTCGGCTTTTGCTGGTACATCTTGTCGTTCGGACTGGGATTGAGCAGATACTGGGTCGTCCGGTCCTTCGGCAAAAGCAGGATGTCAGATGATGCCGACATGAAAGCGGACAAGTCGAAGGCGTAGGAGGTGAACCGGATCACCGAGAGGTCGCCGGTCATGGTTTTGCGATGGATGACGCCGTCATTCATCATCAGCACCTTCTCGTCGCCGCGTTCGATGATGCTGCCGGTCTTGGCGTAGTAGATGAGATTGACGCCTTCTTCGCGCGAATCGGCGACGAAGATGCCGCCGAGGCGGTTGTCGGGAAGCCGTTCGCCAACCTGCAGGAACAGGCCGTCGTCGATCTTGCGGAAGGTGCCTTCCTGGATGATCAACGACAACAGATCGGCACGCGACGACGCAATCAACTCGCGGTTCTTCTGGCGTGCGTAAGGATCGACGCCATTGTCGACGGCGAAGGAAAAAACGCTGGCTGCAAGTGCCAGAAGCATGATCGGCCTGACAATGGTCCAGCGTGAAGCGCCGGCGGCATTGATGACGGCCAGCTCCGAATCCGAATTCATCACGCTGAGGATCTGGGCGACCGCGACCACCAGGGCGAACGGCACGACGATCGGAACGATTGTCGGGATGATCAGCGCTGCGACTTCGAAGAAGGTGAGGGCCGACTGACCGCTATCGGTGACGAGGTCGATGCGGGCGAGCACCTGAGTCGTCCAGACGATCGCCAGCGTCCAGACGAGCGCCAGCGCGAATACCGCGAAAGCACGGCGCATGATGTAACGTTCAACGACCTTCATGAAGGCTTTTCTCGGCGATTTCGAACGGCATCATGCCTTGGAACAAGGTAGTCGTCCGGCGCCGGCTGCACAACTGGCTCAGTTTGGCGGTTCGATCTGGGTTCTGTCCCGGATCGCAAAATCCGCTGGGCCGGAGTGTCGGCGGCAATGGATAAGAAAGAGCGAACATTGTTGGTTAACAACAGGTTGCGGCGGGAAGCGGGGCCGTGCCGCGACGAATCGTGGATGGTTCGATATCGCATATGGGAGCGATTTCGGCCAAAGTCTTGCCAAATGCGGCAAAACGACCAAATGTCGCGCCGGTCGCGACCGCCGCGGCGTGATAAGACGGGTCAGGATCTGTTGAGCCCCAGCATGGAAGCGGAAAAATTGCGCGGTCAAACCGGTCGGGAAGCGGTCTTTGACGGCGCGATCGTGGTCGGGGCCGGCGCGGCCGGCCTTGCCGCCGCCCACGCCTTGATGAAGGCCGGCGTACCGACGCTCGTCCTGGAAAAGGAGAGCCGGCTTGCCGAACCCTGGCATCGGCGGCACCAGCGGCTGCACCTCAATACGCATCGCGATCTCTCGACGCTGCCCGGCGTCGGCTATCCCGCAGGCACCCCGGCTTTTCCGCACAAATCGGCCGTCATTCGCCATCTGAACGATTTCAGCCAGGCGCATGGTCTGCCGGTGGCATTCGGCGTTGCCGTTGAAGAGATCACGTTCGACGGCGATCACTGGACCGTGCGGACGAACGCCGGACGTCGTCTGGCGCGTCATGTCGTCGTCGCCACCGGGCGCGACCGGCAGCCGTTTATTCCTGCGTGGAAAGGCATGAAGGATTTTGCAGGCCGGATTATCCATTCGGCCGATTTTGGCGAGGCGAAGGACTACGTCGGCAAAAGGGTGCTGGTCGTCGGAGCCGGCAATTCGGGGTTCGACGCACTCAACCATCTTGCGAATGCAGATGCCCAAAGCATCTGGCTGTCGGCCCGCAACGGCCCGTCGCTGCTGCCGAAACGCATCGGCAAGGTCGCCGTCCACAGGCTTTCACCGTTGATGGCGAGCTTGCCGGTGCGGCTGGCCGATGCGGTGATGGCGACAACCCAGCGCCTGGTTTTCGGCGACCTGACGAAATTTGGGCTTCCGCCGGCTCCCACAGGCGGTGCGAGCCGTCTGAGCGCCGACTACACCGCGATCGCAGCCGATGACGGCGCGGTTCGCGCCATAAAGGCAGGCACGATCGTGGTGGTGCCACCATTGCGGGAATTTACCCAAGACGGCATCGTATTGAATGACGGCAGGTTGATCACGCCCGATATCGTCATTGCGGCGACCGGCTATCGCACCGGTCTGGAGCAGATGTTCGGCAAGCTCGGCGTTCTCGACGGCAAGGGCGTTCCGCTTTTCAACGGCGGCGATGCCGATCCGAAATTGCCTGGTCTGTGGTTTACCGGCATGCGGCCGAGCATTCGCGGTTGTTTCGCCAACGCCCGCATTCAGGCCAGGGCGATAGCGGCGCGGATTGTCAAGCAGCGATGATGAGCCGGACTATGCCGACTGTTCCGCCCGCAATAGACACGCCTTGTTGAAAGGTGCTCGAACCGAAAGGCCAATGGTCATGACGCCAGTCAGCATTCGCTACATGGTCGATGATGTCGCCGCCTCGATCGACTTCTACTGTGGACATCTGGGCTTCGCTGTTGAACAGGACGCGCGACCGGCTTTTGCTTCCGTCACACGCAGCGCTTTACGGCTCCTTCTAAGCGGACCCGGCAGTTCGGGTGCACGGGCGATGCCGGATGGCCGGCAGCCGGTGCCGGGAGGTTGGAATCGCATCCTGTTGGTGGTGCCGGACCTGAAAGAAGAGGTTGCGCGCCTCAAGAGTGCTGGACTTGTCTTTCGCAACGATATCATAACGGGCGTCGGCGGTTCCCAGACGCTGCTCGAAGACCCATCGGGCAATGTCATCGAGCTGTTTCAACCCGCCGCTCACTGACGAACGTTTCTCGCGATAATCCAACTCACTTCCCCGAAAGCAGGACATGATGAATTCGAGACCCTCGATCGCCTTTGCCAAATTCGCCGCGCCCAAAAAAGGCAGCGTTTTCGTTCTGGTGGCCGACGAGGGCGGCCTCAGCGATGCCGCCAGGGCTTGCGATCCGGCAAAGACCCTCGAGCGGGCTTTTCCGGTCGCCGACTTCACCGGCAAATTCGCCAGCCTGGTCGAAGTGCTGGCACCGGAAGGGACATCGCTCGAGCGGCTGGTGGCGGTCGGTGCCGGCAAGGGCTCCAATCTCGATGATTACGCCTGGCTGAAGCTCGGCGGCACGATTGCCGCGTCCTTTCGCAAGGCAACCGAAGTGGCCGTCGTGCTCGATCTTCCCGGTGCGGCCGTCAGCGGCAGGCAAGCCGTTCAGCTTGCAGCGGGCATCCTGCTGCGCAGCTATTCCTTCGACAAGTACAAGACCAAAAAGAACAATGGTGACGACAAGCGCGAGCCAAAAAAGCCGGTCAAGGTGACTATTCACACCGCCGATCCGGCAGCTGCAAAGAAGGCCTTCGCCGATGAAGCGGCGGTGATCGACGGCGTCTTGCTGGCGCGCGATTTGGTCAATGAACCGGCCAATGTTTTGGGACCGGTGGAATTCGCCGCCCGCATCGCCGAACTGGAGGCGCTCGGCGTCACGGTCGAGATCCTGGCCGAGAAGGAGATGAAGAAGCTCGGCATGGGTTCGCTGCTGGGCGTAGCGCAGGGTTCGCCGCGTGGCGCCCGCATCGCGGTCATGCGGTGGGACGGCGGCAAGGCCAAGGAAAGCCCGGTCGCCTTCGTCGGCAAGGGCGTCACCTTCGACACCGGCGGCAATTCGATCAAGCCGGCGTCGGGCATGGAGGACATGAAGGGCGACATGGGCGGCGCTGCTGCCGTCACCGGGCTGATGCACGCCCTGGCCGCGCGCAAGGCGAAGGTCAATGTCGTCGGCATTGTCGGGCTGGTTGAAAACGCCGTCGACGGCCACGCTCAGCGACCGGGCGACATTGTCACCTCGATGTCGGGCCAGACTATCGAAGTGCTCAATACCGACGCCGAGGGCCGCCTGGTGCTGGCCGATGCGCTCTGGTACTGCAACGACCGCTTCCAGCCGAAATTCATGATCAATCTGGCGACGCTGACCGGCGCCATCATGGTCGCGCTCGGCCAGCATTATGCCGGCCTGTTCTCCAACAATGACGAGTTGGCGGACCGGTTGACGGCGGCCGGACAGGCGACGCAGGAGCGGGTGTGGCGCATGCCGCTCGGTGCCGAATACGACAAGCTGATCGATTCCAAGAATGCTGACATGAAGAACATCGGCGGCCGCCATGGCGGCGCCATCATTGCCGCGCAGTTCCTGCAGCGCTTCGTCAAGGACACGCCCTGGGCGCATCTCGACATCGCCGGCACCGCGATGGGCGCGCCTTCCAACGAGATCAACCAGTCATGGGCTTCCGGCTTCGGCGTCAGGCTGCTCGACCGGCTGGTGCGCGATCATTACGAGCAATGAGCGGCTGGGGCGGGACTCCGACAATGTAGACTGAACGCATGGCCGAGATTCTGTTTTATCACCTGACCGAATCGACGCTGGAGGATGCGCTGCCCGGCCTCCTGGAGCGCAGTGTCGATCGCGGTTGGCGCGCCGTGGTGCAGACCGGCACCGAGGAACGGCGCGACGCGCTGGACCAGCATCTGTGGACTTTCCGGGACGATTCGTTTCTGGCCCACGCAACGGACCGCGAAGCCCATCCCGCCGAGCAGCCGGTGCTTCTGACCGTCGGCCCTGACAATCCGAACCAGGCGCAGATACGCTTCCTGGTCGATGGGGCGGTGCCGCCGGAGCTTGGCGGCTACCAGCGCGCCGTGTTCCTGTTCGACGGCCACGATGCAGCCCAGCTAGAGGCGGCACGCACGCATTGGAAGACAATGAAGGAGGCCGGCCACACCGTGACCTACTGGCAGCAAACGCCTGACCGGCGCTGGGAACGCAAGGCTTAGAGAACTTGCAGCCAAGTGGAATCACTGGCGCCGCAAGAGTGCGGCGACAAAAAGATGGACCGCCGGCTATTCAGAAGATCGGAGCAAGCCCGATGCCGCCCGATGAACGAACGCCAGGCATGCCGATAGATGCCGCACTTGTTCGCCGGCTGATTGCCGCGCAGTTCCCCAAATGGGCGGACCTGCCGGTAGAGACGGTCGAGCCTGGCGGCTGGGACAACCGCACGTTCCGGCTGGGCGACAGCATGTCGGTGCGGCTGCCGAGCGCTGCCGCCTATGTCGCCCAGGTCGAGAAGGAGCATCGCTGGCTGCCCCGCCTGGCGCCTCACCTGCCTCTGCCGATACCCGTGCCGCTGGCCAAAGGCGCGCCCGGGGAAGGCTATCCATGGCCTTGGTCCGTCTATCGCTGGCTTGGCGGCAGACCGGCGGCTGGCGAACTGATTGCCGATCTCACTGAGTTCGCCCGTTCGCTGGCCGGCTTTCTGGTTGCGCTCTACCGGATCGACGCTGCCGATGGGCCACCGGCAGGGCAGCATAATTTCCACCGCGGTGGCCGGCTTTCGGTCTACGACGCCGAGACCCGAGCCGCGCTCTCGGCGCTCGGCGGCCGCATCGACAAGGCCGCAGCCGAGACCGTGTGGGCGACGGCCCGATGCAGGCGCTGGCCAAGGGCCCCGGGCTGGGGGGAAGGCGCCCTTTGGCGGGGGCATAGGCGAGGGGCAGATGGG